>NZ_JBNPVS010000005.1:0-377626 GCF_050434225.1 Paraburkholderia sp. GAS32 | reverse complement strand
TTCTGTTCGTGCGTCAGGTCCTTGAAATCGGGCATCTTCGTCATGTCCTTCACTATGCACAGCCTGGTGGCAGTTTACAAGCGCTGAATAGTTACGCGGCATGCAAAGAAAAGTAGGTGCCGCCCCGCACAGGGGCAACGCTAATAGACCACTAGCAATTCAAGGAAAGGCCAAAGCCCCAGGCAAGCAAACAAAGCGACAACCGAATAGCACCACCACCATCGCCCCGTCGGAGACAAATGATGCCCGAACAGAAAACCCCAGCAAAGCTGCCAACCACAATGTTCATCAACGGCGAAAAAACCCCAAGCGCCGCAGGCAAAACCTTCCCCATCTACAACCCATCGACAGGCGAAGAACTAGCCCACCTCCCAGACGCATCAGAAACCGACATCGACCACGCGGTCAAAACCTCAAAAGCAGCCTTCGAGTCAGACACCTGGCGCAGAATGCCGCCAGCCGCTCGTGAACGTCTGATGCTAAAACTAGCCGACCTGGTAGAACAACACACTGACGAACTAGCCACATTAGAAACCCTAAACCAGGGAAAACTAATAGCCTTCTCCAAGATGCTGGAAGTCTCAGGCAGCGTCCAATGGCTCCGCTACATGGCCGGCTGGGCCACCAAAATCGAGGGCACCACCTTCGACGTGTCGATCCCCTTCCCACCCGGCACCCGCTACAACGCCTCAACAAAACGCGTCCCAGCAGGCGTAGTCGCCGCAATCGTGCCGTGGAATTTCCCGCTCCTGATGGCGGTCTGGAAGATCGCCCCAGCCCTCGCATGCGGTTGCACCGTCGTGCTGAAACCAGCGGAAGAAACGCCTTTAACAGCAATCCGCCTGGCCGAACTGGCCTATGAAGCCGGCTTCCCTCCGGGCGTATTCAACGTCGTCACAGGCCGCGGCGAAACCGCCGGCGCAGCGCTAGTCAAGCATCCGCTCGTGAACAAAGTCACCTTCACGGGATCAACAGAAGTGGGCCGCATCATCGGCCGCCAATGCGCAGGCGATCTGAAACGCGCATCGCTGGAACTGGGCGGCAAGAGCCCCGTGATCGTACTGGACGACTGCGACCCGAAGAAAGCGATCGAAGGCGCCGCCGGCGCGATTTTCTTCAACCACGGGCAGGTCTGTACCGCGGGTTCCCGCCTGTACGTTGCGCGCTCGATTTACGACGAAGTGGTGGAAGGTATCGCCGCCGTGGCCGATGGAATCGCATTAGGTTCCGGTTTCGATGCGGCTACGCAGATGGGCCCGATGGTTTCCGCACGGCACCGCGACAAGGTCATGGGAATGATCGCGCAAGGCCGCCAGGAAGGCGGCGAGATCCTGTCACGTGACGCGGCCGTTGATGCGGATGGCTTCTTTGTCCGCCCGCCGGTCATTGCCAATCGCGCATGCAAGCCGCTTTCCGTGGTCAGGGAGGAGGTTTTCGGACCGGTGCTGGTGGCGATGCCTTATGACGATATCGATGAGGTCCTGATTCAGGCCAACGCATCGGAATATGGTCTTGGCGCGAGTGTGTGGACGAATCAGCTCGACAAGGCGCTGCGGCTGGTTGACGGCATCGAAGCGGGGACCGTTTGGGTCAACACGCACAACATGGTCGATCCCGCCATGCCGTTCGGCGGGTTCAAGGCGTCGGGGATCGGACGTGAGCACGGCAAGGCCATTGTGGATGCTTATATACGGAAAGCAAGTCGGTCTGCATCGCGTATTGACCGGTCGCTGCACGTCTTGCGGCACGAACACATCGTCGCCGCAAGACGTGCAGACCTGTAACACCTCGAGGGCAACACAGTAAAATACCAGGCACCCGCGCCGCTGCGCGTCAGCCTACCCTTGGGTGCCCAATCTTGAAACGCAAAATGCCCGCGCTGAACGCGCTGAAAGCCTTCGAAGTCGCCGGCCGCACGGGCAGCTTCACGCGCGCAGCGGAACTGCTGAACGTGACGCAAAGCGCGGTCAGCCGGCAAGTCCGGCAACTGGAAGCCCAACTCGGCGAGACCTTGCTCCAGCGTCACCATCACCACCTCGAACTCTCGGCCGCCGGCCGCATTCTCCTGCAAGCACTGCAACAATCATTCGACCGGATCGAGCTCACGGTTCGCAGCTTGCAGGAGAAAACCCATCGCAACCGTCTGCGTATCAACGCGCCACCCACCTTCACGAGCCGCTGGCTGATGCCGCGTCTCGGACGTCTGCGCGACGCGCATCCGCATCTCGAACTCAGCCTGTCGACCCGCATCGACGACAATCTCGCCGAATCGGGCGTGCTCGACTGCGCCATCCGCTTCGGCAACGGCGAGTGGGAAGGCGTGGACAACCGCTTGCTGATGAACGAACGGCACATCGCCGTCTGCGCCCCCGCGTTGCTCGCGCGCGAGGCAGGCCGCGCGGCCATCGATCTGAATCAGTTCACGCTGCTGCACGTGCTCGCGAGCGCCGATCAGCGCTATCTGACCTGGCAGCATTGGTTGAAGGCCGCCGGCATCGAGAACGTCGACACCCGCGGCGGCTACGAATTCGATCTGCTCGATCACGCGATCCAGGCCGCTATCGACGGGCTCGGCGTGACCATCGCCGATCGTCACATGATCGGGCGCGAACTCGCGGAAGGCCAACTCGTACAGGTGCTGAACGTGCACGTCGACGGACATCAGTCGTATTGGCTCGTCACGCGTGCGGAACAGGACGAGCTGCCGCACGTCGCGCTGTTCCGCGACTGGCTGCAGCAGGAGATCTGGTTGACCGAGCGCGCGCTCGATTCGTCGGAGTCGGCGCAGTTGGGCGAAGCGGATTGAGCCGGGCGAAGTCAGGCGGCCGCAGCGAGCTCCGCCGCTTCGGGTTTAAAGGCAGCTTCGACGGCAGCGTCCATGAGGATCATCTCGGCGCCCTTCTCCGCGACCATCATCGTCGGCGCATTGATGTTGCCCGATGTGATGTTCGGGAAGATCGACGCATCGACCACGCGCAAGCCGGTAATGCCGTGCACCCGCAACCGCGCATCGACCACCGAGGTGCGCGGGTCGTCGCCCATCGCGCACGAGCCGCACAGGTGATAGATCGAACCCGATTGCTCGCGGAAATACTGCAGGAAGCCTTCGCGCGTATTCACCTGCGGTCCCGGCGAGATTTCCTCTACCGTGATCTCCTTCAACGCCGGCGAAGCCATCACTTTGCGCACCAGTTCGCAACCCTGGATCACTTCGTCGATGTCTTTCTCCGTGGTCAACGCGTTGATGCGGATTTTCGCGGCGTCTTCGGCACGGTTCGACGCGATCTCGATCGAACCACGGCTCGTCGGCCGGCACGGGTTGAATGCCAGCAGGAAGCCCGAATACGGCTCGGGTTCGAGATTCGCCTTGTTGCTCTTCGGAATCCGGTACGACAGCGGATTGAAGTACAACTGCAGATTCGGCTGCACTTCCTGATCGTTGCCCTTGAAGAACCCGCCCGACTGGTTCACGCTCATCGCGAGCGGCCCCTTGCGCGTCAGCAGATACTGCAGGCCGAGCTTGAGCTTGCCGAGCAACGGGCGCATTTCGTCATTCAACGTCTTCACGTTCGCGCGATAGTAGAAGCTCACGCACAGATGGTCCTGCAGATTCTGCCCCACAGCGGGCAGTTCCTTGACCATCACGATGCGATGCTTCGCCAGCAATGCGCTGTCGCCTACGCCTGAGAGTTGCAGCAGCTTGGGCGAATCGACCGCGCCCGCCGACAGGATCACCTCGCGGTTCGCCATGAACTGCCGCGTGGCACCATTCTGCGTCACGCTCACACCAATTGCCCGCTGGTTGCCGTCGAATAGCACGCGGCTCGCGAGCACGTCTCGCTCGACCGTCAGGTTCTTGCGCGTCAGCACCGGATGCAGATATTCGAAGCTGCTCGACGAACGCTGCCCGTTGCGCGTATTCACGTCGTAGATGCCCGCGCCTTCGAATCGTTCACCGTTGAAGTCGTCGCTGCGCTTGTAGCCGGCCTGGTCGCAGCCTTTCAGGAACACGTGGCAGATCGGATGAACTGCATCTTTCATCGGCGAGATACGGATCGGGCCGTCCGCGCCGTGATACTCCGTGTTGCCGAGCGGATGCGATTCGAGCTTGCGGAAATACGGCAGCACGTCGCGAAACGCCCAGCCCTGATTGCCCGCCGCAGCCCAGTCGTCGAAATCATGCGGCTGGCCGCGCACGTAGATCATCGCGTTGATCGAGCCGGAACCGCCCTGCACCTTGCCGCGCGGGCAATAGATCGGCCGGTTGTCGAGTTCCTTTTCGGGCTCGCTGTAGTACATCCAGTTATAGGTTTCGTTGTAGTACGTCTTGGTGAAACCCACCGGGATCTTGAACCAGAACGAGCTGTCCTTGCCGCCCGCTTCGAGCAGCAGCACCGAATATTGGCCCGACGCCGAAAGGCGATTGGCGAGAATGCAGCCCGCCGAACCCGCGCCGACGATGATGTAATCGTAGTTCATGCTCTATGTCGCCAAGCGGCGCCCAATCCATTGAATGCGTAAAACAGCTTGAAACCCGGCAGCCTGAAACCCACGGCTTGAAACCCGGCAGCTTCAGCCCGGCCTCAACCCTTGGCCGGCGCGAGATCCTTCACGTCGGCAGGTTGTGCTGCCATCTGCAGATGCAGACGCTCCCCGGTGTACGGCGTGTGCTGCCGAACGACGTCCATGTTCAACTCCACGCCCAAGCCCGGTTCCTGCGACGGAATGATGTAGCCGTCTTCCCATTGAATCGGCTTCTTCAATACGGCCGCATGGAAACCATCCCACGTGCCGATGCTTTCCTGAATCAGGAAGTTCGGCGTGCAGGCTGCGAGCTGAATGCTGGCGGCCGCGCCGATCGGACCGTTGTATAGATGTGGCGCGATCTGCGCGTAATACACCTCGGCGATCGCCGCGACTTTCTTCGCTTCGAGCAGGCCGCCCACACGCGCCACGTTCAGTTGCAGAATCGACGCCGCGCCCGCTTCGAGCAGCTTGAAGAATTCATACTTGGTGGTCAGGCGCTCGCCCGCCGCAATCGGAATGCTCGTGTGCTGCGCGACCTGCGCCATCGCGCCTTCCTGTCCCGGCGGCACCGGTTCTTCGAACCACAACGGATCGTATTTCTCGAAGCGCTTGGCGAGCCGGATTGCCGACGACGGCACCATCTGCCCATGCGTGCCGAACAGCAGATCGGCCTTGCTGCCGACGGCTTCACGCACGCGGCGGCAGAAGGTCTCGCAGCGGTCGAGCACTTCCATCGACAACTGGTGACCCGAATACGCCGTGTACGGACCTGCCGGATCGAACTTCACCGCGGTGAAACCACGCTTGACGTTTTCAACCGCACATTCGGCAGCGAGATCGGGATCGTCGTAGTCGTATTCGCCGCGGCTGTTCTTCGGATACAGATAGGTGTACGAGCGCAGACGCTGGTTCACCATGCCGCCGAGCAGTTCATACACCGGCTTGTTCGCCGCCTTGCCGATAATGTCCCAGCACGCCATTTCCAGCCCGCTCACCACGCCCATCATCGTGAGATCGGGGCGTTGCGTGAAGCCGCTCGAATACGCTTCGCGCCAGAGCCGTTCGATATGGTGCGGATCCTTATCGAGCAGATAGCGGCCGAATACATCGTCGATGATGTGGGTCATCGCTTTCGGATGGAACGTCGCCGAATAGATTTCGCCGACGCCTTCAATACCGCAATCGGTCTTGAGCTTGACGAAGATCCAGTACATGCCGCCCACGTGCGGCGGCGGTACGGCGACGATATGCGTTTCGAGCGAGACGACTTTCATTTACGCAACCCCTTTTTTGTTAAGCATGTTTCTCAGCGCCAGGCCGGCGAAGCCGCCGAGCGCCGCCATTCCTGCCACATAGCCGAAGTAAAGCTGGTAACCGAAGACGCCCGGGAAGTTCTGCGTCAGATAGCCGTTGATCAACGGCAGGAACACGTCGGGCGAATAACCGAGTACGGAGATCAGGCCGATGGCGAGGCCCATCGTTTCGACCGGGATATTGCAGCGATCCAGGAGCGACCAGTACAGCCCGCGAATCGCGTAAGTCAGGATACCGATGAACAACACGAGGAACACCAGCAGCACATGGCTCGAGATACGCGGCGCCGCCATCAGACCCAGCAGCGACAATGCAGCGAGGAAGAGCGCGATCACCAGCACTGAGACCTTCGAATAACGGTCGCCGAGAAAACCGCCGCCGATGCCGCCGATCGGACGCATCCACAGCTTGAGCGTAGTGATCGTGCCGGCCATCACCACCGTCAAGCCGATCTCGCCTTCATGCAGATACGCGGAGAAGCTGTAAGTAGCCCAGAACACCTGGTAACCGCAGAACACGATAGCCGCGACCAGCCACAACTCAGGAATCGACGCGAGCGTTTTCAGATCGACCAGCACGTTGCTGCGTTTCTTCGTGGCACGGTTGGCGGCGGCGTCTTTAGCGCCTTGCTTATCTTTAACAAGCGCAAGCACCACGCCAAGTGCGATGCACAGAAACGCGTACATGTAGACGACCAGCTTGAAACCAGCCGCAACCGGCTCACCCCTGGTCTGCGTGAACCACGCGAACAGCGTGATCGCGATGGTCGCGAGCATCGCTTCGATCAGGCCGCGTCCGCCGTCGAGCAAACCGAAGAAACGGCCCTGCTCGTGCGTGCCGGCGATCATCGTCACGCGTTTGATGACGGCGGCCCAGAAGGTCAATCCAGTCGTCAAACCCCAACCGCCGAAGATCAGCATCAACATCTGGAACGACGGTGCGGTCGAATACCACAGGCCGAGCACGCCGGTTGCGATCAGCGAGAAGCAGATCAGGAGGCGCGGCGCGATCCGGTCGGCGAGCCAGCCGCTCGGCAAGTAACTCAGCAGAAAGATCGTGCCGAGCGACGAATACAGATAGCCGAGTTGACTATCGGTGATGTGGAACACTTCGAGCATCGTCGGCTGATAGACCTGCCGCAGATACAGAATCGGGTAAATCGCGCCGGCCGCCAAGACCAGCAACATGAGCTGGATGTAGCGTTGAGCCTTGTTGGCTTGCAATGCGGTTTCCGCGGCGCTTGAGGCGAGCGCAGCGGTGGTTTGAACGGGCTGAGATGACACGTGAGCGCTCCTGGAAGACACAGCGCCGGTTCACCGGGCCGCCGGGTCTTCAAATATTTTTATAAGTGCAGCGGACTTGCTGCGTTTCTGCGGGTTTCAAGGCGACGCGTGCCGTCTACTCCGAATCGCACGGCACGCGCCGGTTTCAGCTTTTCAGCTTTAGTACTTCATGACTACGAGACGGGTCTGCGTGAATTCGAGCATGCCGTGCTTGCCGTCGTCGCCGCCGAGACCCGAGCGTTTCCAGCCCGCATGGAAACCTTGATACGGATCGGCCGGCGTACGGTTCACATACAACTCGCCTGCCTCGATGCCGTTGGCGACCTTCATCGCACTGCGGTAGTTCTCGGTATAGAGCACCGACGACAAACCAAACTGATGGTCGTTGGCCATTTCCAGCGCTTCGTCGAGCGTGCGGTATTTGACGACCGGCATGATCGGACCGAAGGTTTCTTCCTGGATGATTTCCATGTTCTGACGGCAGTTCGACAGCAACGTGGCCGGATAGAAGAAGCCCTTGCCTTGCGGCAGCCTGCCGCCGGTTTCGAGCGTGGCGCCCGCGGCGAGCGCGCGTTCGACCATGCCGTGAATCGACTGGCGCGACGCGTCGTTGACAAGCGGCCCCATCAGCGACGGCTGTTCGCTGCGATCGCCGCTTTCCACCGCGCTCATGTGCTTCTTCAGCAGCGCGACGAAACGGTCATGCACGGTTTCCTGCACGTAGACGCGTTCGATCGCCGTGCAAAGCTGCCCGCAGTGAGTGGTTTTGGATGCGACCAGATCGCGCGCGGCCTTCTCCAGATCGGCATCTGCCTCGATGATCGCGGGCGTCTTGCCGCCCAGTTCGAGCGACGGCTTGGCGATGTTCGTCTTGCAGTATTCGAGCACCTTGCGGCCCGCGCCGACGCTGCCGGTCAGCGTGATCATGCCGACCTTCGGATGCGTGCAAAGCGCTTCGGCGGTTGCGTGATTCATCGCGAGAATGTTCACGACGCCGGCCGGCAACCCTGCCTTCTCAACCGCTCTTGCGATCTCGAACGCCGATGTCGGCGTGTTGTTGCTCGGGCGCACCACCACGGTATTGCCGGCGATCAGCGCGGGCGCCACCTTGCGCATGAACGTATAGACCGGGTAATTGAATGGGATCAGACACGCGACCACGCCGATCGGCTCGCGATGCAGCACGAGGTTTTCGTCGGGCGTGTCGCTCGGAATCACCTCGCCTTCGATGCGGCGCGCCCATTCGGCGTGGTAGCGGGTGATCTGGCCGGCGTAGATCGCTTCGCTGGTGGCGTCGGCGACGCTCTTGCCCGACTCCAGCGCGAGCGCCGCGCCAATGGCAGGCGCGCATTCGGTGAGCGCGTCGGCGAGCTTGTGCAGATAGACCGCGCGCTCGGCCGAAGGCAGCTTGCGCCAGCCCTTCTGGGCGGCGGCTGCGGCGTCGACTGCGGCGATAGCCTCGGCTTCGGTGGCGCCCGTGACGTGGGCAATCACGGCTTCGGTGGCGGGGTTGGTGACGGCGATGAGCTCGTCGCTTGCCGCGTCGATAAAGCAGCCGTTAGCAAAATTCCGACCGAGTCGCATGTCGTCTCCTGAAAACCTGGTGCGGTGGTGCATTGCCTTCGGCTATCGCCTTCATGCCAAAGGTGCGTGAACGGAATTTTTCTCTCCGGCACGGCGCGCCACAAGCGAATAATTCGCGGGACAAACATTCGAAAAAATCACGTTTATCCAGGGATGTGCCTCATACGCGAATCCCATCCCGAATAGCAGAATCCGGGCTTTGCCAAAAGCAGCGGCCTTTGCAAGCGGTCGAACCCCGTTTCGAACCACTGGGGTCACTCATTACCAACGTCTGGAGTTCACAATGAAAAAGAATGTCATCGCCACCGCCGCCTTCACGGCACTCACCTCGCTGGCGGCCCCGTCCGCCTTCGCGCAAAGCAGCGTGACCCTGTACGGCGTGCTCGATGAAGGCATTGATTACACCAACAACGCCGGGCGCGGCGCGGTCTGGGAAATGGCGAGCGGCTATGCGCAAGGCAGCCGCTGGGGCATGAAGGGTTCGGAAGATCTGGGCGGCGGCATGAAGGCCGTGTTTCAACTGGAAAACGGCTTCGACGTAAGCTCGGGGCGGCTTAACCAGGGCGGCCGCATGTTCGGCCGCCAGGCCTATGTGGGCTTGAGCGACAACCGGTTCGGCACGGTCACGCTCGGGCGCCAGTACGACTCGGTGGTCGACTACCTCGCGCAAACCACCGCCAACGGCAACTGGGCCGGCTACCTGTTTGCGCATCCGTACGACAACGACAATACGGACAACTCGTTCCGTCTCGGCAACAGCGTGAAGTACGCGAGCCCGGAAATCGCGGGCTTCCAGTTCGGCGGCGTGTACAGCTTCAGCAACGACACGAACTTCGCGAACAACCGCGCCTATAGCTTCGGTGGCCAGTACGCGAACGGCGGCCTGCTGATTGCAGCCGCGTACCTGCAGGCGAACAATCCGGGCGCAGGCTCGACCGGCGCGATCACCGCGAACGACGCGAGCTTCATCGCCGGACGCATGCGGGTGTTCGGCGCCGGCATCAACTACACGTTCGGTTCGGCGACCGCCGGTTTTGCTTACACCAACTCCAACTATAAGGACCCGACCGGCAACGGCTATATCGGCATCCCGTTGGCGGCATCGGGTGTCAGCCTGAATACGCTGAAGTACCAGAACTTCGAAGTGAACGGCAAATACCAGTTCACGCCGGCCTTCTTTATCGGCGCGCAGTATGTGTACACGATGGAGAACTACGATGCGTCGACTGGCAACGTGAAGCCGAAGATTCACTCGGTCGGTGTGATGGCGGATTACAACCTGTCCAAACGCACGGACGTTTATGTGCAGGGTGAGTATCAGAAGGTCGCTGGCGACTCGACCAATTCGATTCTCGACAACGCGTTCATTCCGGGTGTGCAGGCGCCGTCGTCGACGGGGAATCAGGTGGCTGTGCGGCTCGCGCTGCGGCACAAGTTCTGAGGGTTAGGGGATTGCTGCGCTGGAGCCGCGCTGTGAGCGGCTCCAGGCCACAGGTGTTCAATTTTTGGCGATGTTCACGTTCCGTATACATTCTGATTTTCTGAACGCGGGCGACCGCCAACGGCATCAATCCCCCTCCACCGCCGCCTTCAACCTCAGCAACGCGTGATCCCACTGCTGCGAGATCGCTTCGAGCGCTCGCCGCGCTTCTTCGAGGTGCGCCGGCTCGAACGCCCACAAGCGTTCACGGCCCACCTTGACGTCGCGCACGAGGCCCGCATTGGCAAGCACCTGCAAATGCTGCGTGACCGACTGCCGCGTAATCTCCGTGCCGGCGGTCAACTGCGCGATCGACATCGCACTGCCCGCGCACAACACGGCGATCAGACGCAGTCGCGTTTCGTCGCCGAGCGCCGCAAAAATCTGCGCAGAACTTCGCAGCATAGCCGCCTTCACTCGCGCATTGCCCACAGGCGGCTTATCCCTTGGCTACATGCTTTTCGATGTTGATCAACTGCTCTTCCCACCCGCCGCTATTCATGCGGAACGCTTCCTCGCGACGTGCGGCGGGAATTTGATCGAAACCCGATTCGACCACCCGCAGCAACGTGCCCGAATCGACCTCGCTCAACTCGAATACGACCAGCGTGGTGGGCTCGGGCGAGTAGTCGACCGACACATCGACCGCGGCCGGATGCCAGCGAAACGACAGATGATGTTCCGGCTCGATGCGCTCAACCAGCGCGTCCATGACCAGATGCTCATAACCCGGATAGGTGATGTTGCCTTGCACGGATTGTCCGGCGACAAACTGTTTGCCGCTGAAATCTACGCAAAACCATTTGCCGAATTCCTCAGCGTTGGACACCGCGCGCCACACTCGCGAGCGCGGCGCCTTCAGCAGGATCTGTTTTTCGATGCGGTCAGTCGACGCGTTGTTGGGTGTGTCAGATGAGATTGTCATATATGCAGCCTCCTGACTGCATATTAGGCTCGCAACCGACGACATGCAAGTATCTGCCTGCATATTCTCAGGTGGCACCCTGCTTTTCCACTGAGGGACAGCCAAACAGGTCGCCACAGGCGTTTGCTTATCCCGCCGAAGTCTTCTGCACAAACGCGGTCACCACAGCCTCAAGTTCCTTGGTGATGGAAGTCATCACGCCCGCTATCACGGCGAACTCCCGGCCAGTCACATTCGAGCGGCTCGCCACGATCTGGCCGTTGAACGAGACAATATGTGCTTCCTTTGCGATCGCTTTGATCCGCTCGATGAGATCCTGCTGGCCCTTCTTCTGCGCCCGCGCAATGCGCCGGCTTTCCTGCTCGTAGACAGCGGTCACGGTGTGCAGATGCGTCAGCAACGGATCGACGGAACCGATCAACGCGTTCAGTGCTTCATTGGCGCGCGGCGAGCCGCGTTCGATCGCTTCCAACGCCACCGAGGCCAGCGCGATAAAGTCCGTGATCTTCTTCGCAACGTTCCCGCTGCCGTGAAAAGCTTCGCGCAACGCCGGCGAGAACAGTCCGGGCAAGCCGTCGCGGCCTTGCACCAGCGCCGTGTGGCTGTCTGAAAACGTACGCAAGGTCTCCCGCGCGATCACCATCGCACCGTCGAACTGTTGAAACGCCAACATCGACTGCAACGCGATGCGCTGCGACAGCATCCGTTGACGGCCCGCCATGTTGATCAACGAGCTCAATACCTCGCTGGAGACGTCCGCTTCGGACGGCGGTGCTTGAACCCGATCTTTCGTGATGCTCATGTCATCTGCTTATGATTCGATTGACCTCTTCTCGCCAGCCGGCATCCGCGCCGCATGACCGCCATCGGCAGACAAGCCTCGGCGCGGATGCCGAATTGCATTACTCCGTTGCGTGCGCGTGCATCACGTTGCTGTGCATCGACCACGCCATCCACGGACGGCGCAGCGCGACGATCGCGAGGAACGCGCAAGCCGCCAGCGTACCGAAGGTCGCGAAGCCCATCTGATAGCTGCCCGTGCTTTCCTTCGCGATGCCCATCACGACCGGCAGATAGAATCCACCGATGCCGCCCGCAGCGCCGACGATGCCCGACATCAAACCGGTGCGGCCGGCCCAGCGATGCGGCACCAACTGGAAGGTCGCGCCATTACCCAGACCGAAGGCCACATACAGGCACAGCAGCAGCACAATCCCGCCCAGCATCGACGGCATTGCGGCAGCAAAAACGAAGTCGCACAGAGAAATGACCGCGAGCAGGAAGGTCAGCGCGCGCACGCCCGACACCTTGTCGGCGATCAGGCCACCGAGCGGCCGCACGATCGCGCCGGTTGCGGCAAGCAGCGCCATGAACAGGCCCGCGTCGATCTTCGACAGCTGATACAGGTTGGTCAGCAGCAGCGAAACATACGACGACATGCCGACAAAACCTCCGAACGTGATGCTGTACACCAGCATGATCGCCCACGTATCACGCTCGGACAGTACCGAGCGATAGCGCTTGGGCAGCACCGCGATCGCCAGCAGCGCACCGATCACCGGCAACAGCAGCACACCGGTCTTGCCGGAGCCGAACACGCCCGCTTCGACCAGCAACACGAGCACGATCAAACCGACGAGCGTCACCGCGAAGCTGCCGAATGCGCGCAGCACACTGCCGGATTTGATACCGGAATCGTTGGCCCAGAAGTACAGCGTGATCGCGGCGATCGCCAGCAACGGCAGTGCGCCGGCGGTCGCCATTTGCCAGCCGTAGTGCGTCGCCAGTTGCGGGAACAGGAAGCCGTCGAGCACCGCGCCGATGTTGCCGGCTGCGGCCAGACCCAGCACCAGGCCCTGCACCTTCGGCGGATAGTTGCTGCCGGCCATCGGCAGCGCCACCGCGAAGCTCGCCCCACCCACGCCGAGGAACACGCCGAGCACCAGCAGCAAGGTGTACGACGGCACGAACGGCAACAAGGGCAGCACGATCGTCGGCACTGCCGACAGCAATACGCCCATCAGCGCGATGCGCTTGCCATGCGCGGATTGATAGAGATTACCGAGCGTCACGCGCAGGATCGCTGCCGACAGCACCGGCACGGCGACCAGCAAACCTTGCTGCGCGGGCGTCATTGCAACGCTCTTGCTGATGAACGGCGCGAGCGGCCCGTACAACACCCAAACGGTGAAGCCGGTGTCGAAATAGAGAAAACACGCCACTAGCGCGCGCCAGTCCCCAATCTTTAGGGAGCTCATCACGTTTTTCATTCGGCATCCTCAAATATACTGATTGTTTGCTAACCTGGTGCGCGGCGCTGGTACTTTGCGCTGAATCACTGCGCACCGGAATGGTCACGATGTTGAATACCGGTCTGAACATGCAACCTTCATGCCATCCGGACTCTGCTTCTGAAGCTTGACTGCGTACTCTTTGAAACTGTGATGCCGCGACCGTGCCGGCCGCTTCAAAAATCAATAAACGTCGCGTGCATAGCGCTTTTCTTGCGCTAAACGCCCCACATACTCGGCGGCTTTTTCTTCGCTCATGCCACCGTGCTGAACAACCACATGCCTGAGCGTCGCGTCGACGTCTCTGGCCATCCGGTTTGCGTCGCCGCAAACGTAGAAATGCGCACCTTCTTCGAGCCATGCCCACACTTGCGCACCCTGCTCGCGCATGCGGTCCTGCACATAGATCTTTTCCGTTTGATCGCGCGAGAAAGCGACGTCGAGCCGGGTCAGCACACCGCTGTCACGCATCGCTTCCAGTTCGTCGCGATAGTAGAAATCGGTGGCCGCATGTTGCTCGCCGAAGAACAGCCAATTGCGCCCCTTGTCACCGCGTGCACGCCGCTCGTGCAGAAAGCCGCGAAACGGTGCAACGCCGGTTCCCGGACCGACCATGATGATCGGTGTGTCAGAACTATGAGGAGGCCGAAAGTGTGCGGATTTCTGCACGAATACCGGCACATTCACGTCGCCGGCGCGATCGGCGAGGAACGTCGACGACACGCCCTTGCGATGGCGGCGGCCATTGCTATAGCGAACCGCGGCAACCGTCAGATGAACTTCGCCAGGATGTGCTTTCGGACTCGACGCAATCGAATACAAACGCGGCTGCAGGCGCTTGAGCATGCCGGTCAATTCGGTGGCCGTCAGGTCCACGGGAAATTCGTGGAGTACGTCGGCGAGTTGTTGGCCCCACAACCATTGTTTGAGATCGGATTTGCGTGCCGGCGTCAACAGATCGCGCAATGCGCCGTTGCTGCTTCGGGCAGCGATGAATGCCATTGAGTCAGGGCTGGGGCGAGCGATTTCGTAGTGCTTGCCGAGCGCGTCGGCGAGGCGCATGTCGCCCACACCGGACACATTGACCGCGGCGTCGGCGCTCAGGCCGCTCAGGCTGATCAATTCGTCTACCAGTTCAGGACAATTGCTCGGCCATACGCCCAGCGCATCGCCGGCTTCGTATTCGAGGCCCGAGTCGCCCGTGCTCAAGGAGAAGTAGCGCGTATCCTTGGCTGCGCCCTGCTTGTTCAGTTGCAGGTTCCTGACGAGCCGCGAGGCGGCCGGACGCGTTTTGGTCGGCACGGCGCCGGGCACCACGGCATTGATCATGCCGCCCGGCGGCACTGCGTGCAGCGCGGCATCTTCTTCCTTGATGCGCAGGATGATGCTTTCGAGCCACGCGTCGGCATTCTCCTGATACTCGCTGTCGCAGTCGACGCGATCCATCAGACGCACCGCGCCTTGCGCAGCGAGACGTTCATCCAGACGGCGGCCGTGACCGCAAAATTGATCGTAGTTGCGATCGCCCAGCGCGAGCACCGCGTAGCGCAGACCTTCGAGACGAGGCGCCGCGTCGCTGGCCAGTTGGGACCAGAAACCTTGCGCGTTATCGGGCGAATCGCCGTCGCCGAAGGTGCTCGACATCAGCAGCACGTATTGCGCTTTCGCGAGCGCCGACACCTGATAGTCCGCCATACACGACGTGCGGATTTCGAAGCCCGACTCCATCAGACGCGTGGCATAACGCTCGGTCAGCGATTCCGTGTTGCCGGTTTGCGAGGCCCACAGCAAGGTCACTTTGGGCCGCACGCGCAAGATGCGCACGCTGGACGCATGCGCCGCTTCAGAATGCGGTGCGGCAAGCGCACCTGCCGGCGCGGCCGCATGGGTTCCGCTGCGGCTATAGAGTCCGGCCAGCAAACCGTCCACATACAAGCGGTTCACCGGATCGAACGGCGCGCCTGCCGGAAGGACCGGCACGCTGTCGATGCCCTGTCGTTCAGCCGAACGCAGGCCACTGACGAAACCGGCAAGATACGCCCGCTCGGTTTCCGTGAACGAAGGCGCGGGTGTCTGCGGAAGCTGCAACAGGCTAGTCAATGCATTGATGCGGGGCATTTCCAGTTCCTCGGTGTTCGCCGATATAGCACTTGCTGTCGCCGGGTCGACTGCAGCGGCAGGCGCATCGATGAGCGTCTCGTCATCCGCATTCGAAACCGGCTCGATGACGTCGAGCGCAACCGGGCTCAGCGCGACCGCACAGAACTTGAGTTCGGGTTGCTGCGAGATCGGATCGATTGCATCGCTGGTGACGGCGTTGATGCACAGGTCGTCGCCGAAGACGTCGTTCCAGTGCATCGGCGCGAAGCAGTTGCCTGCTTGCACGCGCTCCGTGACGACCGCCGGCAATACAGCACGCCCACGGCGCGAACGGATCTCAACCGGATCTTTTGCCTTGATGCCAAGCGTGGCAGCGTCTTCGGGATGAATCTCGACGAACGGGCCCGGGTTCAGCTTGTTGAGCATCGCGACCTTGCCGGTCTTGGTCATGGTGTGCCATTGATGCTGCAAGCGGCCCGTGTTTAACACGATCGGAAATTCCCGATCGGGCAATTCGGCCGGGGCTGCAAAGGCGCGGGCAAAGAACACCGCTTTGCCGCTTGCGGTCGGGAACACGAGCCGCGGAAGGCTGCCGTCGGGCCGTTCCTTCAGCGTCTGGCTGACGCCGTCGTTGATGTAGCGAATGGGATTGCGGTCTGCTGCGCCGTCGGAAGCAAGCGGCCATTGCAGCGGTGTTTCCATCAGACGGCGATAGCTCGCGCCGCGCAGGTCGTAACCCGTTTTCGGATTCGATGCACGGGTGATCTCTGCGAACACTTCCTCGGCGCTCGCATAGGCAAACGCATCGGCGAAACCCATTTCACACGCGACACGCGCGATGATCTGCCAATCCGCCAACGCAGCGCCCGGCGGTTCGATGCCCTTTTGCATCAGCGTCAGGTTGCGCTCGGAGTTGATCATCACACCTTCAGCTTCGGCCCACAATGCGCCGGGCAACAGCACATCGGCGTAACGGTTGGTCTCGGTGTCGAGGAAGGCATCCTGTGAAATCACGAGCTCGGCCGCGCGCAAACCAGCGATCGCGTTCTGACGGTTCGCAACGCTCGCCACCGGATTCGTGCAGATGATCCAGCACGCCTTGATCTCGCCCGCAGCCATGCGAGTGAACATATCGATCGTGCCATTGCCCACTTCATTCTTCAGCGTACCCTTCGGAATGCCCCACAGATCTTCGATAAACACGCGGTCTTCTTCGACCAGCACCGAACGCTGCCCCGGCAAACCGGGCCCCATGTAGCCCATTTCTCGGCCGCCCATCGCATTGGGCTGGCCGGTCAACGAGAACGGTCCACTGCCACGGCGACAGATCTTGCCCGTCGCCAGATGCAGATTGCAGATCGCATTCGTGTGCCATGTGCCATGCGTGCTTTGATTCAGGCCCATGGTCCAACAACTGATCCACTCCGGCGCGGCGCCGATCATTTGCGCGGCCTGGCGGATGTTTTCTACAGAAAGGCCCGTAATCGCCGACACATTTTCCGGCGTGTAGTCCGCGAGGAAAGCGGGCATTCCGTCCCAGCCTTCGGTGAAGTCCGCAATAAAAGCCGCATCCGTGTGGCCGTTTTCATGCAGCAAATGCAGCAAGCCGTTCAGCAACGCCAGATCGGTGCCCGGCTTGATCTGCAGAAAGAGATCGGCCTTGTCCGCCGTCGTATTGCGGCGCGGATCGATCACAATCAGTTTCGCACCCGCCTTCACGCGATCCATCATCCGCAGGAACAGAATCGGGTGACAGTCGGCCATATTCGCGCCGATCACGAAGAACAGGTCGGCATGATCGATGTCTTCGTACGATCCCGGCGGGCCGTCCGCGCCGAGCGAAAGCTTGTAGCCGCTGCCCGCGCTCGCCATGCAAAGACGCGAATTCGATTCGATATTGTTGGTGCCGACAAAGCCCTTGGCGAGCTTGTTGACGAGGTACTGCGCCTCGATCGACATTTGCCCCGACACATAGAACGACAGTGCGTCCGGTCCATGTGCGTCGAGCAGGCCGCGCAAGCGTGCCGCCGTGGTGCTGATCGCCTGCGCCATCGGCAGCGGCGTCGGATCCTGGTCGCGTGCATGACGCACGAACGCGCCTTCCAGACGGCCCGACTTGCGCAACGCGACGTGCGCCGACTGGCCCTTCGTGCAGAGCCGTCCGAAATTGGCCGGATGCTCTTTATCGCCGGAGATCTTGACGACCTGCCCGTCCTCGACGTGCAGCACCATTCCGCAGCCAACGCCGCAGTAGGGGCACACGGTTTTTACGCTAGTGGAGGACATGGCAAGCGACGTCGTTCGAGAAGAGAAGGTTGACAAAAAATCAGTGACTCACACCGCGACCCACACCTGCCCGTTTTCCACCCGTGCGTTGAACGCGCTGACGGAATACGCCGGTGTTTCGAGGCACTCGCCGGTGCGCAGATCGAAGTGATGCTTGTAGATCGGCGAAGCGACGACGAGGCGCTCGCCGAGATTGCCGATCAGCCCACGCGAGAGCACAGCCGCCTGCGAGCCCGGATCGTAGTTTTCGATCGCATACACGACGGCGTCCGCGTCGCCGTTGCTCACATGAAACACCGCCACCTGTTCGCCGTTGACGAGCGCGCACACGCCCGTGTTGGGGACGATCTCGTCGAGCGGGCAAATCGGCGTCCAGGCAAGCGGAAGGCGGTCAAGGTTCATGGCGGAAGTCCTCGGTGAATAACGCGAAAAAAGAATCAAACGGTTTCGGCAACCACAGGAATCGAAGCGAGCTTCGATCGGCGCTCGACCACCGTCGCGGGCCGGATCTGACCGCGCTCCTCGACGAAGGCGACATTGCTGTCCGGCTCGCCGCTGTTGACGAAGTGACGGAAGCGCTTGCGCGTTTCAGGATCGGTGACGGCCTTCTTCCATTCGCATTCGTAGGTGTCGACCACGTGCTGCATTTCCGCTTCGAGTTCCGCGGCCACACCCAGGTGATCGTTCACGACCACATCGATCAGATAGTCGAGCCCGCCTTCGAGGTTGTCGCGCCATACGCTGGTGCGTTGCAGACGGTCCGCGGTGCGCACGTAGAACATCAGGAAGCGGTCGATGTAGCGCACCAGCGTTTCCTTATCGAGGTCCGAGGCAAGCAGTTCGGCATGGCGGGGCTTCATCCCGCCGTTGCCGCACACGTAGAGGTTCCAGCCCTTCTCGGTGGCGATGATGCCGACGTCCTTGCCCTGTGCCTCCGCGCATTCGCGAGTGCAGCCGGATACGCCGAACTTGATCTTGTGCGGTGTGCGCAGGCCTTTGTAGCGATTCTCGAGTTCAACCGCGAGGCCCACCGAATCGCCGACACCGTAACGGCACCACGTCGAGCCGACGCACGACTTAACGGTGCGCAGCGATTTGCCGTACGCATGGCCCGATTCGAAACCGGCCGCAATCAATTCTTCCCAGATGAACGGCAGTTGTTCGACGCGAGCACCGAACAGATCGACTCGCTGACCGCCGGTGATCTTGGTGTAGAGGCCGTACTTCTTCGCCACCTGGCCGACGGCGATCAATCCGTCCGGCGTCACTTCGCCGCCGGCCATACGCGGCACGACCGAATAGGTGCCGTCGCGCTGGATGTTGGCGAGGTAGTAATCGTTAGTGTCCTGCAGCGCCGCGTGCTCCTTCTTCAGCACGAATTCGTTCCAGCACGACGCAAGAATGCTTGCCACCGCCGGTTTGCAGATATCGCAGCCGAGGCCGTGGCCATGCTTCGACAGCAACTCGCCGAAGCTGCGCACGCCCTCCACGCGCACGAGGTGATACAACTCCTGGCGCGAATACGGGAAGTGCTCGCACACGTGGTTGTTGACCGCGAGGCCCTGCTTTTTCATCTCGGCCTTCATCACCTGCGTGACGAGCGGCACGCAGCCGCCGCACGACGTGCCGGCCTGGGTCGCGCACTTCAAGGCGCCGATGTCGGTCGCGCCCGCGCACACGGCGGCACAGAGGTCACCCTTCGAGACGTTGTTGCACGAACAGATTTGCGCGCCGGCGGGCAATGCCTCGACGCCGAGCGCCGGTTTCGCCTGACCGTCGGACGACGGCAGGATCAGGAATTCGGGCGACGCCGGCAACTCGATCCGGTTCAGCATCATCTGCAGCAGCGTGCCGTATTCGCTCGCATCGCCGACCATCACGCCGCCGAGCAGATACTTGCCGCATTCGGACACGACCAGCTTCTTGTAGACCTGCTTGCGTTCGTCGCTGAACTGATAGGCGCGGCTGCCTGGCGTGCTGCCATGCGCGTCGCCGATGCTCGCGACGTCCACGCCCATCAGCTTCAACTTGGTGCTCATGTCGGCACCGGCGAATTCCGCCGAGTCGCCGTGCAGTTGCTTCGCCACCGCGCGTGCCATCTCGTAGCCGGGCGCGACGAGGCCGAACAGCTTGCCCTCCCACAGCGCGCACTCGCCGATCGCGTAGATGTGCGAGTCGCTGGTGCGGCACGCGTTGTCGATCACGATGCCGCCGCGTTCGCCGAGCGCAAGGCCGCTTTGACGCGCGAGGTCGTCACGCGGACGAATGCCCGCAGAGAACACGATCATGTCGGTGTCGAGGTGACTGCCGTCCGCGAATTGCATGCGATGCGTGCCCGTCTCGCCATCGACAATCGCCGAGGTGTTCTTCTGCGTGTGCACCGTCACACCCAGCTCTTCGATCTTGGCGCGCAGCACGCGGCCGCCGCCTTCGTCGACTTGCACCGCCATCAGGCGCGGTGCGAACTCGACCACGTGCGTTTCGAGCCCCATGTCGCGCAACGCCTTCGCGCATTCGAGACCGAGCAGGCCGCCGCCGACCACCGTACCGGTCTTCGAACGGGCACCGCATTCCTGCATCGCTTCGAGGTCGTCAATGGTGCGGTAGACAAAGCAGTCCGCGCGTTCG
Source organism: Paraburkholderia sp. GAS32 (assembly GCF_050434225.1). Taxonomy (NCBI): domain Bacteria; kingdom Pseudomonadati; phylum Pseudomonadota; class Betaproteobacteria; order Burkholderiales; family Burkholderiaceae; genus Paraburkholderia; species Paraburkholderia sp. GAS32. Next base: position 357,208 of record NZ_JBNPVS010000005.1, on the reverse strand, counting down.
CGGCCTTGCACGGGCGGCACGAATGGATAGGAACCCGTAGCGAACACCAGCTTGTCGTACGGCAAGGTTTCACCGGTCGATACCGTTACGGTGCGCGCGTCGCGATCGATCGCCACGGCTTTTGCATTGAGCTTCAGCAAGACGTTCTGGCGCTCGAAGAAACCCGGCTCGACGAGCGACAGATCGTCCGCCGTCTTACCCGCGAAGAATTCGGACAGGTGCACGCGGTCGTACGCCGGGCGTGATTCCTCGCACAGCACGGTGATGTCGAGCCCATGCGCCGCGTCTTGCGCCAGGCATTCGACCAGTTTGTGGCCGACCATCCCGTGACCGATAACGATGATTTTCATGACCGCGGCTTCCTCAATGTGCTGGGCTCGAATCGCTGCCGGCTGGCTGCTGCGCGAAGGCGATTCCGGAAATAAAAACGGCGTCCCGCGAACCCAGTCGATGACTGAGTTCGGGGGACGCCGTTGTCCTGACCTGTGCTGCGGCGAGTACTTTGTTGTTGCACTCGCGACGGATCCACGTTGATCCGCTGGCAAGGCTTAACGCAAAGGTTGTGCCAATTGAGTGAGATTCCCGCTGCAGCGCCGTGGAACGGGGCTTTGCGGCATATGACACGGGTCTGCTGTCAGCAGGATGTGGGGCACGTCTTGATGCAGCGAGGCACAGGGATGGTGCGACGCAGCACCGTACGCGTGCGGGCAGTGTTTCGCGGCACTTAGCGACACTCACCGCGCACGATCTGACCGATCGGTATGGAAATATACCTACACAGGTTGTAGATCCGCTCTGTGTGCCGGCCGTTATGGAGCGATGGTGGCGAAGCCCAACCCGATGTTCTTGCAGATCAGTCGCAGGATCGAGGACACGGCGTAGATGCGGCTGCCCGCTTCGCTATCCCGTGCGATTCGCGCTACCTCGTCCTCCCGAGCGGCAATTTGTTCGTAAGAAAGCCGTGCCAGATACCTTGCCGGAATGACCGAAGAAAACAGAATAGTGAGCTTCGATTCTGTCGGGACTTCAAATTGCTCAATACAGGCGCGAGTCGTTACGCTCCGGATTCAATCATCATTTCGTCAAGCCCGTGCCGATGCCGGTGATCCTCGCGGCGCTGACCGGGCGTGGCCGGCGTTAATCGCCAAAGCCCAATTCAGCGTCGACCGTTTGCCCGACGCGCAGCCACGCTCCGGCCCCGCGCGCGACGAGCGCGTTGTTGCCGAATGTCACCGCACCATCCCGCTGCGGATTCGCCCGGTAGACGCTCATCGTGTCGGTCGGCTCGTTCGGCCAATCGGGATCGGGCGCGCCCTTCGCCTGATCGATAGTCGGCATCGGACAGCGCGAGCATGGCTTGACCAGTTGCAGTTGCACGGCCTCCTCCTCTGCGCCGTCGACACTCAGACTCTCGACATAATCCTCTTCGTACGCATCGAGTCCCGTCAGCACGACGTTGGGGCGAAACCGGTCCATCGGAATCGACGGCGCGCCTTTACTGTTCAGGCGCACGTTCAGATCGTCGAGTGAGGCCTGGCCGATCACCAGCAGCGGAAAACCATCGGCGAAATACGTGGTGGCCCCGGGGACGCTAGCGGTGTAGTCCGGATCGACTTGCCGTTCGCGTTCGGGATCGAAGCGCAGAAGCCGCGACGGCACGCCGAGAAACGCTGAAAACCACGCTGCGCTCTCTTCTCCGGTGTCGAGTCCATAGGCCGCGTCGCCCCAGACCACGGTTTGCACCTTCTGCGGAGCGCTCAGCCCGGCGGCGTCGAGCGGCGTGCGCAGCTCGCTCATGCCCGGCGCGCGGATCACGAGTTCATGTTCGCCGAGCTCGACCCTGATCAGCGCCATGCGCGGATACGCGCGCTGTGTGAGCATTGCGCCGCTCGGGTCGGTGACCATCCAGCATCGATCGTATTCGAGGCCGGTGGCGAGCAGGCGTGCTTCGTTCAACGCAATGCCGGCGCAGGATTTGATCGGATAGACGAAAAGCTCGCTGATGGTAGGCATAGTGTGAGTGGTGTGGGAAACACGCGCTTTTTGTGTTGAACTCCGATTGTAAAGCGCCGGCGCGTGTTGCCGGATATCGGTTGCGCCGAACTTGAGCGGCGTATTGAGCTTCGTATTGAGCGGCCCGCCCCGGAACGCCTGCTGCGCAAGAGTTTGCGCCGCGCGAGCGCGAATCCGGCGGGATTCGACGCGCTGCCTGAAACCGGCCGGGCGATGCGGCCGTTTCTTCCGACAGCGCTTGGACGTAAAATCCACAATCGAACCGCTCGGGCAAAGACAGAGCCGGCGCCGGGCACACTCCGGCGCGTCACTGGATTCAACGTGTAGAAGCATCCCTACCATAAACGAAACAGGAAATTCATTATGCTGAGCAAACCCGTGTTGACCGTTGCCGAAACGACCCGAATCCTCGAAGCCGCTCGCGCGGAGGCCGAGAAGAACCAGTGGGCCGTTGCCATCGTGGTGGTCGACGACGGCGGCCATCAACTCGGCATGCTGCGTCTGGACGGCAGCGCGCCGGCCAGCGCGTACATCGCGACGGAAAAAGCCCGCACTTCGGCGATCGGCCGCCGCGAAACCAAGGTATATGAAGACATGATCAACAATGGCCGCACGGCATTCCTGAGCGCACCGCTGCAAGGCACGCTGGAAGGCGGCGTGCCGGTGATCGTCGACGGCCAGGTGGTCGGCGCGGTCGGCGTGTCGGGCGTCAAGTCGGATCAGGACGCACAAATCGCCAAGGCGGGTATTCAGGCAATCGCCGCTTAAGTCCGGAGCCATTCGGAATCCGTTCAAAGCGGCGGCAATAAAAACGAAGCACAACACGGACCGATGCCCCCTCATCGGTCCCATTCAAGGATGGAGCAGTCGATGACTCAGATGAAGACGCGCGGTGGACTGCAAGTCGCCGCCAACCTCGACCAGTTCGTCGAAACCGAAGCCCTGCCCGGCACCGGAATCGACAGCGCCGCATTCTGGTCAAGTTTCGACGCCCTCGTGCATGAGCTGGCGCCGAAAAACCGTGCGCTGCTGGCCGAGCGCGACCGCCTGCAAACCGAACTCGATACATGGAATCGCGCCAATCCGGGTCCGGTGCGCGATCTGCGCGCGTACCGTGCCTTCCTCGAAGGCATCGGCTACATCGTGCCGTCGCCGGCAAGCGTCAAAGCCACGACCGACCACGTGGACACCGAAATCGCCGAACAGGCCGGCCCGCAGCTCGTCGTGCCGCTGTCGAATCAGCGCTATGCGCTGAACGCGGCCAACGCACGCTGGGGCAGCCTGTACGACGCGCTGTACGGCACCGATGCGATCCCCGAGACCAACGGCGCAGAAAAGCAGAAGGCCTTCAACCCGGTGCGTGGCGCCGCGGTGATCGCTTATGCCCGCAAGTTTCTCGACCAGGCCGCCCCGCTCGCGAACGGCTCGCACGTCGACGCCACGCTGTATAGCGTCGAAGGCGGCAAGCTCGTCGTCACGCTGAAAAGCGGCAAGACCGAACTGAAAACGCCGGCGCAGTTCATCGGCTATCAGGGCGACGCGAGCGCACCGTCCGCCGTGCTGTTGAAGCACAACGGCCTGCACTTCGAAATCCAGATCGACGCGAACGATTCGATCGGCAAGACCGATTCGGCGCACGTGAAGGATGTGCTGGTCGAAGCCGCGGTCAGCACGATCATCGACTGCGAAGACTCCGTTGCAGCAGTGGATGCGGACGACAAGGTCCAGCTCTATCGCAACTGGCTCGGCCTGATGAACGGCACCCTGACGGAAGAAGTCACGAAGGGCGGCAAGACCTTCACGCGCAGTCTGAACACCGATCGCGTGTACACCGCCGCGAACGGCACGGCGCCGATCGTGCTGCATGGCCGCTCGCTGCTGTTTATCCGCAACGTCGGTCATTTGATGACGAATCCGGCCGTGCTGACGAAAGACGGCAAGGAGATTCCGGAAGGCATTCTCGATGGTGTCATCACCACGCTGTGCGCGCTGCACGACCGCAAGCACAAGCTGAATTCGCGCACCGGTTCGATCTATATCGTGAAGCCGAAAATGCACGGCCCGGCCGAAGTCGCGTTCGCGAGCGAACTGTTCGCGCGCGTCGAAGACCTGTTCAAGCTGCCGCGCAACACGATCAAGATGGGCATCATGGACGAGGAGCGCCGCACCAGCGTCAACCTGCTCGCCTGTATCGGCGAAGCGTCCGAGCGTGTCGCGTTCATCAACACGGGCTTCCTCGACCGCACCGGCGACGAAATGCACACGGCGATGGAAGCCGGCCCGATGATGCGCAAGGGCGACATGAAGTCGAGCGCATGGATTGCCGCGTACGAGCGTAGCAACGTGCTGGTCGGTTTGAGCGCGGGCCTGCGTGGCCGCTCGCAGATCGGCAAGGGCATGTGGGCCATGCCGGACCTGATGCACGCCATGCTCGAACAGAAGATCGCGCATCCAAAGGCCGGTGCGAACACCGCATGGGTGCCCTCGCCGACCGCCGCGACGCTGCATGCGCTGCACTATCACCAGGTCGACGTGCAGGCGGTTCAGCAGGAACTCGAACGCACGGACTACGCGAAGGTTCGCGACGAACTGCTCGACGGCCTGCTGACGATCCCGGTCGTCGCCGAAGCGAAGTGGAACGCGGACGAGATCCGCAGCGAAGTCGAGAACAACGTGCAAGGCATTCTCGGCTACGTGGTGCGCTGGGTCGATCAGGGCGTGGGCTGCTCGAAGGTGCCGGACATTCACAACGTCGGTCTGATGGAAGACCGCGCCACGCTGCGCATCTCCAGCCAGCACATTGCGAACTGGCTGCATCACGGTGTGGTCACGCGCGAGCTGGTCGAAGAGACCTTCAAGCGCATGGCGAAGGTGGTCGACGAGCAGAACGCGGGCGATCCGCACTACCAGCCGATGGCGCCGGGCTTCGACACGCTGGCGTTCAAGGCCGCGCAGGCACTGGTGTTCGAAGGACGTGAACAGCCGAGCGGCTACACGGAACCGTTGCTGCATAAGTTCCGGCTGGAAGTGAAGAAGGCGCAGTAAAGGCTTTTTTGGGCAGTGGCCCAGGCATAAGGCTCGATCTTTCGGGCCCGCCTGAGTCTTGAATCTCAGCCCCAAACCAGGCCGGATAGAAAGACGGGCGCCGCATCATGCGGCGCCCGTTTTAACTTGCGCGGTAGCGCTGCGCGTTGCTTCTGCGTGAAAACTCTCCTACACCTTAAGCTGCCTCAGCCGTGTACTGTGCCGGCACGCTGGCCTGCATATTCGCCTGCATATAGGTTTGCAAATACGCTTCGAATTCCGCCTTCACTTCCGGATGACGCAGCGCGAATTCCACCGTCGCCTTCAGATAGCCCAACTTGCTGCCGCAATCGAAGCGTGTGCCGAAGTAGCGGTACGCGAGCACCTGCTCTTCGGTCAGCAGCGATTGCACCGCGTCGGTCAATTGCAGCTCACCGCCCGCGCCCGGCTTGAGCGCACGGATATGCTTGAAGATGGTCGGCATCAACACGTAGCGGCCCACCACGCCGAGGTTCGACGGGGCCTTGTCCGGCGCCGGCTTTTCGACGATGCCTGACAGCTTGATCACATTGTCTTCCCACTCGCGGCCATCCACGACGCCGTACGAACGGCTGTCTTCGCGCGCAATGGTTTCGACGCCGATCACCGAGCTGTGATAGTGGTTGAAGGTGTCGACGAGCTGGCTCATCACCGGCTTCGAGCTGTGCAGCAAGTCGTCCGCCAGAATCACGGCGAACGGGCTGTCGCCCACCAGTTTCTCGGCGCACAGCACCGCATGACCCAGACCGAGGGCTTCGGCCTGACGCACATAGAAGCAGTCGACGTTAGCCGGCTTGATGCTGCGCACGAGGTCGAGCAGCTTCTGCTTGTTGCGTGCCTCGAGTTCCGCTTCGATCTCGTAGGACTTGTCGAAATGATCTTCGATAGCGCGCTTGCTGCGGCCCGTCACGAAGATCATCTCGGTGATGCCGGCGGCAATCGCTTCTTCAACCGCGTATTGAATCAGCGGCTTGTCGACGATCGGCAGCATTTCCTTGGGGCTTGCTTTGGTAGCCGGCAAAAAGCGTGTCCCGAGGCCCGCTACGGGAAACACGGCTTTGGTGACTTTCAGCATGGTTGGCATTCCCACATCGGTTAGAAATTAGTGTGTTCGCGGGCCTCGCGGCCACTCGATGTCGCCGAAAAGACTAACAAAAAAATTAATCCATTTCGTGCGTTAATTTTTCTCGATTCGAATAAATAATTCGATTGGCTTTCGATATTCCGGATCGTGACATGCATCAGGAAACAATTACGTACGGGCAGCGAATTATTTTCTGGAATTCCGAAAATTTTACTTATCCGGCGAAGCGGATCGCAGGTCACCTCGCGCGCGTCCGGGGGCGCATGGTGGATGCACGACGGCGCTCCCGGACACAGCTCATTCGTTCTCGTCGAGCTGGGGCAGCTTGCCCGGGTTCATCCGAAAACGGCGGATCGGTTCGTTGCGCAGCGCCTCCCGGTAGGCGGAGGCGGCGACAAGGATCAGCAGCACGGCAATGCCGGCGAGTAAATGCAGGTTCATGACTTCACCTCTGGTCAAGAGAATCCGTGCCTTAAATTAGCACAACAAAACCGGCAAATAATTCGATGTAGCAAGTACTTATACGGAATTACACTTCGTCACAAAATCGCCATTTAATTCGATTTCCCGCACAATTTTTTATCGATTTTTTACCTCCGTGGTGCACTAGCATGTGATGCACCGCGGGCGCGCACGGCGTGCCCGGGGAATAAGCTTTTTCTTCCTTCAGATTAAGGACCGCGCATGAGCGACTCAGCACTGGATGCCGCCGGCTCATCCCTGCCCCTTTCCCCGTCACGAAAGGCCGCCGCGCCGCGCGCGCAGAGCGAAGCGCGCGCCGAGAGCGCCGGCAAGGAACATGTAATCGACGCCATGCGGGGTTTCGCCGCGCTTCTGGTCGCCTATTTTCATTGCCGCCAGGTCGAATGGGTGGGCATGCAGACCTTTCACCAGAGCGTCGGCCATTCATTCAGTCTGAGTACGATCGCCGCTTACCTGACCTTCCCGATTGCGTGGGGTTCGGCCGGCGTGCCGATTTTCTTCGTGATCAGCGGCTACTGCATTCATCGCGGCGGCGCGCTACGTCTGGCAAAAAATCCCGACTACCGGCTCGACACCGGCAATTTCTGGATCCGCCGTTTTGCGCGCATTTATCCGGTATTGCTGGCGGCGCTCGTGCTGACTTTTGCGCTCGACTGGGCCAGCTTGCAGTTGCCGCCGGTCAACCACAAGATCCGCGAGATCGGCCTGCAGGCATTCCTCGTCAACCTGTTTTCGCTGCAAGGCGTGGCCGGCAAGACGTTTGGGTCGAACGGCGCGCTCTGGACGCTATCGCTCGAAGTGCAGTTCTACGCGATCTATCCGCTGCTGTTCGCGCTGCGCCGGCGTCTGGGCATGACTTCCGTGCTGGCGATCGTCGCGGTCATTAATGTGGTGTCCGCCTATGTGCTCGAACGCCACGACATGCAGTTCTTCACGTCCTATTGGTTTTCGTGGACGCTCGGCGCGTGGATCGCCGACGCGAAGGCCCGTAGCGCGCCGGATGCGCGTTCGTCGGTCTGGCTCTACGCACTCGCCGCGGCGTTCATTGCGCTCGGCTGCGCGGCGTTTCATTTCGGCCAGTACGGCGCGTTCCAGCTCTGGGCCGTCGGTTTCGCGTTCTACCTGTACAAGGCACTGGAACGCCGCAATGCCGATACGCCTGGCGTGCGCCTCCTGTCGCGCTTCGGCGATTTCAGCTTCTCGCTGTATCTGATCCATCTGCCCATCTTCGTGCTGCTGTCGTCGATCCTGTTCCGCTCGTCGCTGCAGATGTCGATCTGGCCGTCGTTCGGCTACATGCTGGTGGCCGTGCCGGTGGCCTACGTGTTCTACCGGCTGGTCGAACTGCCGGCGATGAAGTGGTCCGCGAGTTTCAAACCGAAGAATGTAGTGAAGCCAGCCTGAGAGCGATGCAGTAGAAAGATCGGAGAAACACAATGTTCACTTCAGAAACAGGTTTCTCCTTCGACAATGTGAGCAAGCCTTGCCGCCGGGATCATGTTGTACAACCCAGTTGCATAGGTGGTGTGTAGCTCGAAAAAAACGGAGCGGAAGTCCTCAGGACTTTCGCTCCGCTGCGCTAACGACAGAAACCGGCCGAGTCCCTGCCTACCCCCGCGTTAAATCACTTCGCACGTTCATCCGCTTAAGCGCCCGCGCAAGCCCCTCAACGCCCCGCCACGCGCTTCAGAATCCGTTCGACACCTTCCACATACGTTGCCGTCCCGAACCGGCTCAACGCCGTCTGATAGCCATTTCTGACCAGCCTGTTACGCAGGTCGTCGTTCGAGCGCAACTCGGCGAGCGTATCGGCGAGACCATGCGCGTCGCCGGGGGTGCATAGCACGCCGTTCTCGTAATCGTCGATGATCTCCAGCACGCCGCCCGCGCGTGCCGCCACCACCGGCCGCTGCGCCAGCATCCCCTCGACGATCACGCGACCGAACGGCTCCGGCGTAATCGACGTATGGACGACCGCATCGACCGCGCACATGCAAGCCGGAATGTCGTGCTGGAAGCCGAGGAAATGCACCCGGCCACCCAGGTTGTGCGCGGCGACGAACGCATGCAACTCGATCTCGTACGCGTCCTCGCCGAACAGCGGCGCACCCACCAGCACGGCATGCATCTGCGGATTGAGGACCATCGCTTCGAGCAACACGTGTTGGCCCTTCCAGCGCGCGAGGCGGCTGAACGAGCCGACCAGAAACGCATCCTGCGGCAGGTTCAGGCACTGGCGCAGCGTTGCTTGCGGGACCGTACGCAACGCGTCGAACGGCGCCGCGGAAATACCGTTGAACACCACGTCGATACGTTTTTTGTCGAAGTGCGTGAGTTCCGCGAAGGCGCGAGCGGAAGCCGCCGAATTGGCGATCACGTGTGTGAGGCCGAGGCGCGCGCACCACTTGATAATCGCCAGTTGCTTGCCGCCGAAATGTTCGGGACTCACGATATCGCGCAGATGCCAGACCACCGGCCGCCTGGCGAGCTTGCCGGCAATCGCGCCGATCACCATCGCGCGCTGCGTGTTCGCATAGATCACCTCGGCGTCGCGCGCACGTTTCGCGGTGGCACGCACGAGCGACATCAGGCCCTTGAGCGCCTGACCCTTCGGCAACGAACCGCCCTGCTTGCGCACATTGCGCAATGCGCCGGCATCCAGCACGTTGACGGTCACGCCGGCTTTGGCCAAAGCAGTGCGGAACGGACCGTCGTCGAACAGCACGACTTCGATGCGCGAGCGCAAAGCTTTAACGATTTCCAGCAGCGATAACTCGGCGCCGCCGAGCACGCCGCTCTGATCGACCGCGAGGATGCGCGGTGCGTTGGCACCCGGCTCTGCTTTATACGGAACGTACGGCGGCAGCGTCGCCGAGCGCAATGCCGGCACCGAAGCCCGCACGTGGGCGAAGAAACGTTCGCGGAAATTCGCGGCCGAGAACTGCTCGGCGTTCGCGCGGCAATCCACCGGCGAAAAACGCTTCACGTGGCCGTCGAAACGCTCGACCGCCGCAATGATCGACTCGACGTTCTGCTCGTCGAAGAACATGCCGGTGGGCCGCGACTCGGACAGATCGCGCACGGTTTCAAGCGCCCCGCCCTTGCCGTAGGCGATCACCGGCGTGCCGCAGGCCTGCGCTTCGACCACCGAAATACCGAAGTCTTCTTCCGCGGCGAACACGAAAGCTTTCGCGCGGCTCATCTTTTCCTTGAGCACCTTGAACGGCTGGTAGCCCATGATCTCGACATTCGGGCCGGCCTTTGCACGGATCTTCTGCATGTCGGGGCCGTCGCCAATCACCACCAGCTTGCGCTCCGGCATCTGCGCGAACGCTTCGACGATCAGATCGATCTTCTTGTACGGCACCATCCGCGAGGCGGTCAGATAGAAATCATCCTTGTCGGTGCATAGCGCAAACGCTTCGACATCGACGGGCGGAAAGATCACCTGCGCTTCGCGCTGATAAACCTTCCTGATCCGCCGCGCGATGAAATCGGAGTTTGCAACAAAGCCGTCCACCGAGTTCGACGTGCGGATATCCCAGTTGCGGATGTAGTGCAGAATCAGCCGCGCCATCGCGGACTTCGGCCCGGCGGTCAGCTTCGACTGCTGCAGGTACTGATGCTGCAGATCCCATGCGTAGCGAATCGGCGAATGCACGTAGCTGATATGCACCTGATCGGGGCCGGTCAGAACGCCCTTCGCGACCGCGTGACTGCTGGAAATCACCACGTCGTAGGCCGACACGTCGAGCTGCTCGATCGCGAGCGGCATCAAGGGCAGATACGTGCGGTATTTGGTCCGTGCAAGCGGCAGTTTCTGGATGAACGAGGTGGTGACCGGCTTGCCACGCAGAAAGCTGCGGTCGTCGAGAAAATCGACGAGGCTGAACAGGTCCGCGTCCGGAAAGCACGCGACAATCTGTTCGAGCACCTTCTCGGCGCCCGCATAGGTGACGAGCCAGTCGTGCACGATCGCGACACGCACCGTCTTGTCGCTACGCAACGCCGAGCGGCGCGACGGCGCCTGAACACCGGGAACGGTGGTGAGTTCAGCCAGTGCGCTGCGCGTCGCAGGTTGCAGCACGGCTTCTTCAAGGACTTCGTGGTTCATGCGCTTTTCCTCGGATTCAGTCGCAACAGCAGTGAACGCGCAAGATCGCGCAAAGCGGGTGTCATCGTGATCGACCAGGCGACGTTCGCGCCAACCATCAACAGGCCGGCGACGATCGCCAAGGCGAGACTCGGCAGGAAGCTGGCGAGCCACAGGCTGGCCAGCAGAAAAGCGAGGTGGGCGAGCATGTCGAGCGCGATCTGGCGGGCGCGAATCGCCGACAGGCGCAGCAGCACGGCGTAATCGAACAGCGCCCGGCCGGCCACGGCCATGGCCGCGCCGGTCAAACCGAAATGGGTAATGCCGAGCCACAACGCCCCTGCAAACAGAGGCAATTCAAACAGGCCGACGCGCGCGGCGGTGGCGGGGTTGACTTGCGACTGAATCAGAATCCGCGTGACGTTCGCCTGGCCGACGAGCCACACGGCAACGATCATGATCCGGCCCACCGGCGCGGCCACGGCGGCGATCTCATTGCCGACCCACAGATGCAGGAACGGTTCGAGCACCAGCATCGCGACCAACGCGACCGGCGTGAACACGCCGTTAAGGAATTCGAGCGATTGCTGCGTGATGGTGTCCGCATCCGCGCGGCCCACGGCTGAGAGGCGTGGAAACAACGTGCGCACCAGCGCGGTCGGCACGATATTCAGACGCGTCACGAGGTTCTGCGGCACCGTGTAGTAGGTGACGAAACGCGCGCCGAGACTCGTGCCGAGCATCACGCGGTCGAGCGATTCAGCGATCATGTTGGTGACGCTCGCAATCAGCATCCAGCCGCCAAAGTTGAAGAGTCCCTTCGCCACGCCGAGTTGCGGCGGCAGAACACTGCGGATGTCCAACACCTTCAGCGCGGAGCGGCCCAGCAGAATCGCTGCGAGAATCCGTGCGAACACCGCCGCGGCGAGTACGTTCTGCAAGGTCGCCCCCAGCCACAAAGCAGCGCCGAGCGGCAGCAACTGGAACAGAAAGGTACCGATCGTCTGATTGGTGTTGTAGACACCAAAGCGTTCCGCGCCGTTGATCGCACCGGCGAACACCCACGACACGTTGGCAATCGGAATCGCCACCGCGAGCCACGGCAGCGCCATATAGACCTCATGCTGCAACTCGGGCGACACCTTGGTGAAGTACGCGGTGTACAGAAACGCGCCGAAATAGATGATCAGCCCGCCGATCACGCCGGTCGCGAGATTGAGCCACGTCGCGCTCCAGAACACGCGCGCGCTCTCGCCCTTGTCGCCCGAGGCGCGCGCCTTCGAGATGTGATTCTGCGCGGCCATGCTCATGCCGAGATCGAGAATCCCGAAGTAGCCGATCAGGGTCCAAACGAGACTGATCACGCCGTAGCGCTCGACGCCGAGCAGCTTGATATACGACGGCACGGTCACGAGCGAGACGAAAGTCGGCAGCACCAACCCGAAGAAGTTGATCGCTACGTTCTTGAGAATGCCTTTGTCCATCGGATGCCTTGGGTTTGACTACATTTGCCTGGTATTGCGAAGAAAGCGGTCATGCCATGCGTTGTGTCATGGTTTCCAGCGATACATCATCACTTTCCCGCGCGCGTCTTCTTCGACGAACACGAGGTACTCGCCATTGCTGCGCTTCGCGGCGCTGATGCCGTTGGGCACATCGACCCAACCCGACGCGCTGCCCACTTCCGGGCCTGGACGGATCACGCCGATCTCCTTGCCGCTGTCCTTGTCCCACACGTGCACTGCGCCGACCGGCTCGACGCCGAATAGGTATTGCCCTTCAACGGTGAGGCCGATGATCGTGGCGATAGGCTTGGTTTGCGTCGTCCACGGCAGCGTGATCGAATAGCGCTGCACCGGATTGCCGCTCGACCATTTGTCGTAGCGCACCAGCACGCGGCCCACTTCTTTCCAGAAGCCGCGATCCACCGGCGTATCGGGCGTATAGCCGGTCACATACATCGTGTCGGTGTCGGGCTCGTAGATCGCGCGATGCAGTTCGGTGAACGGTTGCGGCACCGGGTACTGCGTCAGGTTCGAATACGAGTAGATCGGGTTGCCCTTCGCATCGAGTCCGCCGAAACGGAAGCGATAAATGCCCTTGTTATCGCGGGTGCGCCAGATGTCGCCTGCACTATCGACCCACCAGCCCCAGCCGCCCGCGAGCTTCGTGCCGCTCGTGTTGAGCGTGAATTCGTCCGTGTTGAACTTGCCGTCGCCGTTCACGTCGCGCCAGATCCAGTCGCCCCCCGGCGGCGCGTTCGGCACCTTGGAGACCGCGCGCTCACGCCCGGCGATGAAGCCCGAAGGAATCGCAGTCTCGCCGTCGTGCTGCGGATCGAAGCGATAGATCTTCAGGTGGTCCGCGTACATGTCGGTCAAGTACAGAAACGTGCGGCCCTTGAGCTTGCGAGCGATCGGCAAGCCGGGATATTGATCGGTGTGAAAGACCGGGTCGTCGGGATACTTGAAGCGGTTCGACAGAAAGCCCGCGTATTTCCAGTCCTGCCCCGCAGGCTTCGAGAGATCGAGTTCGAAGCGCTTGTTGCCGGTATAGACGCTGTCCGGACGCGACGGATCGATCCACGCGCCGTCGACGAACAACAAGCCTTGCACCTGCCAGTTCTGTTTGCCGTCCGGCGCGTAACTCTCGAGCGTGGCACCGAGGCCCGCGCCGATCGGTTCGTAGCGTGGTCCGATGCCGTTGGTCGACACATAGACGTTGCCGCGTGCATCCACGCCAACGCCGGTCAAACCGTTGAAGCGCTGCGGGCCTGGCTTGCCGGGCGTACCGCTGAAAATGCCACCGCGTTCACCGAGCGAGCCCGACTCCGCATAACGGCCGTTGCCCTTGCTGAAAAACAGCACCTGTTGGCGCGGACCGTTGTCCGCGATCAGAACGCGGCCCTGTGCATCCAAAGCGATATCGACCGCGACCGTATCGGCGGGCAACGTGAATGTTTCGTCGATGCGCTTGCCCGCGGCGGTGTAGTGCTCCACTTGCGGCGCCTTATCGTTGCGCGTGCCGCTCAACACCCAGAGCGTGCCGTCGGGGGCTAGCGCGATACGGCCCGGCTCGTGCACAGTCCAGGTTGTTTTCTGCTGCATCGATTCCGTGTCATACACTTCGATGCGATCGCGCGCGGTGTTCGCCGCGTATAGCGTGGTGTCGTTCGCCGCCATGCCGCCGATTTCGGCACTCGTGCCGGTCGGCACTTCGTTCATCATCAGAAAGCCCGCTGCGAGTTGCGCATGCGGGTCAGCGCTTTTCGCGGCCGGCTGGAACGGCGCGGCGCGCTTCGGATCGGCGATCTGCCGACGCGAAATGCCGAACCACTGTTTGCCCTTTTCCGGCCACACGCCCTGCTCGACCAGACGTCCTTTCTCGTTGCCGACTTCGATCGCCACGAAGGCGTACTTGCGATTCACCGCGATCGCGCTGCCGCCGCCGTTGCCCCAACCATGCGTGCCGCCCGCGAAGCCGAGCATCTTGCCGTTCTGGTAGACGCTCGCTTCGGCGCCGCTTTCGTCCCACGGCGCGTTCGTATAGACCTTGCCGTCGGGCGCGACCGCGATGGCGGTGATGTTGATCTGCGTCCACGTGCCATCGCCGAAACCGAAGGTGTTACCGATCCAGGAATTTTTCGCGTTCAACACGGTTTCCGCGGATGCCGTGAAGCTGACCGACGCCGCCGTCATTCCGGCCGCATAGGCAAACACAGCAATCCAGGTTTTGAACGTGAAACGGGCCAAAGTTATTCCTCCAATCAGGACCGTGCCGCGATCAGGCAACGGGCCCGCGCGGATGCAAAATCCAATGAGATGACGGCTGAGGCCGCTAGCAGCGACGCAAGAACACGAGACTGATTCCCGCAAGACACGACGTATAAGAAGGGGCTTAGTAATCAGGCTCATCACAGCGCCCACGGTCCAACGCGAACCCGATCGAATACGAGCAGTCGGCGCGTGACGCACGCGCCATCCCCGGCCACCCGTCCACACGGCTCACATTACGCGGAAAGAATGCCGCGACGAAAATCGAAAATAATTCAAAAATATTCGGCGCTTTAAGCATCGTGAAAGAAAATGATTTAAAAATCGATTAAATGAAAATGGACGTGAACGCCCGCGTCCCGCAGTGCCCTTGCGCCCCATCCTTACCGATGTAGCCTGATTCCGGCTGCACTTCTTACGGATTGCGACAGCCACAAGGCACAAGCATAAAAATCTATTGCGAATGGATAACGAAACACCCTGTTGCAATCTGATTCATTTATCTATTTCATTCCCGTTTTTTCATCAATTTATTTTCCCTAGAATCGAATGCACTTCCGTTGCGACGCGAAGCGAGCGCGCCCTTGCCCTCAAGCCCTGTTCCTGACTTGAGAAGACTTGCGCGTTCCTTCGCCCGGCCCATCCGCTTCACACCATGGACGGTTCATGACTGCTAGCGCACTGCCCTTAGCGCCTTCTCACTCTCGCCGCATCGTGCAGCTCGACGGTTTGCGCGCCATCGCTGTGCTCGCGGTATTCGCCCAGCACGCCTTGAAAGCGCCGCTGTGGATGGGCGTCGATCTGTTTTTTGTTTTGAGCGGTTTCCTGATTACCGGCATCCTGCTCGAACGAAAGGCGCGTCAGCAGTCGTATTTCGGCTATTTCTATGCACGCCGGGCGCGGCGCATCCTGCCGCCTTATCTGCTGCTGATGGCGGTGTCGTCGATTCTGTTCGGCTTCGGCTGGGCGCAGCACTGGCAGTGGTATGCGTTCTTCGCGACCAATATCGGCGACGCGCTCAATCAAAGCGGTCACGACAGCCTGAATGTGCTGTGGTCACTGGCGGTCGAAGAGCAGTTCTATATCTTCTGGCCGTTCGTGATCCTGCTGCTGCCCGAGCGCGTGCTCGGCTACGCGGCGGCCGCGTTGATCGTGCTGGTGCCGGTGCTGCGCGCGGTCGCCACGCCCTGGTTCGATTCGTTCTGGCCGATCTATTACCTGACGCCGTTCCGCATGGACCTGTTGGCGGCCGGCGCGTTGCTCGCCGTCGCCGTACGGCGCGATCGCAATGCACTCGAACCGTTCAAGGGTCTCGCCGTGCTCGGCTTTTTTGCCGCGCTCGCGGTGCTGGCGTGGCTGCATCTGCACTATCCGCGGTTCCGGGCGGCCAATACGCCGCTGTCGAACGCCGCGCTCTACAGCGTTTCGTTGGTGCTTTGTACTTCGGTCGTGGTCATCGCCCTGCAAAGCAAGGGCATCGTCAAGCGGCTGCTGTGCAACCCCGTGCTGGTCTATATCGGCACGATCAGCTACACGATCTATCTGATTCACCTGAGCGTGCTGTACACGCTGTGGCCGCTGCATCTGAACCGCTATCTGACCGCGGCGCTCGCACTCGCGATCACCCTCGCCTACGCCAGCATCACGTGGTTCGCGTTCGAAAAACGCTTGATCTTCGGCTCGGCGGGCATTGCCCATGCGTCCGCCGGCAGCGTGTCGGGGGGCGCATCGCAAGCGCCGCAAAGCCGCGCATGAGGCGCCGCGCGTGGTTCGCTGCGGGCGTGTCGGCCGCTGCGTCAGTGCTGGTTTCGCTGACACTGGATGCGCACGCCAGCGGACCGGCATCGCAGGTGCTGGTGGACGCCTACGGCGATTCGACCACGCTCGGCATTACGTGCAGCGAAGGCCACTGCGGACCGCAGGCGCAAAACGCCGTGTCGTATCTGCAGGACGAATTGCAGGCCAGGTACGGTCAACGGGTGCGCGTCACGAACTACGGCGCGGGCGGCACGATGGCCAGCCAACTGCGCGACGGCACCGGCAACCGCCGCGCCGGCCCGACCGCCGGCCTGCCGTGGCAGGAACGGCTCGCCGCTTCGTCCGCGCAGATCGTGTTGATCAACTACGGCATTAACGAAGTGATGCGGAACCAGACGCCCGAGCAGTTTTACGCGGCCGAAACGACGCTCGTGAAAACGGCCCGCGCGCTCGGCAAAGAGCCGGTTCTACAGACCTCGAACCCGATGCCCGACAACCGCCTGAACGCGCGGCTCGCCGCGATGGTCGCGATGACGCGACGGGTGGCCGCCGAACAGCAGGTGCCGCTCGTCGATCAGTTCGCGTACGTCAGCAATCTGCCGGACTGGAAGACGCTGATGTCCGACGGCGCGCATCCCAAGCCGGGTTTGTACCGGCTCAAGGCGGAACAGGATTTTCAGGTCGTCGATCCGCTGGTGCGGCGACTGCTGGACGGCACGCTTTGAAGCTCCTTTTTCAAGTGCACTTCTCTTTCTCTTTTACCAATATCGAAGGCAAGCTATGAGCCAACCACGCAAAGCGATCATCACCGGCGTATCCGGACAGGACGGCGCCTATCTGACCAAACTGCTGCTCGACAAGGGCTATCACGTGACCGGCACGTACCGGCGCACGAGTTCGGTCAATTTCTGGCGCATTCGTGAGCTCGGCGTGCTCGATCATCCGAATCTGCGTCTGGTCGAACACGACCTGACCGATCTGGGCTCGACGCTGCGCCTGCTCGAAGGCGCGCAGGCCGACGAGCTGTATAACCTCGCCGCGCAGAGCTTCGTCGGTGTCTCGTTCGACCAGCCAGTGACGACCGCCGAAGTGACCGGCATCGGCGCGTTGAATCTGCTCGAAGGCATCCGCATTCTGAATCCGAAGACCCGTTTTTATCAGGCGTCGACTTCGGAAATGTTCGGTCTCGTGCAGGCCGTGCCGCAACGCGAGGACACGCCTTTCTATCCGCGCAGCCCGTATGGTGTGGCCAAGCTGTTCGCGCACTGGTCGACCATCAACTATCGCGAGTCGTACAACCTGTTTGCGAGCAGCGGGATTCTGTTCAATCACGAATCGCCGCTACGTGGCCGTGAATTCGTCACCCGCAAGATCACGGACACCGTCGCGAAGATCAAGCTCGGCAAACAGGATGCGCTGGAGCTCGGCAACCTGAGCGCCAAGCGCGACTGGGGCTTCGCGCTCGAATACGTGGAAGGCATGTGGCGCATGCTGCAAGCGGACGAACCCGATACCTTCGTGCTCGCCACCGGCCGCACCGAGACGGTTCGCGACTTCGTGCGCATGGCGTTCGCCGCCGCGGGTTACCAGATCGAATGGTCGGGCAAGGAAGAGCGTGAGACCGGTATCGACGTGGCAACCGGCAAGACGCTGGTGCGCGTGAATCCGAAGTTCTATCGCCCGGCGGAAGTGGATCTGCTGATCGGTTGCGCGGACAAGGCGCACGAGAAGCTCGGCTGGAAGCCGGAAACCACGCTTGAACAGTTGTGCCACATGATGGTTCATGCGGACCTTGGCCGGAACGAGCATCACGAGACGTTCTGATTCTGTCCTGAGTGTCGGCTGCGCGGGCAGCCGTCACTCCATGAAAAAAGGCCTGATCGCAATGATTCAGGCCTTTTTTCTATTCCGTCACAAAGCCCTTCAGTGCACCCCACCCGCCGCGATCGCCTCGCTATACACCGACGCCACACGCTTCGCGATCACCGAATTATCGAAGTTCTCGCGCGCATAACGGCGGCAGGCATCGGCATCCGGCAACTTCAGTGAGCCGTTCAACGCGCCTGCCAAACCTTCCGCAATCGCCTTCGCACCGGTCTCCGGCAACACCAGATTCGGCGACAGACCCGCCACCGCTTCGGGCAAACCGCCCACCGGCGTCACCAGCACGGGCGTGCCGGAAGCCAGCGATTCAACGGTAATCAGCCCGAAGCCCTCCAGCGCCACTGTCGGCACCACACTGATATTCGCCGCACGGTACAACGCTGCCAGGTGCTGATCGGGCACGAAGCCCAGCAGCTTCACGTTGTCCTCGAGGCCCGCCTCGGTGATACGCGCCTGCAATTCGCCTTCGAGCCGCCCCTTGCCCGCGATCAGCAACAGCACGTCGGGCTCAGTGCGCTTGAGCAGCTTCACCGCATCGATCAGATCTTCGAGACCCATGCGGCGCACCAGACGCCGCACGGCCAGCACGATCGGCCGGTCCTGCGGCAGTTGCAGTTTCAGACGCGCCTCGGCCGGCGTGATCGGCAGATTGAACTGCTCGACGTCCACGCAACCCGGCACGACGCGCACGCGGTCCGGCGCGATGCGATAGCGTGAAGTCAGAATCTTGCCGAAGGCTTCCGACAAGACTATCAACCGCGACGAACGCGCATACACCGATTGCTCCAGATAACGCTTCGCGCGCTGGCCGAGCGAATCGGCGCCTTCGACGTGACTCTCATCGGCCCACGGTCCCTGAAAATGCGAGACCTGCGGAATGCCGCGCGTCACGTCGAGACCCGGAAACGTGTAGAGCGCGAAGTGCGACGAAATCACGTCGGGACGCGAGGTGCTGATCTCATAGCGCAGCGCGCGGCGTGCTGCCATCAACCGCAGCGGCAGCGATTGCGCGGCGGAACCGAAACCGTTGATCGCGCCACCGGTGTCCGCAGCCACTTTGGGTGAGCCGGCCACCACGCCGCGCACCGCGACGCCCGCGCCCGGCAATGCGCCGACCAGCGAGTAGTACATGCGGTCGAGGCCGCCCGCGCGTTCCGGAAACCAGTGCATCCCGATCTGCAGCGATTTGATTGATCTTGTGGTCATAGTTGTTGTCCCTGAGCGTTCTGAGCGTTGTGGTGGATTGTCTGCCCGGCCAGCGTGTTCAGCGTCAGCGCGTCGGTCTTGGCGACCACCGTGGCTTCCGCTTCGCTGCGTCGGCGGTCCTTCTGCTGCCCCGCCAGTTGCCGGTACAGCGCGATGTATTGCGCGGCCATCCGCGCCCAGCCGAAGCCGGTCGCAAGTTCGTTGGCGGCGACGCCCATCGCGCGGCGTGCATCGTCGTTGTCAGCAAGACGTGCGATAGCGCCCGCCAATGCCTTGGGATCGTCCGGATCGTCGAGCACGATGCCGCATTCCGGCGTGATGATTTCCGCACCGCCCGCCGTGCGCGCCGTGACCACCGGCAGACCCGCGGCCATCGCTTCGAGCAGCGACAGGCTCATCGCTTCATAGCGTGACGGGAACACGAACGCGTCGACCGAATGCATCAGCACCGGCATTTCCTTGACCAGCCCGAGAAAATGCACGCGATGCGCAATGCCGAGCGCCTTCGCTTCTTCCGGATACGGGCTGCCCGGCAGAAAACCGGCCACTGCGATCTGCACGTGTTCGGGCAGATGCTTGAGCGCTTGCAACACCGTGCCGAGGTTCTTGCGCGGCGTGCGCAAGTCGCCGACGAACAGCAGCAGGAACGCGTCCGCCGGCAAGCCGAACTTCGCGCGGTCGCCCGTGGCAGCCGCGAAACCTTGCGTATCGACGCCGTTGTAGATCACGTCGACCCGGTTATGAGGCGTCAGTCCGATCGCGCGAATTTCATCGGCGACCTTTTGCGACACCGCCGTAATCACCTTCGAGCGCCGGTAAGCCCAGCGTTCGAGCAACGCGTTGCAGCGCGTATAGACCGACTGATACGCGGACCACACGCCCTTTGTGAGCCCGAACGGGTAATACTTGCTGCCGAACCAGCCGCTATGCACGAAGTGCGAGGTGTTGACGTCGGCCGGCACCCACGTGATGAAGCCGTTCACGTGCAGCACGTCGAATTCGCGGCGATGTGCGCGCAGCCACATCGCACTTTTGAACGCGAACACCTGCTGGCGCAGCAGATTGGTGGGCCACCAGCGGCCGATCTTCATCGGCACCCAGCGGACGTTCGGATGCGCGAGCAAATCCGGCGCAACGTGCGACGCAACCAGCGTCACAGCGATGTTTTCCTCGAGGGCGGCGCGCGCAATCTCGTGGTTGACGCGCCCCTGGCCGTCGTTATGGCGCACGACGTGCGTGACAATGGCGACTCTCAATCAGTGCCTCCGTGGAAAAGTAGCGTGCGTCTGCGGTTCATCTTTTCGTAGTGCACCGCGGATAGGATCGAAAAAACACTCATGAAAAGCAGCAGCCCGCCGGTGCCGACCAGCGAATTGGTGAACACCAGCATCGCGAAGGTCGCAAGACTGAGACTCAGGCAGGCCGAAACGAATTTGTCGTTGCGCAGCTTGAACGACGCGAGCGCCGCGCGCACCACCAGCCACACGATGCCGGACATGTAGAGCAAGGTGCCGGGCCAGCCGAGCACGAACGGGATGTTCATCACGCCGCTGTCGAAGTTGCCGTACTGGCCGAGCTGACCGCCGTCGTTCGAGAGCTTGGTCGAGGTGCCGGTCGCGCCCATGCCTTCGCCGGAGACGTCGGTAAAGGCCGTCTTCGCGAAGGTCGCGTAGAACTCGTTACGCGCGGCGTAGCTCTGGTCGTCGCTCAGGTTGACGAGCGTGTTCAGGCGCGCCTGCATCCGCTCGGCCACCGGGCCGACCGTGAGCAGCGGCACGCAAAGACCGGCAAGCAGCACCGCACTCGCAACGATCCGCACGCGCACCTTGTTGTTCGCCTTGACCAGTTGGATCAGGAGCGCGATCACCCAGCCGCCCCACGTCGAGCGCACGAGGCTCAGCGCGAAAGCAAAGAAGCCCAGCGCCGCAGCAACCCAGCGCACGCGATGCGTCGCCGCCATCACGTAGACCATCGCGCCCATCATCGCGAACGCGAACGGTCCCGACGAGTTCATCGTGCTGAACACGCGCACGCCCATCGGCACAGGATCGCCCTGCGAATTCATCTGCGAGCCGAGCATCCACAGCGCGTCCCACGGCGGCATGATGAAGAACTGGATCAGGCCGTAGCCGCCCATCACCAGCATGCCCCAGATGAAGGTACTCACGATCGTGTCGCGATACTTCGGGTACTGACGCGTGTGCGCCATGATGTGAAAACCGATCAGAATCGGATAGAGCCAGTTCGCGAGGTCATACGTCGCGGCGAGCGGCCCGCTCGACATCACGCCGATCATGAACGCGTAGGCGAGCCCCATCAGAACCAGCAGCACCGGCAGGCCGCGCCGCTGCGAAAGCAGCTTGTAGTAGCGGAGCAAGGACAAGGCACTGATCATCGTCACCGCGAGCGGCGCGACCTGGATCAGGCTGGTGGGCGTGAACGAGCCTTTGGACCAGTCGGCGAGACGCCGCACCTCCGGACTCAGGAACCACAGCCACCACATGAAGCCGATGTAGCGCGCCGGGCTCTTGAAGTAGAGCCACAGGCCCGTCAGGATCGCGAGCACCGGGAATCCAAGCGTGAGCACCGTGCCCTGATGCGCGATGATCAACATCACTGTGATCAGCCACAGTAAGGCTTCCGGCAGCCACTCCTTGCGAGCGCCGGACAGTGCCCGCTCCGCGTTATCGCCGCCTCGCGCAATCGTCGACATCGTTTAGAGGCCTCCGCGTGATTCGCGCGGGCCAGGACGTTGGCCTTGCCCCTGGCTGCCCGCGCGAACTCGCGCCGGCTGGTTCACCGCGGCCGCGGTCGCCGGGGTACGCGGCGCCTTTGCCACGGCATCGGCGTCGGCCGCACCGGCCACAACACGTCCGCGCGACGCTGCGCACGCCCGCAGCATCTCCTGCGTAATTCTCACGTGCTGCATCGCATAGTTCTGCGTGGTCAGATCGCGCGACAGCAAACCGGCGGCGGCCGCCTGCGCCTGGCGCAATGCATCCGCGGGAGAGGCGGCGAGCTGGTCCACCGCCTCACGCAACGCCTGCGGGTTGAACGGCGGAATGTAAGCCGCCTCGCCCGCCGGAAAATAATCCTGCAACGCGCCGACGTTGGTGACCACCATCGGCTTGCCGACCGCCGCCGCTTCCAGCATCACCGTAATGCCCGAGGCATGCGAATTCGGCCGCAACGGCACGACGATCACGTCGGCCCAGTCGTAGAGTTCGTGCTGCTTCTTGATACCGGAGAACAGCGCGATCTCGACGTTCGGCGCGCGCAGCGAGGCGGGAATCCGTCGGCGTGTCGCGAGCTTCACCGCGTAGCGCGCATCGTTGCCGAAGGCCTTGATGAGCGTTTCCCAATCGCGGTCGCGATCGTTGCCGATCGCCGCGATGCGGATCGGCGTGTGCGGCGTCCATTCGGTCGGCGTCTTTACGGGAAAGTCCTGCGTGTTCAGGCCGTATAAGAGCGGCTTCGCGTCGCGATTGAAATAGCGCTGGCACAGTTCGGCGTTTTCGCTGGCGAGCGTAGTCAACTGGTCGGCGCGCGTCATCAGCTTGCGATACAGCCAGCGGCGCAGAATCCCATAGGAAGGCCATTTATCGAGCAGCCACACGCTTTGCGCCAACAGCAAGGGGCTGGCATCAGCGCCCGCCTTGCGGCCGCTCAGCAGCAGCATCAGGGCGGCGGACAGCCATTCCTGCTCGGTATGCGTCCAGATCACGTCCGAGCGCAGCATCTCGTCGCGGTTGCGCCACGTATGGATGAAGTCGAACCCGAGCGCCGCCTTCAGCGCGCGGCGCAGCAAACGCACGGGTTTGCTTTCGCGCGCGTCTTGCGAATAGGTCAGCCTGAACGCATCGGATTCGGCATGGTGATAACCGTACAGGCAGCCGATGTTATCGCCCGGCCGGTAAAAACGCGGGTCGG
Organism: Paraburkholderia sp. GAS32; assembly: GCF_050434225.1. NCBI lineage: Bacteria > Pseudomonadati > Pseudomonadota > Betaproteobacteria > Burkholderiales > Burkholderiaceae > Paraburkholderia > Paraburkholderia sp. GAS32. The sequence continues at coordinate 333,921 of NZ_JBNPVS010000005.1, read as the reverse complement.
CGCCGTAAAACAGATGAACGTGAACTTTCGTACTCATGCAGACACTCCGCTCTGCCGGTGGAAAGGGGCATCGGCCTGCGCGAGCAGGCGCCAGTGCCGATGCACGAACGTGCAGGACGTTTGGGACACGTGAGCGCTCGCGGGCTTCACGCGGTCCGGGACAACGCGCGGCGCGCCTCATGTGCGCCGGTGCGCACCGCACGCCAGCGCGACAGCCTCAGGCTCGCCTGTTTCGAAACCAGAGCAAGCGCGGCGTGCGTGAGGCCGGGATAGACGCGCGTGCCCACCAGCGTCCACCACCACCACGCGGTTTCGCGGCGCAGCGGCGGCAACTGATCGCGCAGGATCAGGTGGAAGTTGAAGGCGGCATTACGCAGCGCCGCCATGGTTTGCGCGTCGCGCCGGTCGTCGTCGAAACGTTCGGCCGGGAAATGGTCGACAGCCACGCGCGGGTCGTACATCAGCTTCCAGCCGGCGTTCTTCACGGCGAGGCTGAAGGCCATATCGTTGTGAACCTGAGCGCCCGCGCCACGCAGGCGCTGATCGAAACGGATCGTGCGAATCGCGTCGCGCCGATAGCTCATGTTGGCGCCCTTCAGGATGTCGACTTCGCGCGCACCACCCACACCCAGGTGGTGATTGCCGATGATCTTGCCGTGCGCCGTGACCTTGCCGACCAGCGGCCGTTCGCCATCGAGCACGCGGCCTTTTTCATGCACCCAGTCGCGGCCACCCAGCGCACCAAGGCGCGCATCGCTTTCGAACGCGGCAGCAATACGTTGGACCCAGTCGACGTGCGGCGCGGCGTCGTCGTCGGTAATCGCGATCACGTCGCCCTTGGCCGCATCCAGTCCGCGATTCAGGGCCGCGACCTGGCCGGGCACCTCCACCAGCGCGACGGATAGCGGCAACGTGCCCGGCACGGCGGGATCACGCAGGCAAGCATGGGTCGCTTCGTCGTCGGCGCGTGCGACCACCACCACTTCGTCCGGCGCGCGCGACTGCCGCTGCAGCGCGGCGAGGCAGCGCGCGAGATCGGCCGGGCGGCGGTAAGTCGGAACCAGTACCGTCACTTTCATCGTGATGTCCTTTTCTATCGTGTTTGCGCTGGCATCAGCCCACTGGGCTCAGCCTCGTGGCTCAGGTGCTTAGATATTCCTCGACCGCTGCATAGCCACGGGCATAACCGCCTCGCGAACGCGCCGGCATCCCGTTGAAGATGCCGCCCTGCACGTGCACGCCGGCTGCGCGCAGGCGCTTCAATGCCTCCGCGATCTCGCCTTCGTTGTGCACGCCCGAGCGAATCACGAAGAAAGTCGAACCGGCATACGCGCCGATGATCGACGCATCGGTCACGGCCAGCACTGGCGGCGTGTCGATCAGGATCACGTCGTAGCGCTTGGCGAGGCCGTCCAGGTATTGCGGAAGACGCGGCGACATCAGCAGTTCCGACGGATTCGGCGGACGACGGCCGCACGAGATGAAGCTCAAGCCTTCGACGTTCGAGGCGCGGATCGCTTCTTCGAGCGAGATCTGCCCGCTCAGCAATTCCGACAGACCGTTTTCCTGCGCACCGCCCACGTAACGCTCGAGCACGCCGCGGCGCATATCGCCGTCGATCATCAGCACGCGTTTGCCCGAGTTCGCGAGCAGCACCGCCAGATTGACCGTCAGGAAGCTCTTGCCGACACCGGACATGGGACCTGTCAGCATGACGATGCGGTTCTTCGCGTCCAACATCGTGAACTGCATGGACGTGCGCAGGCTGCGCAGGCTTTCGATCGTGACGTCCTTCGGCCGCGCGTTCGCCAGTACCGAGCGCAGGCGTTCGCCGCCGCGCTGGAAGCCGCTTTCGAGCACAGCCTGTTCGGCGCTCAAAGGCACGAGGCCGTACACCGGCAGATGGAACGCGCGCTCGATATGGTCGGGGTCGTCGATGCCCTTGAACATATTGCGCCGCAGGAACACGAAACCGGTGCCGCAGATCAGGCCCAGAATCACTGCCGCCGAGAGAATCAGCACCTTCTTCGGCTTGACCGGCGCGCCCGGGCGCATCGCCTGGTCGACGATATGCACGTTGCCGCCGGTACCGGCTTTCTGCACCGACAACTCCTGCACGCGGTTGAGCAGCAGCACGTAGATGTCTTCCGCCACCTTGGCGTCACGTTGCAACTGCACGGCCTTCACTTCGGTTGCCGGCAGATCGCGGAAGCGGTCAGCGTATTTGGCGCGTTGCGCCTCCAGTTCGGCCATCTGCCGACGCGCGGCAACGAGCATCGGATGGTCGTCGCCGTAACGCTCGGTCAACTGCGCCATCTGCAGACGCAAACCGGCAATCTGCTGCTCGTACTGCACGCTGCCTTCGAGGTAGACCTTCGCTTCGTCGCTCGCATTGATCGAACCGGATTGACGCTGGTAAGCGGTCAACGCGGCTTCGGCGCGTTCGAGATCGGACTTCAGGCGCGGCTCTTCGCTCTTCAGGAAGTCGAGCATCTTGCTGGCGTCGACCTGTTTGTTCGACACGTGCTGACGGACATACGACTGCGCGAGCGCATTGGCCACCAGCGCGGCGTGCTCAGGGCTCTTGTCATCCAGCGAGATCTGGATCACGCCGGTCTGCTTGCCCTGCTCCTGCACGGTGATCGCCGACTGGAACGCGCTGATCGCGTCGAGGTCGTTAAAACGCGTCACGGTGAACTCTTCGCCCGGACGGGCCACCAGCTTGTTGACGAGGATCGTCACGCCGCCGCCCTGCTCCTGCTGGCCAACCTGGCCGCGCAGCAGCAGTGTGCCGTTCTTTGCATAGAGTTCGTAGTGCTGTTCGTCGAACACCTTCATCGTCAGCTTCTCGCCTTCGAGCGCCGACACCACGTCGAGCGAATCGATGTCGGCCTCTTCACCGCCCCAGGCGTATGAAGCCAGACCCAGCCACGGCGGCGCCGGCTGGCCCGGCGTCGCCATGTGCGCGGCAATGCTGCCAAGCAGCGGAATCGTCTTCGGCACGACGCTGAAGTTCAGCTTCAGTTGCTGGACCACCGGGCCGACTACGCCGCGGCTCTTGATGATTTCGATTTCGGCGTCGGTCGGCAGCGAAGTCGAGCCGGTCGTGATGGCCGCGCCCGTTTGCGTCTGCGTGAGCGCCTGCGAGGTGTTGTCGGACTGCTCGACCCGCACGTGCGCATCGGCCGAATAGATCGGCTTGGCGAGGAAACAGTACGCCGCGGCCAGCGCGACGATCACGCCGGCGATCGCGATCAGCCACCAGATGTCGTCGAGGATCACCTGCACCAGTTGCCCGAGGACGACGTCCTCTTCTTCGGTCTTGATCGGACCGGCCATGTGTGGAGAGATTTGGTTGCTCACAATTCGATCCCGTTTCGGTTGCTTCGGCGTGGGCTTCAGCGTGTGCTCTGGCATGTGCTTGCGCGTTTGCCTCGGCGTTTGCTTCGGTCCCGCGCCCTTTGAGAGCGGCGCGGGCCTGTCGACGGCTCAGACAGTTATCTCGTCAACTGCTTCAGGTAGAACAACGTCTGTACGCTCGGCAGGACTTGCTGCAACACACGGTTGAACGTGGTCGAAGCGGCGGTGCCCACATACACGACATCCATCGGCTGCAACTGGAACTGGGACGACAACATGATCGCGTCGGGCTGCGTCATGTCGAGGCGGTACACGTCCGGCGTGGTCGGATGCTCGCGCATGCCGCGCATCACGAAGATCTGGCGCGGATTGGCGTCCGTGTCGAGAATGCCGCCCGACTGGGTGAGCGCGTCGGCGATCGTCAGGCGGCCCTTCACCATCGGCAGCTGGATCGGCGTCTTCACTTCGCCCATCACGAAGATGCGGCTGTCGTTGTGATCCGGCACGTTGATCACGTCGCCGTTTTGCAGCATGACGTTCTGCGTGGTGTCGCCCTGGTCGAGCATGCGGTTGGCGTCGAGCACGTACAACTTGTTGTTGCGCGTGAGACGCACGCGCTGGATGTCGGCGTCGCTGTTGGTGCCGCCCGAGCGCGTGATCGCGTCGACCAGCGTGAGCGGCACGTCGCTGATGGCGAGCGGGCCCGGCGTCTTCACGTCGCCGGTCACCTGCACTTTCTGGCCGCGGTACGACAGCACGCGCACGTCGACCTGCGGATTGCGGATGTAGCGCACGAGGCCGGTGCTCAACTGATCGCGCACTTCACTCACGGTCTTGCCCGCGGCCTTGATGCGGCCGACGAACGGGAAAAAGATCGTGCCGTCGGGGGCAATGGTCTGGCCGTATGGATCGGCCTGGCCCGGCAGCGCGGCGGTATACGGCTGCTGCAAGGCGCCGCCGATCGACTGCGTGGTGTTGCCGCCCGCGGACAGCGTGCTGCCCTGCGGGGTGGTCAATTCCGGGTGGTCCCACACGGTGATGCCGAGAATGTCCTGCGGCGAGAGCCGGTACACGTACTGCGACGGATCGCTATAGTGCGAAGTCGGCAGCGCCTGTTGCGCGGCAGTGGCTTGCGCCTGAGCTTGCGCCGCAACCAGCGGGCCGTCGATCAGATGCACCGGATAGGTTTCGTTAGCTTGCTGACCCTGATGCTGGCCGTCGTCTTTCAGACGGGACGTGTCGAGGTAATTGCCAGGTGCGGTGGCGCAGGCCGACAGAAAGGACGTCAGCAAAAGCGTGGCGGCGAGTTTCGAATTGACGTTCGCGAATGTGTGTGCAGTGCGTTTTTTCATCAGCATATTTTCTTCAGCCATCCCATGACCAGGTGTTCGATGAGCACGAGACTCTCCCTATAGTCGGCTTCCTTGCCGCCGTGCGGATCGGCGACGTCGGAGTCGTCTTCCCACTTGCCGAGCGGATAGACCTTGCCGCGCGAAGCCGGATCGAGCGCTTCAACCGCGCTCACCTGCGCGCGCTCGCTGACGAGCACGAGATCGGCTGCGCGCACGAGCTCGCGGTCGAGGCGCCGCGAATAGTGGATGCCGGAGGCGACGCCCTGCTCGGCGAGCAGGCGCCGCATCACCGGGTCCATGGCGTGGCCGTTGGTGGCGCGGAGACCCGCCGAATGAAACGCGATCGGCGCTGAGGACGGCCGCGACGGCGCGCGCTGCCGGGCCTTGAACAGCATCTCGGCTGCGGGCGAACGGCACACGTTGGCGTGGCAGACGATCAGAACGTTGGCGAACATGGCGGGCTCCTTAGTGAGGCTTTGGCGGCGCGGCGGCTTATTGGCCAACTTACTGGCCGGCCTCGACCGTATCGGCCGCGTCTACCGTGACCGGCAGGCCGTTCGCGCCAACCTTCGCCGGCGCATTGCGCAGCGCGTGCTGACGGCCGATCGCGTGATACTCGATACCGAGTTCGAGCAGCGCGTCCGGCTCGTACAGATTGCGGCCGTCGAAAATCAGCGGCGTGGTGAGGCTCTCCTTGAGCGAACCGAAATCCGGACTCTTGAAGACCTTCCATTCGGTCAGGATCACCAGTGCGTCGGCGCCCTCGGCCGCTTCCATCTCTTCGTTCACGAACGACAGGCGCGCATGCTGTTGCGGCACGTCCTTCAGATCGAGTGCGAACACGCGCTTCGATTCGTCGATCGCGACCGGGTCGTAGGCCTTCACCCGCGCGCCACGGCGCAGCAGTTCGGCGATCAGCGGACGGCTCGGCGCCTCGCGCATGTCGTCGGTGTTCGGTTTGAACGCAAGGCCCCACACGCCGAAGGTGCGATCCGACAGGTCCTCGCCCAGACGATCGACGATTTTCTGCGCAAGGATTTTTTTCTGCGTGTCGTTGACGGCTTCCACCGCTTCGAGAATGCGCAGATTGGCCTTATGGTCGGCCGCCGTGCGAATCAGTGCCTGCACGTCTTTCGGGAAGCACGAACCGCCGTAGCCGCAACCGGCATACAGGAAGTCGTAGCCGATCCGCGGATCGGAGCCGATGCCGCGGCGCACCGCTTCGATATCCGCGCCGACGCGGTCGGCCAGATTCGCGAGTTCGTTCATGTACGAGATACGCGTGGCGAGCATTGCGTTGGCCGCGTACTTGGTGAACTCGGCCGAACGCACGTCCATGTACAGCGTGCGTTCGCGATTGCGGTTGAACGGCGCATAGAGACGCTTCATCAGCTCGCGCGCTTTTTCGCCGGGCACGTCTTCATCGCAGCCGAGCACGATGCGGTCGGGGCGCGTGAAGTCTTCCACGGCCGCGCCTTCTTTCAGGAACTCCGGATTCGACACCACGGAGAACATGTGGCTCGCGTTGCGCGCGGCCAGTTCCTCGGCGATCACGTCGCGCACGCGCGAAGCCGTACCGACCGGCACCGTCGATTTGTCGACGATCACCTTGAAGCCCGTCATATGGCGGCCGATATTGCGCGCGGCGGCGAGCACGTATTGCAGATCCGCGGAACCGTCTTCGTCGGAGGGCGTGCCCACCGCGATGAACTGGATGTCGCCGTGCGCGACCGCGGCCTCGATGTCGGTCGAGAACTTCAGGCGGCCTGCCTTGCGATTGCGCGCGATGATTTCCTGCAGACCCGGTTCATGGATCGGCACGCCGCCGTTGTTGAGCACGTCGATCTTGCGCTGATCGACGTCGAGACAGAACACGTCGTGGCCGATGTCGGCGAGACATGCGCCCGTCACGAGGCCTACGTAGCCACTACCGATGATCGTCAGGTTCATGTATTACACCTCGGAAAATGGAGTTGATTCAGGAGAACGGCCGCGCGTTGCGCGGCTGCGCCTCAATATGCGTTGCTGCCCACAAAACCCTTCCACAGCGTCAGCACGACGATCTTGATGTCGAGCCAGAAGGTCCAGTGCTGCATGTAGTACAGATCGAGCTTGACGCGGCCCATCATCTTTTCGATGCGATCGGTCTCGCCGCGATAGCCGTTGATCTGCGCCCACCCGGTGATGCCCGGTTTGATCCGGTAACGGTGCATGTAGCCCTTCACCAGATCCTTGTAGATATCGTCGTGTTCGAGCGCGTGCGGACGCGGACCCACGACCGACATCTCGCCGCGCAACACGTTGATGAATTGCGGCAATTCATCGAGGCTGGTGCGCCGCAGGAACGCGCCGACCGCGGTGATACGCGGATCGCGCCGGGTCGCCTGGGTGATCTTGCCGGCCTCTTCCTTGTGCATCTTCATCGAGCGAAACTTGTAGATCTCGAACTGGTTGCCGTCGATGCCCTTGCGCTTCTGGCGGAAGAACACCGGGCCTGGCGAGCTCACCTTCACCATCACCGCGATCACCAGCATCACCGGCGACAGCGCGGTCAATGCCGCCAGCGCGAACAGCCGGTCGAAGATGCGCTTGGGCAGCACGCGCAGATCGGTGATCGGCGAGGCGGCCAGGTTGATCGCCGGCACCCCGAGCAGATCCACCATCGGCTGATTGAAGAGCGTGAGGCTGCGAACGTCCGGAATGAAGCGGATGTTCACGAAGTCGTTCTTCAGGTCCATCACGAAGCGATGGATCGCCTTCTCCTTCGAGATCGGCAGTGCGAGCCACAGTTCGCGAATCGCACGCTGACGCACCAGTTGAAGCATCCGCGAGTAATCGCGCTCGACCGGCACGCCTTCGATCGCGTCGCTCGCATCCGGATCTTCATACGGGTTGATCGTGCCCTCCTCGTCGAACACCACGACGGGGCTAAAGCCCGCTTCCGGACGGCTGCGCATCTGTTCGATCAGGAAGCGCCCATACGGCGCGCCGCCGACGATCGCCACCGCGCGCTGATTGAAGCCTTCGCGGCGCAGTCCGCGCAGGATCGAATAGACGATCACCTTGGTGACGATCAGCAGCACGATCGTGGCGATCGCCCAGTAAAGGAGCCACAGACGCGACAGGCTGTCCGAACGGTGCAGGCTGAAGCTGATCAGGATGCCGGTGATCTCCACCATCACCCAGCCGCCCGCAACGCGGCACAGCAGGTCGTACAGCGGCTTGCCGCGCCACGACTGATAGATCCCCAGCGCAGGAAAGAACACCACCACGAGCAGGCAGTCGAACGCGAGCGACACACTTTGGACGTCGTCCAGCCACGCCAATTTCCCGCTGTGCACGGCCGTCGCGATAGCCGCGCCGAGCGCGACCATGGCGATGTCGATGATTCTCGATAGAACGCTCAGCATGCGCTGCCCCTCAGTTCGTCAGTCAAGTGCCATCCGTTGGTTGGTTGAATTCCCGTCACACTCATCACGTCCTGCCACCGGGAACGCAACGCCGGTATTCGCGCCTGCAGATCGATGCGCGGCGCGAAACTGATTGAACCGGTGTTAATTGCCCTGCCGCTTTCCGGATTAAAAAAATTCCTGAACGGACGATCCGGAAAACAGGTGTCGAAATGAGTGAATACCCTTGTACAGGTATAGATAAAGCGGTATTAAAATTCGGACTGCAAGACAGCAAAATATCTCAAAATGTATCGGTCAAATTTTCAGCATTTTTTCCGAATTTTGTGCGGCAATTGTTACCGAATTGGCGTTTGAGAGACCCGTTTATCGCCGTTCTGGAGGCGGATCTGAGCCAAGCTGTCCGTTTTCCTACGAAGCTTACGCCGCGCCTTTCGTCCCCATTCTGCGTCATTCCGCCGGATAAAAAAATGGTCCGCGATTTTTTTCGGGTAATTTTTCTTTTTTAAAAATTATTCGGACATTTTTCCTTCACGAAGCAGCTAATTTTATTAGACGTTTTATATAGTTTCCATTTAACGCGCTTTTATTGATTCTTTACTTCGTGATAAAACTCGACGCATTCACCCAGCCTCGAGGAGTCCATCATGACAGCTCCGGTTACGGCCACACCCGCCGACACCCGGTCCACGCAAGCTATGCACCTGAACGTCAAGCTCAAAGTTCATCCCGTGATTCTGGCGGGCGGCTCCGGTACACGGTTGTGGCCGATGTCGCGCGAGCAGCATCCGAAACAACTGATTGGCCTGCTCGGCGACGACTCGCTGCTGCAGTCGACCACGCGCCGGCTCGACGGGCTCGAAACGGGTCATCCGCTTGCGGAGCAACTCGTCGTGGTGGCCAACGAAGAACAGCGCTTCACCACGGCCGAGCAGTTGCGTACGAGCGGCAAGCCGACCCGGCTGATTCTCGAGCCCGCTGGGCGCGATACGGCGCCGGCGCTGACGGTGGCTGCCCTTTCGATCGCCGCGCAGGACGAGGACGGCATCATGGTCGTGATGCCCGCCGATCACGCGGTGACCGACAGCGCCGGTTTTCATGCAGCGGTGGCGGCCGGCGTGCAGCATGCGGCAGCCGGCCATATCGTGACGATGGGCATCGTACCGACGCGTGCGGAAACGGGTTATGGCTACATTCGCATTGGCGCGGCGCTTGGCACGCCTAATGACGCTCGCGCAACGGACACCGATGCGGCTGGCAAGGTCGGCGCGCACAAGCTGGATCGCTTCGTCGAAAAACCGCATCTGGAACTGGCGCAGCGGTATATCGAATCGCAGGAATACTGGTGGAACAGCGGCATTTTCATCATGCGCGCCTCGACCTGGCTGAAGGCGATCCGCCACTTCCAGCCGGCGATTTACGAAGCCTGCGACGCGGCCTTCGCAGGCGGCAAAGCGGACGGCGATTTCTTCCGTCTGCAACGCGACGCGTTCAGCGCCTCGCCGTCGAATTCGATCGACTACGCGGTCATGGAGCAACTGGGCAACGATCAGACCGCTGCATCCGGCGTGGTTGTGCCGCTGCAAGCGGGCTGGTCGGACGTGGGTTCGTGGGACGCGATCTGGGACATTTCGGAGAAAGACGCCGATCGGAACGTGGGGCGCGGCCACGTGATGTTCGAAGGGGCAAGCTCGACCTTCGCGCATTCGGAAGGACGCCTGATCGCCTGCGTCGGCACGCAGGATCTCGTGGTGGTCGAAACGGCGGATGCGATTCTGGTCGCGGACAAATCACGCGTGCAGGACGTCAAGAAGATCGTCGGACGGATTCGCAACGATGGCGGACTGGAAGCGACCAACCATCGCAAGGTGCATCGCCCGTGGGGCAACTACGATTCCGTCGACACCGGCGAGCGCTTCCAGGTCAAGCGCATCGTCGTGAAACCGGGTGCGCGACTCTCTCTGCAAATGCATCATCACCGCGCGGAACACTGGATCGTCGTGCGCGGCACCGCACTCGTCACGCGGGGTGAAGAGCGCTTTATCGTCTCCGAAAACGAATCGGCTTATATTCCGCTGGGCGTCACCCACCGTCTCGAGAACCCGGGCAAGATGCCGCTCGAAATGATCGAGGTGCAGTCGGGCTCGTATCTCGGCGAAGACGATATCGTGCGTTTCGACGACACGTATGGACGTCAATGATTCACAACGAATGAAGCGGGAACCTGCGGCTGTTGCTCCTGACGGCCGCGGGGTATTGCTGTACTGCTAACCGCCGCGCTCACCCCGCATGGGAGATGAGTTCTGGATACGACGGATAACGATCTGACGCACTGCTTTCGGTTGCGGGTGCGGCCGGTTCGCTGGGATAACGGCGCAGCGGTCCGCGGAATGCATTGAGCGGACCGTGCAAAGGCCCACCGTGATTCACAGCGACCGGCTCCGGCACATGACGCATGGCCGGCAACGGACGCGCCACTGCCGCAGCCGCCGCCGTGGCATTAACTGCAGGTGCGGCCTCGGCTGCAGCCTGCGTACGGCATTCACGGTCGATCCACTGCCGCGCCCATTCGAGCGCGTATTGCTCCGCCGCGTCGGCCTCGGCAAAGCGCGGACCGACGAGGCCGGAACGCTCGACGCGTTTGCCGTCCTTCATGATCTCCGCCCACGCGCGATACATGGCGTTGGGCACCTGCTCCGCCGCCACGTAGATCACATAGCCGCGCCGGTCGGCGACTTGCGTGCCGCGTGGCGCGAGGCTCATCGACAGCGAGCTGCGCTGCTGATCTTCAAGCTGTTGCGTGCGGCGTGCCGACGCGATAGCCGAATCCAGACCGTGCATTGCCGTGTCCACCGCCCGCGCTTCCTCCATGCCTTGCAGACCAGCGCGCATGGCAGGCCGTGCCGCGGGTGATGCAGGTGCAGGTGCCGAGGGGGCCGAACGCGTACGCGACACCGGCGGCGCGTTTGTCATACCCGTCGTCATTCCGGACAACTGGCGCGTGATATCGGCGAACGGATCCGCCGAACGCCAGTTGCTCGGGCTGCTCGATACGCCGGGCGCCTGCCACGATTCGGGGCTCTTCCACGACACACCGCGCAGACCTTCGTCGCGCACGCTGGGGGTTTCGGCTACAGGTACAGCCGGTTTGGCCGCGACAGGCGGCGCCGGTTGCGGGACGTACGCGAAGGTACGCCCGGTTTGCGACAACAGCCGAACCATCTCGAGGAGGGTGCCGTTCAACTGCCATTCTTCAAAACGGCGCCGGCATGTAGGACCCGACGGATAGCGGCCCGGCAATTTCGACCAGGGTTCGCCAGTTGTCAGAATCCACAGAACGGCATTCGCCACGATGCGCGGTTCGGCGCGGGGCCGACCGCGTCGGTTCAGACGGACGGCCGGCTCATCAGAGACAAGCGCTGCCAGCAGCGCCCATTCGTCATTGCTTAGCTCATCGAAAAACATTGGGTTTTCTCCACGCAGCCTGGCCGGGCCGCGGCTTTGGGCGGCCACGGATTCAATTTTCACGATCCGTGTGCAGCCCGCGGTTGCACAAATATGTTTTGTACGTTCTGTTTGGGGGTCAATGGCGCACTGGGTTAGTGCGGTTTGTCCCTATTGCGAAGCACAAAACGTGGTCTCACTCGTGCATGGGAGAATTTGTGCACGAAGCATACCATCACCAGGGTTTGCGTGAATATCGTTGAGACAAGTGTTACGGATGGAAACAATCTTGTCCTTTTTGCTGCGTCATTTTTCGTATTGCCGTAACAGAACCACCGTCGGTTCCGGCGCCGAAAGGCGTTATTGCACAGCACAATGGCGCGGCAACGACGGCGAATTGCATTTACGAAATCGGCATTTGAGTCACAACGCATTTCGATGCATTTTGAAGGTATTTCCGCCCGGCTGCGGAATGTCTCGGCGCAGCGTTTTGACAGCACCTGAGTGACATCGGGACGCGATTGTCGTCGAAGCGAACACAGCGCTTCTTCATGCTGTTCGCATTCCTCTCGACGCCGTGCGAGCGCGGCTGTTCGCGCTAGCTTCTAGCGCACGGGGTTCGCCGCGCCCTCACCCACCACGGTCATCCATGGGCGGACGCGCCAGCGCGTTACGAGCCCTGCGAGCACGTACGGATCGGCTCTGGCAAAGGCTTCGGCGGCTTCGGGAGAGTCGCCTTTGAAGAGCAGCACGGCAGTGTCCACAGGCTCGGTCAAGGCTCCGGCCAGTTGCAATTTACCGCGCTCCGCTGCCGCCCGGGCGAGAGCCAGATGGGCGTCGCGATACGCGCCACGCCTCTCGAGGTAGTCCGGCACGAGGTCATACATCAACAGGTAGTGCATGGCGAGCCTCCTTTGGCTTGCGTGACTGAGACGACGGGCGGCGCATCGGCGCAGGAATTCCAGTCAAGACTACCCCTATGATCTTCAACGGGATTTTCTGCCGATTTCCTATTCATTTGCACCTGCAGCAATGCAAATTGGATGTTTAGAATTTGATCGTCCATATGGAATGACGCCGGCCTAATTCATTTGCATACGCCTCGCCAATTAATCCGGATTGCATAACATATTTTTGCACTGCTGCGATTCGATCGTTTTATCCCCCCGGGGGCCGCCAACCCCGCTGCGTAGGGGAAAACCAGCGTGCTCGCCTGTCAACCGGAATGCCATTCCGTCCGTTCTGGCAGACAGCATTTGCCATAATCGACGTGCCGAGGGGTCCTGGACGCCGTTGACGCCCACGCGCATGAACGACCAAAAACGTTTTCACCACCGATGGAGTGTCACATGAAAATCCAATCCGCTATCGCTGCGCTGGTGCTGGGTACTGTCCTCGTTTCGCCGGTGTTCGCGCAGAACAGCCAGCAAACGAAAATGGCCGACTGCAACAAGCAGGCTGGCGACAAGAAAGGCGACGATCGCAAGGCCTTCATGAAGACCTGCCTGTCCGCCAAGCCGGCCGCCGCCGCGCCGATGAGCCAGCAGGACAAGATGAAGGCGTGTAACACGCAAGCCGCCGGCAAGAAAGGCGACGACCGTAAGGCCTTCATGAAGACCTGCCTGTCGTCCGCGCCGGCGAACTAAACACGAGGCAATCGGCGCGGCCCACGCGCCGCGCGTCTGGCCGCGTATTGCTCGAACAGGGCCGCGCCATTTTACGGCGCGGCCGCTGTCTTCCTTCTGTCCTGACTTCCACTCTCCGTCTCCGCTTATCTCCCGGCAGCCGCCCTCGCGCGACCTATCCCTTCGCAGTCCATCCGCGCGAACGCGCCGTTTTTCTTCTATGATGGCTGCGGAGACGGCCCACCCCCATACACAACATTAGACGGGCCGCCATCTTGTCGTTGGTGCTGCAGAGCATCGATCGGAGGCAAGGATGGTATCGAAGCATAAAAACCGCTGGTTAAGGCGGTGGCTTGTCGTCATCATATTCTGGGCCGTGCCCGTGGCGATCGTTGCAGTCAGCGAGATCCGGGAGGAAATGGCGTATAACGCCGTCGACCTCGACCGTGCGCTGACCACCTGGAATTTCACCGACGCACAACGCGCCGCCGGCGCGCCCGCGCGCTGCCGCGGCAAGCCCGACGAGGCGCAAGCCGCCGGCTGCCCGGCCGATGTGCTGGCGGCCAATGCACCGCGCCAGCAGGACGCCCGCAACGAATACAGCGTGCGCCGCTCCACGCTTATGGGTTACCTCTGGCATGCGTTCGTCGGCTACTGGATCGTCCCGGCCGTCACGCTGTTCCTGATTGGCGTATTGATCGGCATGATTCGCCGCGTGCTGCGGCGCCCGCCGGTCAAAAGTCCGGCAAACCATGGGTGAGGACGCGGATGCAGCATCGAGGCAACACTTTCAATTCGATTTCAATGCGAATCGTGAACGCGAAAAATCGGTAAAAACCGGTCCTCCATACGGTTTCGACCCGAGCGCCGATGAGCCGGTCCCTGCGCGGTTCGATCCGTCAGAAGCCCATTCGAAGGCGCTGTCCGAGCGTCTTTCAACGCCCTCCCGCCACCGGTCAGAATTACAGCAGCGCGCCTTGCGACGGGTCGCAAACCCCCGCCCCACAAGGCTTTTCGCCGAACCACGAAGTACGCCGTCTACGCTTGCGTGTGATATAACTTAAAGGCAACCCGGCAACACCATATGAGGTTGTGCCCAGGAACCATGATGGAGAAAAACGATGCAAAGACGAAACTTCATGCTGAAGACTACCGCTGCGCTCGCTTTCGGAGGCCTTGCACTCGCTGGTTGCACGACTAACAGCGGCAACCCCAGCACACCCTCCACTGATGCCTCCAAACGCCAGTCGATCGACGCCAGCGTCGACGGCACCATGTCGCGCCTGTTCACAACCGTGAAGGGTTCGCGCGAACTCGTCTCCAAGGCGCGCGGCGTACTGGTGTTCCCGTCGGTACTGCAAGCAGGCTTCATCGTTGGCGGCCAGTATGGCGAAGGTGCGCTGCGCGTAGGCGGCGGCACGGTCGGCTACTACAGCACGGTTTCCGGCTCGCTCGGTCTGCAGGCGGGCGCGCAATCGAAGGCCATCATCTTCCTGTTCATGACGCAGGATTCGCTCGACACATTCCGCAATGCCGATGGCTGGTCGGCGGGCGGCGACGCCTCCGTCGCATTGGTGAAGATGGGCGCCAACGGCGCGATCGACACGACCACGGCGACTGCCCCGGTCGAAGTATTCATTTTGACCAATGCCGGCCTGATGGCCGATGTCTCGCTGCAGGGCACCAAGGTAACGCGCCTGAAGATCTAGGCTCGCGGCCCCGCGCGATCCCGTGTGATCCCGCGTGATCCGGTTACCGGCCCCAGGCACAGCGGTAATAAAAAACGGCGATGCGTAGTGCACATCGCCGTTCTTTTTCATGCCGCCGTGTGGGCCGGTTTTACGCCGCTCAACTCCCCGACGTATCGATCACCTTGAAGCGCGAACGCTTCTGCGCGCGAATCACCGACTGATACGCATCCACATACTGTTGCGCCATCCGGTGCGACGTGAAGCGCTCTTCGAAGCGTTGCCGCACGCCCGCCCGCGGCATCTTGTGCAGGCGATTGACCGCCGCCACCGCGCCGATCTCGTCTTCGACAATGAAGCCTGTCACGCCGTCGTCGAGCACTTCCGGTACCGAGCCGCGGTTAAACGCAATCACCGGCGTGCCGCACGCCATCGCTTCGATCATCACGAGGCCGAACGGCTCCGGCCAGTCAATCGGGAAGAGCAGCGCATGCGCGCCGGATAGAAACTCCGCCTTCTGGTTATCCGCGATCTCGCCGATGAACTCGACATACGGCAAGTCCAGCAACGGCCGGATTTCGCGTTCGAAGTATTCGCGATCGGCAGCGTCCACTTTCGCGGCAATGCGAATCTGCATGCCGCAGCGTCCGGCAATCCGGATCGCGGTATCGACGCGCTTTTCCGGCGAGATACGGCCAAGAAACGCGAGGTACTTCTGCTCGACCGGTTGCGGCGTGTAGAGCTGCTCCGGCAGACCGTGATAGACGGTGGTGAGCCACTTGGCCTGCGGCAACGGATGGCGCTGCGAATTCGAAATCGAGATCACGGGCGCGGTGTTGAAGGTGTCGAACACCGGCTGTTGCTCGGGTAAATCGAGGCGGCCGTGCATCGTCGTGACGAAGGGTGTCTCCTGGCGCTTGAAGACCGAAAACGAGTAATAGTCGAGGTGAAAATGCAGCACGTCGAAGTTTTCGGCCTGGCGGCGCACCAGTTCCATCAACAGCATGTGGGGCGCGATGCGGTCGCGGATACCCGGGTCCAGACGCAGCGCACGCGGCCAGACGGGTTCGAGCTTTGCACTCGTGACGGAGTCGCCGCTCGCGAACAGCGTCACGTCATGGCCGAGATCGACCAGCGCCTCGGTGATGTAGGACACGACGCGCTCCGTGCCGCCGTATAGCTTCGGCGGCACCGATTCGGTCAAAGGGGCGATCTGCGCAATCTTCATATTTTGTCTCCGTGAACTGACGGCTCGCGCCGATGGCGGTGCACGTCAGCGGCGCTGTTTATGACAGCGCCGGTCCTTCTCCATCAATGCAGTGAACGCCGGGCGTCCGCCTGCACCATCCGCATCACACCATTATTCACCAGGGCGGAACAAAAAAACCCTTGGCCTTGCAATTCCTGTGCGCTGTTACATTCGACTTACATCCGATGGCGCGCCTATTATCCGCTCAGGTATGTAGCTTAGGTACGTAGCCTGGGTACCTCGCCTGCCGATTGCCCTCAACCAGATCACGTGGCCACGGTTATCGCGCCGGCCATTTCCACGGCGGCAGGTCGCGATCGTCCGCATCGGTGATGCGCGTGGCGCCAAAGTGCTTCTCGAGCACGATCGACTGGCTGCCGTCCTCTCGTTCGAGCGCCGCGATCAACCGCGCCGCGTGCGACACCACCAGCACCTGGGAATGCGCGGAAGCCCGCGCGATCAGGCGCGCCAGCGCCGGCAGCAGGTCCGGGTGCAAGCTCGTCTCCGGTTCGTTCAGCACCAGCAACGCCGGCGGACGCGGCGTGAGCAACGCGGCCACCAGCAACAGATATCGCAAGGTGCCGTCCGACAGCTCCGCGCCCTTCAGCGGCCGCAGCAGGCCGTGTTGCTGCATCGATACTTCGAAGCGGCCGTCCTGCGAGACGACGTCGAGGCGCGAACCGGGAAAGGCGTCGTCGATGGCGGCATCGAGCGCAACCGGGTCACCGATCTCGCGAATGGTTTGCAAGGCCGCGGCGAGGTCCGCACCGTCGTTCGAGAGCACCGGGGTATGCGTGCCAATCTGCGGCAGACGCACGGCGGCTTCTGCATCGGTGCGGAAGTGGTCGTAAAAGCGCCACGAACGAATCTGCTCGCGCACTGTGATCATCTCGGGAGCGGTCCGTGGGTCGGAGAACTCCGTCATCATGCTGTCGAAACTCGCGACGGGTTGAGGGATGGTTTGCCACTCGCCCTGCTCGTCACGCGTACGCAGCGCTGCGCCGTGCCGGTCGACCAGCAAGGCCGACGGCCGCAGCACCGGCCCGCTCCAGATGCACTCGCGTTTGATGGTGGGGTCGAGCGGGAAGCGGGTGGCCCTGTCGAGCGGCGGCAACCCGAGATCGATCGCATAACCGAACTCATCGCCGGAAAATCCAAGCCGCAGACTCACCGGCTCTTTCCGGCGCGTGCCCTCGACTGGCAATTCTCCGGCCAGTACCGCGCGCGAGAAACGTTCAGGCCCAGCCCACAACGTGGATTGCAAACCACCCTCACGCGCAAGCGATGTAATCACCCCGCCGCGCGCCGTCTCGGCCAGCAAACGCAACGAGCGATACACGCTCGATTTGCCGCTGCCATTCGCGCCTGTGATGACATTCAACTGCCCGAGCGGCACGATCAACTCGCGCAGCGACCGATACCCCGCGATGGCCAACGTCCTCAGCATGCGGACACCTTTCGATCAAACGCGCGCTGCCGGGCGCTCAGTAAAACCATTCTGTTCAAACGCACCATCATTTATGTCCACCGCCCTTGCCCGGCGTCTGCACGGGCACACTGCGCAAATCGTTCAGGAAGCTATCGCGCCACACGCCGAGATCGTTCTTGCGCAGCGCCGCCATATTGATCTCGTGACGCCGCTGGCGTGCATCGAGCGGCATTTGCAACGCGCGCTGCAAGGCCTCGCACATGCCGATCGCATCGTGCGGATTGACCAGCAGCGCGCCAGTCAACTCCGCCGCCGCACCGGCGAAAATCGACAGCACCAGCACGCCCGGATCGTCCGGATTCTGCGCGGCGACGTATTCCTTCGCGACCAGATTCATGCCGTCGTGCAACGGTGTGACAAAGCCGATCTGCGACTCACGAAACAGCGACATCAGTTTCCAGCGGTCGTACTGCTGATTCAGGTAGCGGATCGGCGTGTAATCGAGGCCCGAATAACGGCCGTTGATGCGCCCTGCTTCGTATTCGAGATCCTGGCGGATCTTCTGATAGGTGGCGACGTCCGAACGGGTCGGCGGCGCGATCTGCACGAGCGTCACGTTGCCGCGCCATTCGGGTGAGCGTTCCAGCAGTTGCTCGAAGGCGCGAAAACGTTCAACGAGTCCCTTCGAATAATCGAGCCGGTCGACGCTCATGATCAGCTTGCGGCCCTCCAGACTCTGCTTCAGGTCGAGCACGTGCTGGCGGCTTTCGTAGCGCTCGGCCTGTTCGGCGATTTCATCGGGGAACACGCCGATCCGATAGACGCCCGTGCGCAGCTTGCGGCCGAAGGCTTCCACATGGTTGCCTCCGCTCACGGTGCCGCGCGCGTGGCGCGTCACGTAGTCGTGGAAAGCGAGTTCATCGGTTGCGGTCTGGAAGCCCAGCAGGTCGTAGCACGACAGCGATTTCACCAACTCTTCGTGCGGCGGAATGTTGAGCAGAATCTGCGGCGCGGGAAACGGAATATGCAGGAAGAAGCCGATGCGGTTCGTGATGCCCTCGGAGCGCAGCGCTTCGGCGAACGGGATCAGATGGTAGTCGTGAATCCAGATCACATCGTCGGGTTCGAGCAGCTTGATCAGCTTGTGCGCAAGCCATGCGTTGACGCGGCGGTAGCCGGCATACTCGTCGCGCTCGTAGCGTGCAAGGTCGTTACGGTAGTGGAACACGGGCCAGAGCGTCGCGTTCGAGAAACCGCGGTAATACTGATCGTAATCCTTGCGCGTGAGGCCGACGGTCGCGAAGGTCACCGCGCCGTCCTGCTCCAGCGTCGGACCGGCGTTGGCGACGGTCTCGCTCACCACGTCGCCGCTCCAGCCGAACCATACGCCGCCCGCGTCCTTCAGCGCGCCGAACACGCCGACCGCGAGGCCGCCTGCCGACCCTTTGGTTTCCGTCGGCGTTGCGACGCGATTCGACACGACGATCAGTCGGCCCATGTTGGTAGTCCTCCTTTGTTCGCACGGCACGGCGTTCGCACTTCAGGGGCTGGTGACGCCTCGAGCGCTGCAACACTTCGATGACGTCAAGCGGCTGCAAAACGCGCGATGCCGCGCCAGGTTCGTGAGTCAGATGGACGATTCGACCGCCTGGGTGTCCGATCAGTTGCACTCATCTGCGCTGCATGCGGCGCTACACCTTTTCCTTCACCTGCTGCAACGGATCGCCCGCCTGATGACGACCGGCGCAGCTTGCCACGGGATCGGCCTCGGTGTGCGCGGCGGTGCTGCCGGCGGGCGTCTGCGTGCTGCGCGGCACCCAGTCGGGCGGTTCGCCCTTGCCGGTTTCGAGTTCGGCCGACACGTCGGCGCGCAACCGTGGCATCGCGTGGAGCGGGCACTACGCGGGCGAGGCCATTGGCCGAACAGGCGGCAAAATGCCGAGGGAGCGGGCATGAGCACGAAGGCCACGCCACGCTGATGACACTGACGCTGACGAGCGCTGAAACAGCGGCGCGCGCCGTCCAGATTTGAGGCTTCCGGCGCGGCATGCCTGTAGACATCTTAGGCGTTCGTCCGCCAGGACCGGGGATAGGTGCTTAAGCCGGCGGCCTGTGAAAGCGGGCGGCCGGGTTTAAGCCGGCCAGAAACACGCCTCAAGGCTCAAGCAGGCTGAAACGCCCGACGTGCCCGATTCGGGCACGCGGCGCAAACGTCAGCCGCGACTCACATCAAATTCAAATCAGCTACCGCTCTTGCAAGGAAATGCCTTGCCGAGCCCGAGCGAGATCGCCGTGCTGGCGTTATATCCCGCGACGATCGGATTCTCGGCGATGTACTTGCGTACCGCGTCGGTGAGTTGCGCCGAGCGCGCGTCCGGCGGCAGGCAGTAGTACTGGCCGACGCGCGGCCCGGTGGTGCCGCCGATCGCGTCGATCGTGTTGAAGATGCCGTCGGCGGCGCCTTCGATATACGCGGCACACGCACTACGCGATGCCACATCGGTTTTCGTGCACAGCTTGTTGAGGTCGCCTCCCGTAAACGCGGCTGCCGATAACGGTACGGCAAGCGCGCTGGCGAAAATCAAAGCCCGCAGCATGGTGTTCCTTTCCAGGGTCGTTTATCAGGCGGTCTAGCGCCGCATCGAACCGGCGCGCCTCGCAACGCGCCAAGTCGTCATTCTGCACTGTTTTGCGAAGCGGCAGGCATGCCAACGGGTGCTATCTTCAGGCAAATTTGTGGCCCAGGGAACCGACAGCCGGTGTCCGTGAAGCTGGCGCCCCGGTGGCCGGTTCTCCGGCTTTTCGCGCACTTCACTTCTGTTGCATCTGCTGCAGGCGCGCAGTGAGGCCTTCGACCACGTCCGGTTCCTTGTAGGTCTTCGCGAAATCCAGCGCAGTCAGGCCGATCTGGTTCTTCACCGTGAGGTCCGCGCCGTTATCGAGCAGGAGCTTCACCGTCGACACGTGACCGCCGCGCGCGGCCATCATCAGCGGCGTGGTGCCGTTCGGCGAGCCGGCGTCGACGTAGGCCGAATGGTCGAGCAGCACCTTGACGATATCGTCGTGGCCGTTCGCAGCCGCATAGTGCAGCGGCGCCCAGCCCTTCTTGTTGACTTCGGCGTCCTTCGCGATCAGCAGGTTGACGAAGTCGAGGTCGCCGCCCAGCGCGGCCATCATCATCGCGTTCTCGCCGGCTTTATCCTGGATCTCGATGTCGGTTTTCGGATTGGCAATCAGCGCCGCCCCCACCTTGTCCGACTTCTCGCGCGCGGCGATCACCAACAGCGGGATGCCCTGGTTGTCGACACTGTTCGGGTCCATGCCCTTGGCGAGCAGCTTGTTGACACCGTCGACGTCGTCGAATTTCACCGACTTGATGAGCGAGTCGATCGGCGCGGCCGGAACCGGCGAAGCGACCAGCGAAGTCAGCGCGGCGCAGGCAAACGTGGCGGCCAGCGCGAGGCGCGACACGCTGCGGCGTGCCGAACCGAGGGCAATTTGCGCCGCTGAAGTCTCTTGAATCGCCGCCGTCGAAGTCGAATAATTTGTCATGTTTTACTTTAGGAAACGTCCCTATCCATTTGATATTTATTGGCTTTACCGATCACACACCAGCCGGCGCGGGAATCTTGAAGAGCCGGAAGAAGTTTTGTGTCGTCGCGGCGGCCAGTGCCGTATCCGGCATCTCGCGCTGTTGCGCGATGAAGCGTCCGACATAACTTACGTACGCAGGTTCATTAGGCTTGCCGCGATACGGCACGGGCGCGAGGTACGGCGAGTCGGTTTCGATCAGCAAACGCTCGAGCGGCACGCGGCGCGCAACGTCCTGCACGTCGGTCGCGCTCTTGAAGGTGACGATGCCCGACAGCGATATGTAAAAATTCTGCGCCAACGCCTGCTCGGCGACCGCCCACGGTTCGGTGAAGCAATGCATCACGCCGCCCGGCTCGCTCGCGCGCTCCTCGGCCATGATGCGCAGCGTGTCTTCCGCCGACGACCGGGTGTGGATGATCAGCGGCTTCTTCGTGGCGTGCGCCGCGCGGATATGGGTGCGAAAGCGCTCGCGCTGCCATTCCATATCGGCGATCGTGCGGCCTTCCAGACGGTAGTAGTCGAGACCGGTCTCACCGATCGCGACCACCTTCGGATGTTCGGCCAACTCAATCAGTTCGGCGAGACTCGGCTCGCGCATGTCCTCGTGATCCGGATGCACTCCAACCGACGCATACACGTTCTCGTACTGGTTGGCGATCGCCAGCACGGACGGCAACGTCTCCAGATCGACCGATACGCACAGCGCATGCGTGACCGAATGGCTGCGCATGTTCTCGAGCACCTGCGGCAGGCGGTCGGCGAGTCCTTCGAAGTTGATATGGCAGTGCGAATCGACAAACATGATGATGTCCTGCTGATAAGTAGCTGGGTGTGAATCTGGTTATCGGTCAGGCCGCGGCCGGCTCGAGCCGCTTGCCGAGAATCACCAGATCGCGCTCCACGCCGTCCAGCACCGCGACCCGCGGCAGCGACCCCCACGTGTCGAAACCGAAGCTGCGAAACAGGCGCAGGCTCGCGTCATTGTGGCCAAAGATAAAGCCCAGCACGGTGTCGATGCCGAGCGTCGGCGCCACTGCCAGCGAGGCTGCCAGTAGTTGCTTGCCGAGACCCTTGCCACGCGCGCTTTCGTCCAGATAGATGCTGACTTCGGCGGTGCGCAGATAAGCCGGGCGGCCGTAGAAATCCGAGAAACTCAGCCACGCGATCACGCGGCCGGACTGCTGCGGATCTTCCACCACCCACAGCGGACGCTTGTGCGGCCCGTGCGCATGAAACCACGCCAGACGGCTTTCGACGCTCACCGGCTCGAGATCGGCGGTGACTTGCCGCGACGGCACGGTTGAGTTGTAGATGGCGACGATCGCGGGCAGATCGTCGAAGGTGGCATCGCGGTAGGAAAGGCTCATGGTGCTTTGACGTGAGATGGAAGGCGAATCGGCGGACGGATGCATGGATCAGCGTGGCGGGTTAAGGCACGCCAGCCTTGCACACACCGTCGGCCATCAAAGTTGATTTACGCAAACAGCTCGCGGTAGCCGATAAACAGTTCTTCGAACACCAGCCGCGCGTTCAGCGGATGGTTCTCGACAGCGCGCTGGCGCGTCACGGTGCGCATAAAGCGCGCGAACGCGCTGGCGTCAGCTTGCGACGCACACCGCGACAACGCCGTCGACGCCTGAGGGAAATAACGCGGCGCGCCGGCTGTGCGCTGTGCCAGCAAATCGTACATCCAGCGTTGCAGCCAGCCGAGCACGAGCGGTACCGGCAGCTTCTGCAGCGCCTCGCCGCAGGCGAAGGCGTCGCAATCAGCGCCGGCGGCCAGTTGCTTCAGGGTCCAGTCGCGCAGCGTGCGGTTCTCGTCGCTCGCCAGTGCGAGGGCCGTGAGCGGCGCGCCGCCGGCTTCGGCGAGCAGCGCGGGCGCTTCGGCGACGCCTTGCGCGGCGAGCCACTTCGTGGCGACTTCCGGCGCGGGCATCGTCATCGGCCATTGGCGGCAACGGCTGATGATGGTGGGCAGCAGGCGGTCGACGCGCGCCGACACCATCAAAAACACCACGCCGGCCGGCGGTTCTTCGAGCGTTTTCAGGAGCGCGTTGGCCGCGGCGATGTTCAGCCCCTCGGCCGGATACAGCACAACCACGCGCGCACCGCCACGATGCGACCCAACGCCGACGAAATCGAGCAAGCCACGAATCTGCTCGATCTTGATCTCCTTGCTGGGCGCGCGCGTCTTCTTGCCTTCGTCGCCGTCGGCCTTTTCGGCTTTTTCGTCCGCGGCGCTGGCGAGTCCGGCTTCGGCGGCCAGCGCTTCGGGCACGATGATCCGATAGTCAGGATGATTGCCCTGTGTGAACCAGTTGCAGGCGACGCAGGCGCCGCACGGCTCACCGTTGGCCTGCTGGGCTTCGCACAAAAGCCCCTGCGCGAGGTGCTGCGCGAAGCGCAGCTTGCCGATCCCCGCCTGGCCATGCAGCAGCAAGGCATGCGGCCAGTGTCCACGCAACTGCTGCAGGCGGTTCCAGTCATCGGCTTGCCACGGATAAATCATCGCTTCTCTTTTAAATCAATCGGTTGACGACGTTTCATGAGGCATCACGCGAACTTTGTCAACCGTCATAACTCAGGATTATATTCTTTTAAAATCAAAGAACTGCGATCAATTCTTCAAGTTTCTTCTGAATTCGCACGATGGTCTGCGAAGAGTCAATGATAGCGAACCGGTACGGCGCTTCTTCCGCGCGGCGCAGATATTCGGCACGGGTGCGGTTGAAAAATGCCTCCGACTCGCTTTCGAACCGATCCGGATCGCGCGCGGCGCTGCGCCGTTCGCTTGCGACCTCCGGCGTCAGATCGAACAGCACCGTCAGGTCCGGCTGAAAACCGCCCTGCACCCAGCGCTCCAGCGTTTCCAGCTTGTCGCGCGGCAGGCCGCGGCCGCCGCCCTGGTAGGCAAAGGTCGCGTCCGTGAAGCGGTCGGACAGCACCCAGTCGCCGCGCGCCAGCGCCGGCTCGATCACCTCGGCCAGATGCTGGCGGCGCAGCGCGAACATCAGCAATGCCTCGGTTTCGAGATCCATCTTCTGATGCAGGACGATTTCGCGGATCTGTTCGCCAAGCGGCGTGCCGCCCGGCTCGCGCGTCATCACGACCGAGCGACCGGTGCTCGCGACTTTCTCTTCGAGGCGTTCGCGAAACCAGCCCAGGTGGGTGGTCTTGCCGGCACCGTCGATGCCCTCAAACGTTATGAATTTGCCCCGCGCCATCATTGCCCTCGAATGTATTTGTCCACGGCCTTGTTGTGATCGCCGAGGGTGTCAGAAAAGATACTGCTGCCGTCGCCGCGCGAAACGAAATACAGCGCGGTGGACTGCGCCGGGTTCATCGCCGCCTGCAGCGATGCGACACCGGGCAGCGAGATGGGTGTTGGCGGAAGCCCCATCCGGGTGTAGGTATTGTAGGGAGTGTCGGTCTGCAGGTCTTTCTTCCTGATGCGGCCCGTGTAGCTGTCGCCCATGCCGTAGATCACGGTGGGGTCGGTTTGCAGCGGCATGCCCACGCGCAGACGGTTCGCGAACACGGCCGCCACCATCGGCCGGTCCGATTTCTTGCCGGTTTCCTTTTCGATGATCGACGCCATCGTCAGCGCATCGTACGGCGTCTTGTACGGCAGGTTCGGCGAACGCGCGGTCCACGCTTCGTCCAGACGCAACCGCATCAGCCGGTACGCGCGACGGTACACGTCCAGATCGCTGGTGTTCTTGTCGAACAGATAGGTGTCCGGGAAAAACAGCCCCTCGCCGTTGCCGAGCGACGCTTCCGGCGCGTTGATCGCGCTCATCAGATCGGTGTCGCTCATGCCGATCGTGTCGTGCTTGAGCGCCGGATTGGCGTCCAGCTCGGCGCGCATGCGCTTGAAGGTCCACCCTTCGATAATGGTCGCCACATATTCGTTGACGTCGCCGCGGGCGATTTTTTGCAGCACTTCGTACGGCGTGATGCCCGTCTTGAACTCGTAGTTGCCCGATTTCAGATCGCTTTGCAGACCGAGCAGCCGCGTCATGATGATGAACAGTTCAGGCTCGACCGGCACGCCGCCGCGGTTGAGCTGCAGCGTGACGCTGCGCAAGCTGCTGTGCGGCTTGACGGTGACATCGAGTTGCGCGGGGGTCAAATCGAGTGGGCTGGTGGCCCAGTGATATCCGCCTGCGATTGCGGCTGCGGCCAGCACAATGACGATTGAGCCGGCGACGAAACATTTCTTCAGAAGGGACATGCGAAACGTGGCTGGGTTGGACCTCATATAATACTTGTTTGCCTTAGCTAAAGTCAGAATTGACTGTTCCCGGAATCCATGAACACACCGCTCGCTACCGCTTCAGGCACGCCTTCAGTTGCGCCCGCAGTTGCTCACACGGGCACTGCCGCCACGGCACAGGCTTCCGCACCCGTCGGACTTCCTGTTTTGCCGCGCCCCGCTGCTGACGAATTCGACGCTGTCATCGGGCAAGGCGCCTACATGCCGCTGACGCAATTCGGCGTGATCGACGCAACCGGTGACGACGCGGCGAGCTTCCTGCACGGCCAATTGACCAACGACACCCAGCATCTCGACGCCGCCAATGCGCGCCTTGCGGGCTATTGCTCGGCCAAGGGCCGGCTGCTGGCGTCGTTCCTGACGTGGCGCACCGGCGAGACGATCCGTTTGCTGGTGTCGAAGGACGTGCAGGCCGCCGTGCAGAAACGACTGTCCATGTTCGTTCTGCGCGCCAAGGCCAAGCTGGTTGATGCGAGCGGCGAACTGGCGGTGGTGGGTCTGGCGGGCGACGTGCGCAAAGCGCTTTCCGGTGTGTTCGATGCGCTGCCCGACGGCGTGCACGTTCAGGTGGACAGCACGGCGGGATCGCTGATTCGCGTTCCGGACGCGCTCGGCCGCTTGCGCTATCTGTGGGTCGGCCCGAAGGCCGCGGTCGAGGCGCGCCTGCCCTTGCTCGACGAAAAGCTCAAGCGCGTGTCGCCGGCGGTATGGGATTGGCTCGACATTTGCGCGGGCGAGCCGCGCATCACGCAACCGGTGGTCGAGCAGTTCGTGCCGCAGATGGTCAACTTCGACGTGCTCGGCGCGGTCAATTTCCGCAAAGGCTGCTATCCGGGTCAGGAAGTGGTGGCGCGCAGCCAGTATCGCGGCACGATCAAGCGGCGCACCTCGCTCGCGAACGTGGCGGGCGAACTGGAGACGGTCAGGGCCGGAGCCGAACTTTTCCATTCGAACGATCCGGGCCAGCCGTGCGGGATGGTGGTGAATGCGGCGTCGGCGCCGGAGGGTGGTGTCGACGTGCTGGTGGAGATCAAGCTGGCGGCGCTCGAAGGCGGCACGGTGCATCTGGGCGCGGCGGAGGGTCCGGCGCTGACGTTCCTGGCGTTGCCGTATGGGTTGCCGACTGAGGTCTGATTCGGTCAAGTTCGACACGTGTCAGTTAAATCCATAGGAAGCGCCATGAAGGTTTTGAAATGGGGCGATAGCCTCGCTATCCGTTTGCCCGCCGACATGGTGCAGTCGCTGCAACTGCGCGAAGGCGACACTGTCGACGTGATCGCCGCTGACGCGCAGCCTCAAGGTGTGGGCGATTCCAAGCGGGATTCCTACCTCGCGTGCCTCCGTCAATTTCGCGGCAAACTTCCTGCAGACTTCAAATTCTGCCGCTCTTAAGCCCCCACCGGGAGACACCACCCGATGTGCCTGATCGTCTTCGACTGGCGACCCGATGCGGTCGACGGACCGCTTCTCACGCTCGCCGCGAATCGCGACGAGTTCTTCCGCCGCACCGCCGAGCCGATCAACTGGTGGCATGACGCGCCGACCGTGCTGGCCGGCCGCGATCTGGTGGGTGGCGGTACGTGGCTCGGGATGTCGCGCGATGGCCGCTTCGCCGCGCTGACCAATTACCGCGCGCCGCATGAAATGCGCGCCGATGCGCCGACCCGCGGCACGCTTGTGAGCGACTGGCTCACTGGCTCCGCAAAAGGCTCGGACAACGGGGCGCACGAAACGCCGCTCGACTATCTGCAACACGTCGCGCAAACCGGCGATATCTACAACGGCTTCAATCTGCTCGTCGGCGACTGGACGCGCCGCGAGCTCGGCTGGTACTGCAACCGGTCGAACACCGCACCCACACTGCTCGAGTCCGGCACGCACGGCATCTCGAACGCGGTGCTCGATACCGCCTGGCCGAAGCTGGTTAAAAAGCGCGCGGAACTGGGCGCCATGCTCACGCGCGACGCGATGCCGCCGCTCGAGCGCCTGATCGATCTGATGCGCGATCCGCGTCTCGCACGCGATGACGAATTGCCGTCCACCGGTATTCCGCTTGAACGGGAGCGGGCGTTGTCGGCTGCGTTTATCGAAACGCCGGAATACGGCACGCGCGGTACGACCGCGGTGCGCGTGGTGGCGCATGGCGAGGTGATCAGCGTAGCGGCCGCCGAACGCAGCGACGATAACGGCTCGCATCGGATCGTACGGCCCGGCGATTTCGAGCGAAGCTTCGCGTTCAATGTTGAACGCGAGATCGCCTCACGAACGTTTGGCGACTAGCCCGGCCATTCACTGCCTGACGATCACTTAATGACCGCCTCGCCATGGTGCAGTCGGGTGATCAATCGCACGATCTCCCAGACGGCCTATGCAGAGCGCAGACTACTCCACACCGAACGCCACCCGCAAAGCCGCGGCGGCATCCGCATGTGCCTCTGCGACGTCAGGCACGTAGCCACCCATCTTGAAGAACTCGTGAATCATGCCCGGGTAGCGTTTTAGCGCAACCCGGTTGCCCGCTGCGCGTAGTTTCTCCGCATACGCGTCGCCTTCGTCGCTTAAAGGATCGTATTCGGCGGTCGCGATCCATGCCGGTGCAAGGCCGCTGAAATCAGGCGCGCCGCGCGTCCCGTCGAGCGGCGCGAAACGCCAGTCGTCGCGGTCGCTTTTATCTCGCACGTATTGGTCGAAGAACCATTGAATCGTGTCGCCCGACAGCAGGAAGCCATCGGCGAGGCGCGAGTGCGAATCGGTTTGCTGATAGCCCGTGGCGCCCGGATAAATCAACAATTGCAGCACGAGCTTGATGCCCGCATCGCGTGCCAACACCGCGCACACCGTTGCCAGCGTGCCGCCCGCGCTATCGCCGCCCACCGCCAGCCGCTCCGCATCGATGCCGTACTCCGCGGCATGCGCGTGCAGCCAGGTCAACGCATCGAATGCGTCTTCAACGGCGGTGGGAAATTTGTACTCGGGTGCGAGCCGGTAATCGACCGACAGCACCGTGCAACGTCCGTCGCGCGCGAACATCCGGCACAACGCATCGTGCGTAGCGACGCTGCCGACCGTAAAGCCCCCGCCGTGGTAATACACCAACGCCGGCGCAGGCTCGGCCCAGCTCGGCTCGACAGGTTGATAAAGCCGCGCACGAATCGTCGCGCCGTCGCGTGTCGGCACGCGCAGGTCTTCTATCGCGAACATTGGCGCGCTCGCGATCTCCAGGATCGGCGCGCTTTTTTCGTAGGACGCGCGCGCCTGTTGCGGAGTCAACTCGTGAAGTTGCGGGCGTTTCGCGCGCGCGATCATGTCGAGCACCTGCTCGATTTTCGGGTTCAGCGGCATTGGGCGTCGAGTGGCGCGTGGGCGGCGAAGGTTAGTGGATCAAAAGTGGGGAAACAGCACCTAGCTCGCGTTCTTCACTTCGGGCTTCAGCGACATCGGATCAGTCGGATTGCGCAACTGCTCGATGTCCTCGTGACGCAGCTTCACCGTCGCCATGATGCCCGGATGCGTGACGATGTAGAAACGCCGCGCAGCGATCGCTTCGAACGTGATGTCGGCGACGTCGGCTGCGGTCAGCTTGCCCGATTGCACCGCGCGTTGCAGTTGCTTGCCGGCGGCGATCTGCGAGCGGGTCGGCCTGCTATCGTTGCGCAAATCCGCGGGCCGCGCGCGTTCCGCGTCGGCGATGCCGGTCGGCACGAAGGCCGGACACAACAATGAACAGCCGACTGCACCGCCCTCCGTATGCCCGGCTTGCGCCAACTGCAGGTCGTGATAAAGCGTCTCCGTCAACGACACGACGGCGTGCTTCGAGGCGTTGTAGATGCCCATCGCGGGCGGCGACAACAAGCCCGCCACCGACGCCGTGTTGACGATATGCGCGGGTTCGTTCTGCCGCAGCATGATCGGCGTGAAGGCGCGCACGCCGTGCGCGACGCCCATCACGTTGACGTTGAACACCCACGCCCAGTCGTTCGCCGTGCTTTCCCAGAGGAAGCCGCCCGAGCCCACGCCCGCATTGTTAAAGAGCAGATGGACTTTACCGAAGGCGTCGAGCGCCGCTTGCGCGAGCGCTTCGACCTGGGCGGCATCGGACACGTCGGTCGGCACGCCAATCGCCTCCGCACCGCCGGCGCGCAATGCGTCGACGGTTTGCGCGAGCGCCTCGGGATTCACGTCGGCGAGCACGAGCTTCATGCCGAGCGACGCGCCCTTCTCCGCGAACGCCCGGCCGAAACCGCTTGCCGCACCGGTGATCACCGCCACCTTGCCTTCGAATTCGAACATCCTTCCTCTCCTGAATTTAGCGGTCGGGGATTATCCGCTGGGAACCGTCTCAGCCGATATGTTTATCGGCCGAGTCTCACCGACATCTACCGCATGCGCGGCTCGACAGCTGCCGCGCTCAGATTAGCCTGACGAGTTGCTTGCCGAAGTTCTTGCCCTTCAGGAGACCGATAAACGCTTCAGGCGCGGCATCGAGCCCTTGCGCGATGGTCTCGCGATATTGCAGCTTCTTCTGCGCGACCAGCGTGCCGAGCTGCTTGAGCGCTTCGGGCCACACATCCATATGCTCGCTGACGATGAAGCCCTGCACCAGCAACCGCTGCGTGAGCATCAGCGACGGATGCTTGAGCGGCATCGGCTGGCCGTCGTAGCCCGCGATAAACCCGCACAACGCGATGCGGCCGAACGCGTTCATGCGCGCGAGCGTCACGTCGAGCACTTCGCCGCCGACGTTCTCGAAGTAACCGTCGACACCATTCGGCGTCACAGCTTTGAGCTCCTGATACAGATTGCCGGCCTTGTAGTCGACACAGGCGTCGAAGCCGAGGGTCTCGACCACATAGCGGCACTTGTCCGCGCCGCCCGCGATGCCGACCGCGCGCGCACCGGCCAGCTTGGCCAGTTGCCCGACCACGCTGCCCACGGCTCCGCTCGCCGCGCTAACCACCACCGTCTCGCCTGCTTTCGGCACGATAATTTTGTTCAGGCCGTACCAGGCCGTCACGCCGGGCATACCGACCGGGCCAAGATACGCCGACAGCGGCACATGCGTATCGTCGACTTTCTGCACGCCCGCACCATTCGAGGTGCCGTACTCCTGCCAGCCGAACATCGCAACAACCTTATCGCCGACTGCGAACTTCGGATTCTTCGACTCCACCACTTCGCCCACCGTGCCGCCGATCATCACTTCGTTCAGCGGCTGCGGCGCTGCGTACGACTTGCTGTCGTTCATCCGGCCGCGCATGTACGGGTCGAGCGACAGGAAGTGATTGCGCACGCGGAATTCGCCATCGGCAAGCGGCGCCAGCGGCGTTTCGACAAGCTTGAAGTTATCGGGCGTAACCGCGCCTTGCGGACGCGAAGCCAGCACGAGTTGACGGTTGATTTGGGGCATGACGATCGTCTCCATGAGTTACCGATGTGATCGGCGAATAGTTCGAACCAACAGCGTCTGCAAAAGAGGGGGCAGCGCGCGCGGCACTCGACACGCACGCTATTCATCCGGTGATTAACCGTCGCTTGGGCCGGGTTTCGCCGAAGGATCGCTGCGCAGACGCTGTTGCGTCACGTCGCGGCCCACGGCGAGGCGCCGCATATATTTGAACGTGCCGAGTGCTTTGGCGACGAAGTGGCCTTCGCTGTCGCGGATCTCGCCTTCGCAATAGGCCATGGTGGTCGAGCGGTGCAGCACGCGGCCGGTGGCGCGCAATTCGCCGCGACCCGGTTGCATGAAGTTGACCTTCATCTCGACGGTGACCACGCCGACGCCGTCGCCGGCCAGACTGCGCGCGGCCATCGCAAGCGCGACGTCGGCGAGCGTCATGGTCACGCCGCCATGCGCGACATCCCACGTATTCATGTGATCGGGTTGCAGCGGCAACACGACCTCGCTGGCGCCATCCGCCGCCGAGACGAGTTGCGCGCCGAGCCGGTCGACGAACGGGCTTTCGGGCAGCGTCGCGCTGCTCGCTTTAGATGAGGATGAGTCGGTCATTGCGGATTTCAGATTTCGTAGTCGACACATTCACGCGATTCGCGCACCGCACCGACGAAGCCTTTCAGCGCCTGGTGCGTCGGATGGACCTGGTAGGCGTCGAGCGCGGCTTTGTCGGTGAAGTCCGACACCAGCACGATGTCGTAGGTCGATTCGAGGCCCGGTGCCGCGATGCCGACTTCGAGCTTGAGCATGCCCGGAACAATGTCGCGGCAGCCTTCGAGTTTTTCCTTCAGCTTCAGGACGTTTTCGGCACGCGAGGCACCTTCTGCAGTTTCCTTGAGCTTCCACATCACAATATGACGGATCACGGGATCACCTTCTTCGATTCAGTTCGTTGGGCCGGGACTTAGCACAGCAGGAAATCATAACCGCTACGGCGTTCGCGCATGCGCTACCCTCCGCGCCGCCAGACGCCCTAACCTGCGCACCGCGTCATCGGCCTGATCGAGATCCGTACTCGGGCAACTCAGGCGAATGAAATGATCGAAGCGCCCTGCGTTCGAAAACACCGTGCCCGGCATCACGCGAATACCTTCGTCCAAAGCCGCATCGAAAAAAGCAGCCGATGACACGTCACGCGGCAGCTCGATCCAGAAAAACATGCCTCCGCCCGGCGGCGTGAAGCGCGTGCCCTCGGGAAACGATGCGGCGATAGCAGCGGCCATCCGTTCGCGCTGAATCCGCAGACGGTCGCGCAAACGCCGCAGATGCCGTTCATACGCATTCGTTTCCAGAAATTCGGCGAGCACGACTTGCGACAACTGCTCGTTATGGCGCGACTGCGCGAACTTCAGCATGCCGATGCGCGGATGCCAGCGTCCGCCGTTGATCCAGCCGACCCGCATGCCCGGAGCGAGCGTTTTGTTGAACGACGTGCAATGGATCACCGTGCCGTCGGTATCCCAGGCCTTCAACGATCTGGGCGGCTGCCCGGTGTCGGCGAGTTCGCGGTAGGGATCGTCTTCGATCAGCGGAATGCCCGCTCGCGCGCAAAGTTCGACGAGCCGTGCTTTGTGCGCATCGGGCATCACGCTGCCGAGCGGGTTCTGCAGATTCGGCACGACCACGACCGCCTTGATGTCGGGATGCGTTTGCAGCGCGAACGCCAACGCTTCGATGGCAATACCGGTAGTCGGACTGGCCGGAATTTCGAGCGCGCGCAGGCCTAGGCTTTCCAGCACCTGCAGCAAGCCGAAGAAGCACGGCGATTCCACCGCGACCGTGTCGCCCGGCTGCGTGACCGCGCGCAAGGCCAGGTTCACCGCCTCGATGCCGCCGTGGGTCATGATCACGTCGTCCGCGCCGATCTGGATGCCGGCGTCGAGCGCACGGCGCGCAATGATGGCGCGCAGTTCGGGATCGCCCTGATCGGGTCCGGCCGCGGTCAGCAAGGTCGGCCGTCGGCGCAAGGCGCGCAGCGCGGCCTTCTGCAAAGCGTCGGTGGGATAAAGATCGGGCGATGCGGTCGCGCCGCCGAGGTTCAGCGCGTCGGGATAGCGCTGGAATTTCGACACGATCGCCGAAATCGCCGAATGGATGCCGACGAACTGCGCGGCGCCGGGCACGACCGCAAGGTCGGGCTCGGTTGCCTCGGGCAGCGCTGCGGTTTGACGGGCGCGCACGAAATAACCGGCACGTGGCCGGGCGTCGATCAGCGCGGCGCGTTCCAGTGTTCGATAGCTCTCGGTCGCGGTTGCGAGGCTCACGCCGTGCCGCTGCATGAAGGCGCGCATCGACGGCATGCGATCGCCGGGACGCAGCGCACCGTTATCGATCGCGCGGCGGTATTGGTCGGCCAGTTGGCGGTAGAGGGGGCGGCCATCCGTGGGCCGGCCCACGGATGGCGGCGCGTCCGTGCACGTCGCCGCTTGTGCGTCGGGTATCGAGGTAGAAGTGCTCATGAGCCGATGGTGCGGATAGTTAGGGCGTAGGGACAGATACACATCCGCGAGATTCCAACCGATACAGCATGTTTAAACCCCGCCTTGTACCGGTTCACATTGTCCATTATTGCGTCTGTTTTCACTCGGACGGACTCAATAAGCTGTGTGGCATGAAAACGGTTTAAGGGAATCGGTCATGCCCATCACTCAACCTCGCACGGGTTTGCCTCACGATGCCGCCACCTCGCGCGTTGCCGCCGGTCAGATGGCCGTGCACGATTTGCGCGCACGAACCTCGATCGTGGCCGTCGAAGGCAATCTGCGACTCGACTTCCGCGATCATTCGCTGGCGTGGCTGGGAGACGCCGTTCCAGTCACGTCGATCACGCTGCATGAAGGCGAACGCTATATCACGCCACAGCGCGGCGTCGTGTCGATCAGCACAGCGCATGCGAAATCCGCCGCGTTCGTCGTCGAGCCACGGCGCGCTGAAAACGAGCGGCACCGCTTCATCAGTCAAGCCGTGCGCAAGCTGACGAACCTCGTCAAAACGCAGCTGCAGCGCGTCACCTGAAACGTCTCTGCTGCCGCGGAACACCCCGCTACAATGCATGACCCAACCCGCTTCCTTCGAGGTGCCGGTCATGTTCTTCTTTCGCGTACTGCTGTCCCGCCGTCACGCCCGTCTGGCCGCGATCCTCGCCGTCATCACGCTGACGCTCAACGGCTGCGCCGGTCTGTTCGGCGGCGACCCTTTGCGCGTGAGCGTGGCCGGCATCGAACCGGTCGACGGTCAGGGCCTGGAGATGCGCTTCAATGTCAAACTGCGCGTACAGAATCCCAATGAATCCGCTGTCAACTTCGACGGCGTGTCGCTTGCTCTCGAACTGAACGGCAAGCCGTTCGCCAGCGGTGTCAGCGATCAGAGCGGCACCGTGCCGCGCTTCGGCGAAACGGTCGTCAATGTACCGCTGACGGTGCCCGCCTTCGCCGCGGTTCGCCAGGCGTTCGCCTTCGCAGGCGCCGTGCAAGCGGACTCCGCGCAGTCGGGACAGATTCCGTACATCCTGCGCGGCAAGCTCGCCGGTGGCCTGACAGGCACGACACGCTTCGTCGATCAAGGTACGTTAAGCCTGCCGACGCTCGGTACTGCTTTGCCCTGATGCGGCTCGGTCCGTGCCGCCAGTCGATGCCGGTGATTCTTGCCCGCGGCCGAGGCGAGCCAAACCCACCCGGATAAAAAAACGGGTGCCGTGGATTCAATGCCTGCACGTCACATCGCACCGAACCACACGACACCCGCTTTTAATCAAGCCCGCTCTCGCGCCTGATCAAACCACTTCGAACAGGCCCGCCGCCCCCTGGCCGCCGCCGATGCACATCGTCACGACGACCAGCTTCGCACCGCGCCGCTTGCCTTCGATCAGCGCATGGCCGGTCAAACGCGCGCCCGACACACCATACGGGTGACCCACCGCAATCGCGCCACCGTTCACGTTCAGGCGGTCGTGCGGAATACCGAGCTTGTCGGCGCAATACAGCACCTGCACCGCGAACGCTTCGTTCAGCTCCCACAGGTCGATGTCTTCGACTTTCAGGCCTGCCTGCTTGAGCAGCTTCGGCACCGCGAACACCGGGCCGATACCCATCTCGTCCGGCTCGCAACCGGCCACCGCAAAGCCGCGGAAAATGCCGAGCGGTTGCAGCCCTTCGCGCTCAGCGACCTTCGCGTTCATCACGACGCAAGCCGACGCGCCGTCCGAGAACTGGCTCGCATTGCCCGCGGTGATCACGCCGCCCGGCATCGCGGTACGAATCTTCGACACGCCTTCGAGCGTCGTGTCGGCACGAATGCCTTCGTCGGCGCTGACCGTGACTTCCTTCGTGAAGAGACGCCCGCTCGCTTTGTCGGCGACACCGGTCAGCACCGTCAGCGGCACGATCTCGTCCTTGAACTTGCCGGCTTCGAGTGCAGCCGCGGCACGCTGTTGCGAGCGCACGCCGTATTCGTCCTGACGTTCCTTCGAGATCGAGTAGCGCTTCGCGACGTTCTCGGCGGTCTGCAACATCGACCAGTAGATTTCCGGCTTGTTCTTGCTGAGCCAGCCTTCGGTCAGCATGTGGTGGTTCATCTCGTTCTGCACGCACGAGATCGATTCCACGCCACCCGCGACGAACACATCGCCCTCACCGGCGATCACGCGTTGCGCGGCCAGTGCGATGGTTTGCAAACCCGACGAACAGAAACGGTTCACCGTCATGCCCGGCACGCTAACCGGCAAACCGGCGCGCAGTGCGATCTGGCGCGCGATGTTCATGCCCGTCGCGCCCTCCGGATTCGCGCAGCCCATGATCACGTCTTCGATGCGCGCCGGGTCCAGCTTCGCGCGCTCGACAGCGGCCTGTGTCGCATGGCCGCCTAGCGTCGCGCCGTGCGTCATGTTGAAACCACCGCGCCATGATTTGGCGAGGCCCGTACGGGCGGTCGATACGATTACGGCGTCAGTCATATGTCTCTCCTATGTCGACCCGAGTTAGCGCTTCAGCGCTTACTCGGGTCCCATGCAAAGCGGTCGACCCGAGTTGGCGCTTTAGCTGTCGACCCGAGTTGGCGCTTTAGCGCTTACTCGGGTCCCATGCAAAGCTCTTACTCGGGTCCCATGCAAGTTGGCTGGTGATGGTGGGCGCGCTGGCGGATCGCTCAGTCGCCCCACTTCATTCATTTCACTCATTTCGCCTGAGCGGCGGCGCTTCAGCCGTTGAACCCACGGCCCTTGGCCGCGAGCTCCGCGATGCTCGGCGCCAATTGCCAGGCGTCGCCATTCGGGCGCGATGCATAGCGGCGAATCGCGCGCTCGACGTTGTAGAGGCCGACCGTATCCGCGTACAGCATCGGACCGCCGCGATAGAGCGGGAAGCCGTAGCCGGTCAGATAAACCATGTCGATATCCGACGCCTTCGACGCAATGCCTTCCTCAAGAATCTTCGCGCCTTCGTTGACGAGCGCGAACACGAGACGCTCGACGATTTCTTCGTCGCTGATCTTGCGGCGCTCGGCGTTGGCTTCCTTCGAGAAGGCCGAGATCATCTCGTCGACCACTTTCGACGGATACGCAGTGCGGTCACCCGCCTTGTAGTCGTACCAGCCGCCACCGGTCTTCTGCCCGAAACGCCCCGTCTCGCACAGACGATCGGCGATCTTCGAGTAGTGCATATCAGGATGTTCCTGATAGCGGCGTTTGCGGATCGCCCAGCCGATGTCGTTACCCGCGAGGTCGCTCATACGGAACGGGCCCATCGCGAAGCCGAACTTCTCGATAGCCTTGTCCACTTGCGCGGGCAGCGCACCTTCTTCGAGCATGAAGAGCGCCTGGCGGATGTACTGCTCGATCATCCGATTGCCAATGAAACCGTCGCACACGCCCGAGACCACCGCGGTCTTCTTGATCTTCTTCGCAAGCTTCATGACGGTGGCGAGCACGTCTTTCGACGTGTCCTTGCCGCGCACCACTTCGAGCAGCTTCATGACGTTGGCCGGGCTGAAGAAGTGCATGCCGACCACGTCCTGTGGACGCAACGTGTACGCGGCGATCTTGTCGACATCCAGCGTCGACGTGTTCGAGGCCAGGATCGCACCGGGCTTCGCCACCTCGTCGAGACGCTTGAACACCTGCTCCTTGACGCCGAGTTCCTCGAACACCGCTTCGACGATCAGGTCAGCGTTTTTCAGGTCGTCGTACGAGAGCGTCGGCGTGATCAAGGCCATACGCTGTTCCAGCGCCTCGGGCTTCAGCTTGCCTTTCTTGACGGTGGCTTCGTAGTTCTTGCGGATCGTGGCGATGCCGCGGTCAAGCGCTTCCTGCTTCGTTTCCAGCAGCGTGACCGGAATGCCCGCGTTGATGAAGTTCATCGCGATGCCGCCACCCATCGTGCCGGCGCCGATCACGGCCACCTGCTTGATGTCGCGCGCCGGCGTGTCTGGCGGCACATCGGGAATCTTGCTCGCGGCGCGTTCGCCGAAGAACGCATGACGCAGCGCGTGGCTTTCCGGCGTCTGCACGAGCGCGATAAAGCATTCGCGTTCGAATGCAAGGCCCTTGTCGAAACCGCTCTGCACGCCCGCTTCCACGGCGTCGATGCACTTCAGCGGCGCCGGGAAATTCTTCGCCATCGCCGCGACCGTATTGCGTGTGAACTGGATGAAACCGGCGGCATTCGGATGCTCGATCTTGCGGTCGCGCACCTTCGGATGCGGGGCCGTTTTCGCGCCGACCTTGCGGGCGAACGCGAGCGCGGCTTCAGCCAGATCGCCTTCCACGACTTCGTCGAACAGGCCTGAGTCGGCGAGCTTCTCCGACATCACCGGCGCGCCGGAGACAATCATGTTGAGCGCGGCTTCAAGGCCGATTGCGCGCGGCAGACGCTGCGTGCCGCCCGCGCCCGGCAGGATGCCGAGCTTCACTTCCGGCAGCGCGATCTGCGCGCCGGGTGCGGCGATGCGGTAGTGCGCGCCGAGCGCCAGTTCCAGCCCGCCGCCCATCGCGACGCTATGAATCGCGGCGATAACCGGCTTGGCGCTGCCCTCGACGGTCTTGATAACCGTATGGAGGGTCGGCTCCTGGGTCGCCTTCGGCGTGTTGAATTCGGTGATGTCGGCGCCGCCCGAAAAGGCTTTGCCGGCGCCCGTCAGCACGATCGCCTTGATGGCCGGATCGTTCTGCGCGCGCTCGATCCCTTCGACGATACCGGCTCGAGTCGATAGGCCGAGACCGTTTACGGGGGGATTGTTCAGCGTGATGACGGCCACGCCGTCATGAGTTGTGTAGTCCACTGCCATCTGCCTGCCTCCGTGCGATGAGGCGGCGCATGGCGCGCCGCCTGTCCGGTTGATCGAGTCGGCTCATTGTCCGACTTTAGCTCCGATTTCCCCGGGGTCAGCAGGCAGAATACACAAAAAAGCACGCTCGTTCAATTTATCGTTAGACGGGGTTTCCCCTGGCAAGCGGAGTCAGGGGGCAATCCTTCTCGTCTTCGAGCGCGGACGGCAGGATGTGGTCGCGGAAAATGTCGCGCAGTTTGAGCTTCTGCAGCTTGCCGGTGGCCGTATGCGGGAGTTCGTCGACGAAGACGACGTCGTCGGGAATCCACCATCTGGCCACCTTGCTGTCGTAGAACGCGAGCAGTTCCTCGCGCGTCACGTCGAAACCCGCCCGTTTGACGATCACCAGCAATGGCCGTTCGGTCCATTTCGGATGCGCGCAGGCGATGCACGCGGCTTCGGCCACCGCCGGGTGCGCGATCGCGACGTTCTCGATGTCGATCGAGCTGATCCACTCGCCGCCCGACTTAATCACGTCTTTCGAGCGATCCGTGATGTGCAGGAAGCTGTCGCGGTCGATGGTGGCAACGTCGCCAGTCGGGAACCAGCCGTCCACCAGCGGCGAATCGTCCTTGCGGAAATAGCGGTCGATCACCCACGGGCCACGCACGTGCAGATCGCCGAACGCCACACCGTCCCACGGCAGATCGCGCCCGTCTTCGCCGACGATCTTCATATCGACGCCGTACAGCACATGACCCTGCTTTTCGAGCAATTTGCGCTGCTCTGCCAGGGGTCGCTGACTCTGTTCCCACGTCAGTTTCGACAAGGTGCCAAGCGGCGACATTTCCGTCATGCCCCATGCATGGATCACCTGTATGCCGTATTCGTCCTCGAAAGCTCGCAGCATGGCTGGCGGACAGGCCGAGCCGCCAATCACCGTGCGATTCAGCGAAGAAAAACGCACCTTGGCTTCGCGCAGATAGTTGAGCAAGCCGAGCCACACGGTCGGCACGCCGGCCGAATACGTGACGCGTTCGTTTTCCATCAATTCATACAGCGATTTGCCGTCGAGATCCTTGCCGGGAAAGACCAGCTTCGCCCCCGTCAGCGGCGCGGAATGCGGAATGCCCCAGGCGTTCACATGGAACATCGGCACGACCGGCAGCACGGAGTCGCGCGCGGACAGACTCATCGCGTCGGGCAGCGCCGCACCGAATGCGTGCAGCACGGTCGAGCGATGCGAATACAGCGCGCCTTTCGGATTGCCGGTGGTGCCGGACGTATAGCAAAGATAGGACGCCTGCCGTTCGTCGATGGCCGGCCAGTCGTAATTGCCGTCCTGCGCTTCCACCAAGGTTTCGTAGCTCTGCACCGGCGTTTGCATCGCCGGCAGATGCGCTTCATCGGCCAGTGCGATCCAGCCGCGCACTTTGGGGCACTGCGGCGCGAGCGCATCGACGAGCGGTGCGAACGTGGTGTCGAACAGCACGTAGGCGTCGTCGGCGTGATTGATGATGTAGGCGATCTGATCGGGGAAGAGGCGCGGATTGATCGTGTGGCACACGGCGCCGAAGCCCGTCGTGCCGTAATACGCTTCCAGATGCCGGTAGCCGTTCCAGGCCAGTGTGGCCACCCGCTCGCCGGGTTTGACGCCGAGCGCGATCAGCGCCTGCGCCAGCTGCTTCGCGCGCTTTTCGCAGTCGCGGTAGGTGTAGCGATGCACGTCGCCTTCGATGCGCCGCGACACGATCTCGGTGTCGCCGAAATGCCGCGCGGCATGCGCGAGCAACGAGGACACGGTGAGCGGCACGTCCATCATCTGGCCAAGCAGCGGCGTCGTCATAAAGAGAGGTCTCCTCGCCTTGTTTGCGTCGTTGGGGTTGTAGCTCGGGGGCCGCGCGCACTCCGCTGCGTCGCGCGCGACGCTTCGGTGGGTCCGCAAGGGACGCTCCGGCCGCTCGCCTTGCGTGCTCTGAAACGGCGCGCAAGCGCTCCGGCAGGAGACGTCCGGCATGCAGGCGCATGTCTGGCCAAACCTCGGACTGAGAGCCGGCCAGCACCGCCGCGGGCGCGGACTTACAATATCGGTTAATCCAGAGGCGCTCAACATGTCGTTTTCCCCAAGCATTGCAGGGTTATCCGGGCCTTTAGCGGCTCTTTCCGACGCACTGATCACCTCGCCCGAAAGCGCATTTGCGCGGCTCGGCAGCGTGTTTCTGACGCGGCTGCCGGCGGCGGCGCTGAGTGCGCCGTACGTGGCCGGGTTCTCCGCAGAGACCGCCGCGTTGCTCGGTTTAGAGCCCGGGCTCCAGAATGATCCGGGCTTCGCCGAACTGTTCTCGGGCAACGCCACGCGCGAATGGCCTTCCGAAGCGCTGCCGTATGCGTCGGTGTATTCAGGGCATCAGTTCGGCGTGTGGGCGGGCCAGCTCGGCGACGGCCGCGCGCTCGGTCTTGGCGAGGTCGAACACAATGGCCAGCGCTTCGAACTGCAGCTCAAAGGCGCGGGCCGCACGCCCTATTCGCGCATGGGCGACGGCCGCGCCGTGCTGCGTTCGTCGATCCGCGAATATCTGTGCTCGGAAGCCATGCATCACCTCGGCATTCCGACCACGCGCGCGTTGTGCGTGATCGGTTCCGACCAGCCGGTGCGCCGCGAGGAAGTCGAGACCGCGGCGGTCGTCACGCGCGTCGCGCCGAGCTTCGTGCGCTTTGGGCACTTCGAACATTTCTATTCGAACGATCGCGTCGATGCACTGCGCGCGCTCGCCGATCATGTGATCGAGCGCTTCTATCCGCATTGCCGCGAAGCCGACGATCCGTATCTTGCGCTGCTGAACGAAGCCGTGAATTCGACCGCCGATCTGATGGTCGAATGGCAAGCCGTGGGCTTCTGCCACGGCGTGATGAATACCGACAACATGTCGATCCTCGGTCTCACGATCGACTACGGCCCGTTCGGTTTCATGGACGGCTTCGACGCCGGCTACATCTGCAATCACTCGGACTCGCAAGGCCGCTACGCGTACAAGATGCAGCCGCAGATTGCGTACTGGAACCTGTTTTGCCTCGCACAAGGGCTGCTGCCGCTGTTGGGCGTCCAGCATGAAGAAAGCGTGCGTGGCGAGAAGGCGATCGAAGACGCGCAGCGCGTGCTCGGCGGCTTCAAGGAGCGGTTCGCGCCGGCGCTGGAAAAACGCATGCGCGCCAAGCTCGGCCTCGAAAGCGAGCGCGATGGTGACGACACGTTGATCAACCGTCTGTTCGAAGTGATGCACGCCAACCGTGCGGATTTCACGCTCACGTTCCGCAATCTGGCGCGGATTTCGAAGCACGATGCGAGCGGCGACGCGCCGGTGCGCGACCTGTTCCTCGACCGCGCCGCATTCGACGCGTGGGTGAACGACTACCGCGCGCGACTGTCCGAAGAAACACGCGACGACGCCGCGCGCGCTATTGCAATGAACCGTCTGAACCCCAAATTCGTACTTCGTAATCATCTGGCAGAAACAGCGATCCGCCGAGCGAAAGAGAAGGACTTCTCCGAGGTGGAACGTTTGGCAGCCGTCCTGCGCCGTCCGTTCGACGAGCAACCGGAAAACGAAGCGTATGCGGGGCTGCCGCCGGATTGGGCCAGCTCGCTGGAAGTGAGTTGCTCTTCGTGACGAGCCCCCAGAACAATCTTGAGACAGGAACCCCGACCATGAACAAGCCCGACGACCTGAACACCGCCGCCCCCGCCGTGCAGAAAGACGACGCCGAGTGGCGCAATCAGCTCTCCGACATTGAATACCAGGTGACGCGCCACGCGGCCACCGAACGCCCCTTCACCGGCCGCTATCACGACCACTGGGACCGCGGCATCTATGACTGCGTCTGCTGCGGCACGCCGCTGTTCGAATCGGACACCAAGTTCGACGCCGGCTGCGGCTGGCCGAGCTACTTCAAGCCGATCAACGGCGAAGTGATCGCCGAGAAAACCGACCGCACGCACGGCATGCTGCGCATCGAAGTGCAGTGCAAGAACTGCGGCGCACATCTGGGCCACGTGTTCGAAGACGGACCGGCGCCGACCGGTCTGCGTTACTGCATCAATTCGGCTGCGTTACAATTCGAGCCCAAGTAACGCAGTGCGGAGTCCGGCGCCCGTTGAATGATGCGTGGCCGGCGTCTGTCATCAGGCGCGCGCCGGCCGCGACACCCTTCATCCGGCTTGCAAACCGGTCAACCCGGCGGTTGACCCGGCGCGGCAATCATGCTTCGAATGGCGCAACGCGCCGTTCCCGGCTGCCGCGGCGGGTTTTAAGCAGCATCCCTGCCACCGGGCGCCCCGCGCCGCGTCCCCAATTCTCCGACTCTCCAACCCACTCTCCGAATTCCCGACCAGATAATGAAATTCCTGTTCGATCTGTTCCCGATCATCCTGTTCTTCGTCGCCTTCAAGATCTGGGGCATTTTCACGGCGACGGCAGTGGCGATCGTCGCCACGCTGGTGCAGATCGCGTGGGTGGCATTCCGCCACCGCAAGGTCGATCCGATGCTGTGGGTGAGCCTCGGCGTCGTCACCGTCTTCGGCGGCGCGACGCTCGTGCTGCACAACGACACGTTCATCAAATGGAAGCCAACCGTGCTGTACTGGGCGTTTTCGGTCGCGCTGATCATCTCGCAACTGGCCTTCAACAAGAACCTGATCGAAGCGATGATGGGCAAGCAGATCACGCTGCCGCACGCGATCTGGGGCAAGCTGAACATCGTCTGGGCGATTTTCTTCGTGCTGCTGGGGCTGGTGAACCTGTTCGTCGCGTACAACTACACGACCGACCAGTGGGTCAATTTCAAGCTGTTCGGCGCCACCGGGTGCCTGGTGGTATTCATCGTCGGACAGAGTTTGTGGCTGTCGAAGTATATGAAGGAAGAATGACATGACGAGCGATGTGTTCATGCACGCCACGACCGCCGAGCGCGCCGCGCTGATCGAGGCGCGCCTCACCGCGGCGCTCGCGCCGGTCGCCTCGATCCGGATCACGGATGACAGCGCGCAGCACGCGGGCCACGCGGGCGCGTCCGCCGGCGGTCATTTTTCTGTCACGATCGTGGCTGCCGCATTCGCCGGGAAAGCCCGCGTGGCGCGGCATCGCATGGTGTATGATGCGCTGGCCGATGCCATGCAGCGCGGCATTCACGCCCTTGCAATCACGGCGTATACGCCCGAAGAATTTGCTTTGTTGCCCCGCTAGGAAACCTTTCGATGACCTTGAAGAAAACCCGCCTTTGGGTATTGCTGGCTGCATTTGCGGCCGCACCTGCATTCGCACAGAACATCGCCGTCGTGAACGGCACGCCGATTCCGAAAGCACGCGCCGACGCGTTGATCGATCAACTGGTTCATCAAGGCCAGCAAAACACGCCTCAACTGCAAATGGCCGTGCGCGAAGAGCTGGTGAACCGCGAGATCCTGATGCAGGAAGCGCTGCGCCGCGGCCTGCCGAATCGTCCGGACATCAAGGCGCAAATCTCCGTCGCGCAACAAACCGTCGTGCTGCGCGCGCTGATCGAAGACTTCGTGAAGAACAACACGCCGACCGACGCCGAAGTCACCGCGCGTTACAACGCGCTGATCAAGGACGCGGGCGGCAAGGAATATCACCTGCACCACATCCTGGTCGACAACGAACAGCAAGCCAAGGATCTGATCGCCAAGATCAAGGCCGGCGCAAGCTTCGAAGACCTTGCCAAGCAATTCTCGAAGGACCCGGGATCGGGCAAGAACGGCGGCGATCTGGACTGGTCGGATCCGAAGGCCTACGTGCCTGAATTCGCGGACGCGGCCACGCATCTGCAGAAAGGCCAGATGACGGACACGCCGGTGCATACGCAATTCGGCTGGCACGTCATCCGTGTCGACGACGTGCGCAACATCGCGCCGCCGCCGCTCGAGCAAGTGCGTCCGCAGATCGTGCAGCAAATCCAGCAGGAAAAGCTGCAGGCGTTCGAAGAAGGCCTGCGTAAGAACGCGAAGATTCAGTAAGCAGTTTTTGCGCTGCTGCTTCGGAATAAAAAAACCGCCCTCGGGCGGTTTTTTTGTTTCTGCGTGCGCTTCAACCCAACCAGCGGCGTGCGTTCTGGAACACGCGCAGCCACGGGCTCGCGTCCGTGCTGCCCTCACCCCAACCTTCCGGATGCCAGCTCATCTGCACCGCGCGATGCACGCGCTCGGTGTGCGGCATCAGCACGCTGAAGCGGCCATCAGGCGTCGTAACCGACGTGATGCCATTTGGCGAACCGTTCGGGTTGAACGGATACTGCTCCGTTGCCTGCCCACGGTGATCGACGTAACGCATCGCCACAGCCACCTTCGACGCATCGCCTTGCTGCGAGAAGTCCGCATAACCTTCGCCGTGCGCAATCGCCACCGGAATGCGCGAGCCTTCCATGCCGGCGAAGAAGATCGACGGCGAAGCCTGCACTTCGACCAGCGAGAAGCGCGCTTCGAATTTCTCC
Organism: Paraburkholderia sp. GAS32; assembly: GCF_050434225.1. Classification (NCBI taxonomy): domain Bacteria; kingdom Pseudomonadati; phylum Pseudomonadota; class Betaproteobacteria; order Burkholderiales; family Burkholderiaceae; genus Paraburkholderia; species Paraburkholderia sp. GAS32. The sequence continues at coordinate 289,278 of NZ_JBNPVS010000005.1, read as the reverse complement.
GACTTGTTGCGCGTGAACTTCGGCCATGCTTCGGCGCCCGGAATCATCGACGCGAGGCTGCTCATCATCTGGCAGCCGTTGCAGATGCCCAGTGCGAACGTGTCTTCGCGGCCGAAGAACGCGGCGAACATATCAGCCAGTTGCGAGTTGAAACGGATCGCCTTCGCCCAGCCTTCACCGGCGCCCAGCGTATCGCCGTATGAGAAGCCGCCGCACGCCACCGCACCGGCGAAATCCGCCAGGTTGGCGCGGCCGGCCAGCAGGTCGCTCATGTGCACGTCGTGCGCGTCGAAGCCGGCGCGGTCGAATGCATAAGCCGTTTCGAGGTGCGAGTTCACGCCCTGCTCACGCAGGATCGCGACACGCGGGCGGCCGCCCTTGCCGATGAACGGTGCGGCGACATCTTCCGAAGGATCGAACGTGAGAACCGGCGAGATGCCCGGATCGGCCGCATCGGAAAGCGCGTCGTACTCAGCATCGGCACAAGCCGGGTTGTCGCGCAGACGCGAAATACGCCAGCTCACTTCGCTCCACGCGCGATGCAATTCGGTACGCGGTGCGTCGTAGATCTTCTTCGCGTCGCGATAGATTTCGATCGTATCGCGCTCGTTGGTCTTGCCGATCACGTGCGAGCATGCCGACAGACCGTGTTCGCGCAATGCGCCCAGCACCGCGTCGCGATCCGCTGCGCGCACCTGAATGACGGCGCCAAGTTCTTCGGTGAAGAGCGCGCGGATCGTGCGGTCTTCACGACGGCCACTGGTCTGCTTCGCCCAGTCTTTCGCGTCGCCGAAATCGGATTCGTGGTTCGGATCGAGTATCAGCATGTCGACGTTCAGCGACACGCCGACGTGACCCGCAAACGCCATTTCGCAAACCGTCGCCCACAGGCCGCCGTCCGAGCGGTCGTGGTACGCGAGCAGCTTGCCGTCGCTATTGAGCGACTGGATCGCGGTGAAGAAACGCTTCAGATCTTCTGGATCGTCGACGTCCGGCACCGTGTCGCCGACCTGCTGCGTGACTTGCGCGAGAATACTGCCACCCAGACGATGCTTGGCGCGGCCAAGGTCGATCGCGATCAGCACGGAGTCGCCCACGTCGCCCGCGCTGCGCAGTTGCGGCGTGAGGTGCTTACGTACATCTTCGACCGGCGCGAATGCCGAGATGATCAGCGAGACCGGCGCGACGACTTCCTTCGCCACGCCACGGTCTTCCCACTTGGTGCGCATGGACAGCGAATCCTTGCCCACCGGGATGCTGATACCGAGTGCCGGACACAGCTCCATGCCAATGGCCTTGACCGTGTCGTACAGCGCGGCGTCTTCGCCCGCTGCGCCGCATGCGGCCATCCAGTTGGCCGACAGCTTGAGCTTATCGAGCGACGTGATCGGCGCCGCCGCGATGTTGGTGACCGCCTCGCCGACCGCCATGCGGCCTGACGCCGGTGCGTTGATCACGGCGAGCGGCGTACGCTCGGCCATGGTCATCGCTTCGCCGCGGAAGCCCGCGTAGTCCATCGTCGTAATCGCGACGTCGGCCACCGGCACTTGCCACGGGCCGACCATCTGGTCGCGCGCGGTCGTGCCGCCCACCGAGCGGTCGCCGATAGTGATCAGGAACGACTTGCTGGCCACCGTAGGGTGACGCAGTACGCTGACCGCGACTTCCGACAACGCGATGCCCGTAACATCCACCGGCTCGAGTTTCTGCTCGACGCGTTTGACGTCGCGATGCATGCGCGGCGCCTTGCCAAGCAGCACTTCCATCGGCATGTCGACCGGCTCGTGTGCGGCGTCCTCGTTCGATTCGGAATCGAGCACCTTCAACTGACGTTCAGCCGTAGCCGTGCCGACCACCGCGAACGGGCAACGCTCGCGCTCGCACATGGCTTCGAAGGCCGGCAGATCGGCCGGCGCAATCGCGAGCACGTAGCGCTCCTGCGCCTCGTTCGACCAGATTTCGCGCGGCGACAAACCGCTCTCTTCCAGCTGGATCTTGCGCAGATCGAAGATCGCGCCCTTGCTGGCGCCGTCCACGACTTCCGGAAACGCGTTCGACAGACCGCCCGCACCCACGTCGTGAATGCTAAGAATCGGGTTCTTCTCGCCGAGCTGCCAGCACGCATTAATCACTTCCTGCGCACGGCGCTCGATTTCCGGATTGCCGCGCTGGACCGAGTCGAAGTCGAGTTCGGCCGTGTTGGTGCCCGTCGCCATCGAACTGGCGGCGCCGCCGCCCATGCCGATGCGCATACCCGGGCCGCCGATCTGGATCAGGAGCGACCCTTCCGGCAGATCGTGCTTGTGCGTGTGTTGATCCGAAATATTGCCGATGCCGCCGGCGATCATGATCGGCTTGTGATAGCCGCGCACCAGACCCGCGACGTTCTGCTCGTAAGCGCGGAAATAGCCACCCAGATTCGGCCGGCCGAATTCGTTGTTGAACGCGGCGCCGCCAAGCGGGCCGTCGATCATGATTTGCAGCGGCGATGCGATGCGGTCAGGACGGCCGTAAGCTTCGTGTTTGTCGTCCGGGTTCCGGTGGGCCAGCGGCTGCGCGGCGTCAAGGGCGTTTTCCCAGGCTTCGACGCCGTCCGGCAATTCCAGATTCGACACCGTGAAGCCCGCCAGACCCGCCTTCGGACGCGCGCCGCGGCCGGTCGCGCCTTCGTCGCGGATTTCGCCGCCCGCGCCGGTCGAAGCGCCCGGGAACGGCGAGATCGCGGTCGGGTGGTTGTGCGTTTCCACCTTCATCAAGGTGTGCGTCAGTTCGACGTTGCGGCGATAGTGCTCGGGCATCGCGCCGGGTTCAGCCGGCGTGCGCGGGAACCAGCGCTCAGCCACGCCGCCCGCCATGATCGCCGAGTTGTCCGAATAGGCAACGATGGTGCCTTGCGGGTTCAGCTTCTCCGTGTTGCGGATCATGTTGAACAGCGAGATGTCCTGCTTCTCGCCGTCGATCGTCCAGTCCGCGTTGAAGATCTTGTGACGGCAGTGTTCGCTGTTGGCCTGCGCGAACATCATCAACTCGACGTCGGTCGGGTTGCGGCCGAGTTTCGTGAAGGCGTCGACGAGGTAGTCGATTTCGTCGTCGGCGAGCGCGAGGCCCAGTTCCGTGTTCGCCGCTTCCAGCGCGCCACGGCCGTTGCTCAACACGTCGACGGTTTGCAGCGGCTTGGCCGGCAGTTCGTCGAACAGGTGCAGCGCGTGATCGCGCGAGGGCGCCACGCTCTCAGTCATGCGGTCGTGCAGCGCCGCGGCAACGGCCGCGCGGGCTTCGTCGGAGAGCGCCTTCTTGCCGCCCAGCAAACCGCTTTTCAGCGTGACCGTGTATTCGACACCGCGCTCGATACGGCGCACCTGCGTGAGACCACAGAGGTGAGCAATATCGGTTGCCTTGCTGGCCCACGGCGACACCGTGCCGAAGCGCGGCACCACGAGGAAGGTTTCGGCCGCGCCGCGCTCTTTGGTTTCTTCGAGCGGATCGCCGTAGTGCATCAGCGCTTCGATCTTCGCGTTGTCTTCCGCGGACAGCGGGGTTTGCGCGTTGACGAAGTGCAGATATTGCCCGCGCACGCCGATGATGTTGGCGTCGATGCGCGTAAGCGTGTCGAGCAGGCGGGTTTGACGGAAATCGGAAAGGGCCGAAGCGCCGGGGAAACACGAGAAGTGGGCCATGGACTTGACGTTGCGTCGCTAATGATGCCGATGAGTCGCGCGTGAAGGCGACGTGAGGCGGAAAGGAAGTCCGAGATTATACCCCGGGAACGGCCCTCCAACGGGCGTCGCACCAGGGTTTTGGCGGGGTTTGCGTGGCCGGTCTGTCGTTTTGACTGCTATCATTCGCCCTTTCACCAGATCGGCGCGAGCAGCCTGAGCAATCCCGGGCAGCGCGCCGCATGCCACGCTTAACGGGAACGCGGCGTTTCGGCGTCCCGCCGGCAAATCGAATCAGATCATGGATGTCATCGTCATTGGCGGCGGGATTGTGGGCGTCGCCACCGCTTATCAACTGCGCGCGGCCGGTCACCGGGTATGCGTCGTCGAGCGCCACGCAACGGTCGCGCAAGGCGCGACCTATGGGCACGGCGGCACCGTGCTGCCGACCCCGCTCGACGTCTGGTTCGGCCCGACTTTCATGGCGAGCCGTCAGGGCGCCAAAAACGGCGTGATCAGCAAGACCGGCTTCAACGGGCCGGCGCGCCAGTTCATCAAGCAACTGGCCGCTTTGCAGGAGCCGGAGGCGTTCAGCCGCCAGTACGCGCGGCTGCGTCCGTTGATCGAAGCATCGCGCGAGGCGATGGCCGACGTCGAAGCGCGCTTCGGGCTGGAATTCGAGCAGGCGAGCGGCCTGCTCTATCTGGTGCGTTCCGAGCAGGAATGGCAACAGACCCAGACCGCGCTCGAGCTGCTGCGCCAATACGAAGTCCCGCACCATGTGCTCACGCCGGCCGAATGCGCCGCGTTCGAGCATTCCGTGCGGACCGAGCCGGAATTCGCCGGCGGCGTGCTGTTCGACCACGAGCGCACGGCCAACTGCCCGCTTTTCGCGAAACTGATCAAGCAAACCCTCGATACCCAGGGCGGCGTGCAATTCATGCTGGGCTGCGAAGTCTCGGCGATTCGCCTCGAAGGTCAGCGTGCCGCGGTGGAACTCGCGCCACGGCCCGGCACGACATCGCGTTCGCGCGAAGTCGACGTGATCAATGCCGATGCGATCGTCGTCGCTGCAGGTTACGGCAGTCTGCCGCTGCTCGAACGGCTGGGGCTGCGGCTGCCGTTGCATCCGCTGCGCCTGCATAACCTGGTGGCGCCGATCGCTCATGAGGAATGCGCACCGCACGTCGCGATTGTCGACGCGGTCAAGCGGATTACGGTCAGCCGCATGAATCATCGCCTGCGGGTTGCGGGCGGCGCGGTTTTGCAAAGTGCTGGGCAGATCGACAAGCCGCTCGGCGAAGCATTGACGAAGGAAGCGCTGGCGCTGCTGGGCCAGGCGACTCACGACTGGATTCCGGGCGCTGCCCGGATCTCTGCGGCCTTGCCGTGGGAAGGCGTAAAGCTGCTGTCGCCGGACGGAATGCCTGTGATCGGCAATGCGCTTCATCCGCGTCTGTTCGTGAACGCCGGCCACGGGCCGGCCGGTTGGGGTCTGGCATGCGGGGCAGGCAAGCTGATCGCCGACCTGATCTCGGACAAGACCCCCGACGTCCCCGCGGACACGCTGGCTGCGCTGCGCGCGGACCGATTCCAGTAAATGGCGCGGCGGGAGCATATCGGCACTACCATAGTGGCTCCCAACGCTTCCTCACCTTGCCCAAGGTGAACTCCAAGCCTCGCCATGACAGTGCCCGAATCCACGCTCCCGACATTAATCAGCCCGCACAACCGCGCGTTGCCGCTGCTCACGCTAACCGACCTGCGAATCCTTGAAACCCAGGCCGCGGCGGCACTGCCTCAGCACACCCTGATGTCTCGCGCCGGCAAAGCAGCCGCGAGCTACCTGCAAGAGCTGATCACCCGCGACACATCGATCGAAAAATCGAAGCACAAGGTATGGGTCGTAGCAGGCCCGGGCAACAACGGCGGCGACGCATTGATCGTGGCCGCGGAGCTACGCCGCGCAAGTATCGCCGTAGATCTTTGCATGCCGCTTGAAGTCAAGCCGGACGACGCCCGCTGGGCGCTCGACACCGCCCGGGCCGCAGGCGTAGCCATTACATCGACACCGCCGGCTTCGCTGGAAAGCTATACATGGCTGGTGGACGGCATGTTCGGCATCGGTCTGACCCGCCCTCTGGAGGGCGTCTTTGCTGCCATCGCCCGCCAGCTCTCACAACGCACGAAAGCAAAGTCCAGAAAAGGCGGCGTCCTGGCGCTCGATACGCCAAGCGGCCTCGACAGCGACACCGGCACGGTCGTCGGCGAAAAACAGGGGCAAGGCGGGGGGCAAGGCGAAAGCCAGAACGACAGCACCGCAGTCCACGCCACCCACACGATCACCTTCATCGGCGCAAAGCCCGGCCTCTTCACGGCGCAGGGCCGCGATCTTGCCGGCACGGTAACCGTGGCGCCGATCGGCATTGACAGCACCACCCGCACGGCCGTGCAACTCAACGCGCCGGCGCTGTTCGCCGACTTTCTTCCGCCGCGCGACTTTGCCACCAACAAGGGCACCTTCGGCAGCCTCGCCGTGGTCGGCGGCGACACCGGCATGTGCGGCGCGCCGATCCTCGCCTCGCGCGCGGCGCTCTACACCGGTGCGGGCAAAGTGCACGTTGCCTTGCTCGGCGACGGCGCCCCGCCCTACGATCCGCCGCATCCCGAACTGATGCTGCATGCGATCGACGATCTGCCGCTCGACAAAATGGACGCGCTCGCCGTCGGTTGCGGCATGGGTCTGCGCGACATCGCCACGCGTGTCATGCACGACGTGCTGACGCTCGACGTACCCAAACTGTTCGACGCCGACGCGCTCAATCTGATTTCGGCAGACTCATCGCTCGCGGCCGAAGTCACCGCGCGCGGCGTACAAGGTGATCCCTGCGTGCTCACGCCGCATCCGTTGGAAGCCGCGCGCCTGCTCGGCACCAATGCGCGAAGCGTGCAACGCGACCGCCTCGCCGCAGCGCGGGCACTAGCCGCGCGTTTTGCCGCGGTAGTCGTGCTGAAAGGCACGGGCACGGTTATCGCCGCGCCGGACGGCCGCGTCGCGATCAATCCGACCGGCAATGCCGCACTCGCGACAGGCGGCACCGGCGACGTGCTCGGCGGCATCATCGGCGCACTGCTTGCCCAGCATCTGCCGCGTTACGAAGCCGCGCTGGCAGGCGTCTACCTGCACGGCCTCGCCGCCGACACGCTCAGCGCGCAAGGCCACGGCCCAGCCGGTTTGACGGCGGGTGAACTCGCCCCGATGGTGCGAACTTTGCTCAACCGTATGTTCTATCCGGCAACGGGTGGATGATTCAGCGGGTGAATGAAGCGCCCCATGCAGCGCCTCAAACGGGGTGTCCTGAACGTGGCGCCCCATCCCACAGTTTGCATGGGACTCCCAAACCGCTGCCACCCGTCACACAACGCCGTTATACTGATTGACTGCGCCGCGCGTCGGGTTCATCGCGGGTTACGGCGAAATTTCGGTGAGCCGTTCGATTCCGGGCGGACTCGCGAAGTTTCCCCGTAACCCACCGCGAACCCCACCGCGCGGCATCGCTCTAACAGCATCGTTGCATCATCCTCGGCAGCGCTTCACGCGCGCGCCTTTCTTCGTGCCCCTTCGTTAGACGGACGCTATGACGCAGAACTCGCTCCCCTCCTGGTCCTCGCTGCAAACGCATTACGAGAAGATTCGCGATGCGCACATGCGCGACTGGTTCGCCCCCGAGAACGATCCCGCCCCTACCCGTGCTGAGCGCTTTGCGTTCGCGGGCGGCGGTCTCGCGGCCGATTTTTCGAAGAACCGCATCACCGACGAAACCCTGAAACTGCTGGTGCAACTCGCGCGCGAAGCCGGCGTCGAGAAGCGCCGCGACGCGATGTTCGCGGGCGAAGTCGTCAACCCGACCGAAGGCCGCGCCGCCTTGCACACCGCGCTGCGCGCCACTGATCCGAAAGCACCGTTCCATGCGGAAATCCTGGCCGAACGCGCCAGGATGGCCGCGTTCGCCGACAAGGTCCGCAGCGGCGAGTGGACCGGCTACACCGGCAAGCGGATTCGCTACGTCGTGAACATCGGCATCGGCGGCTCGGACCTCGGGCCGAAGATGGTCGTGCACGCGCTGCATCATCTGGCTACGCCCGAGATCACCACGCACTTCGTGTCGAACGTGGACGGCGCGGATCTGTACAACGTGATGCAGATGATCGATCCCGAAGAGACGCTTGCGATCATCGTCTCCAAGACCTTCACGACGCTCGAAACGATGACCAATGCGCGCTCGCTGCGCGACTGGTTCATCGAGAAAGGCTGCCCGGAGAGTGCGCTCGCGAAACACTTCGTCGGCGTGTCGGCGAACCCGGCCGAGGTGGTCAGGTTCGGCATCGCGAAAGAGAATGTGTTCGAGATGTGGGACTGGGTCGGTGGGCGTTATTCGCTGTGGTCGGCAGTGGGTCTGTCGATCATGATCGCGATCGGGCCGAAACAGTTCGACGAACTGCTGGCCGGCGCCAACGGGATGGACCAGCATTTCCGCGACGCACCGCTCGAAAAGAATCTGCCGGTGCTGCTCGGCATGATCGGCATCTGGTATCGCAACTTCTTCGGCTCGCAAAGCTATCTGGTCGCGCCATATTCGGAAGCGCTGCATTTCCTGCCGTCGTATCTGCAACAGCTCGAAATGGAGAGCAACGGCAAGTCGGCGCGCCTGGATGGCGTGATGGTCGACTATCCGACCGCTGCCGTGACCTGGGGCGAACCGGGCACGAACGGTCAGCATGCGTTTTTCCAGATGCTGCACCAAGGTCCGACGATCGTGCCGATCGACTTCATCGCCGTGTTGACGCCGGAGCATCCGCTCGTCAGTCATCATCCGAAGCTGCTGGCGAACTGCTTCGCGCAAAGCGAAGCGTTGATGCTGGGTCGCACGCTCGAAGAAGCGAAGAAGGTTGCCGGTGCGGACAAGCCGGAACTGGCACCGCATCTGGTGTTTCCGGGCAACCGCCCGACGAGCACACTGCTGGTCGATGCACTCACCGCGCGTTCGCTCGGCGCATTGATCGCGCTGTACGAGCATAAGGTGCTGGTGCAGGCATCGGTATGGGACATCAACCCGTTCGATCAATGGGGCGTCGAATTGGGCAAGATCCTCGGCAAGGTGGTCGAGGCGGATTTGACGTCGGCAAGCGTCGATGAAAAGAAGCATGACTCGTCGACGTCAGCGTTGATCGCGCGGGCGCGTGCTGCCTTGAAGCGATGAGCGTAAGCGGCGCGCTTGCCCGTGCCGCATGCGCTGATTGCTCACGCGCGCGTGGTTAGCGGCGTTGCGTTATCAAGTTGCAGAGATGAAAAGCAAAGCGGGCCCCTGTGGCCCGCTTTGCTTTGTACGAACGAGTGACGCGCGGCTGGCACGCTTCTCAGGCCAGACGTCCCGCTTCGATGGTCACCGTCGTATCGCAGCGGCGCGCCAGCTCGATGTCGTGCGTGACGAGGATCAACGTGGCGCCGTTCGCGCGGTTCATCTCGAACATCAAATCGATCACCGCGTGACCGGTGGCGGCATCGAGACTGCCGGTCGGCTCGTCGGCGAACAGGATCGCCGGATGGGTGACAAAGGCCCGCGCGAGCGCGACCCGTTGCTGTTCGCCGCCCGACAGCAGCTTCGGATAGTGCCCGGTGCGCTTGGCGAGCCCCACCTGCTCCAGCAATCCGCGCGCACGCGCCGCGGCCTCGCGCGTACCGATGCCGCCTTGCAGTTCGAGCGGAAGGGTGACGTTTTCGAGCGCCGTCAAATGCGGCATCAGTTGAAACGACTGGAACACGAAACCGACCGAACCGCTGCGCAACGCAGCGCGCTCGTCTTCGTCCAGTTCGGTGAGTTCGCGGCCGAGCAGCCGAACCGAGCCCGAGCTCGCACTGTCCAATCCTGCGAGCAAGCCGAGCAGCGTAGACTTGCCCGACCCGGATGCACCGACGATCGCCACACTGCTGCCGGCATCGATAGCAAGATCGATGTCCTCGAGAATCGTCAGTTCGCCTGTTGCATCCTTAACCTTCTTGCACAAACCCCGCACTTCAATGACTGGATCAGTTTTGTTTAGCATGGTGAAGCGTAGGTTGAAAGTGCGCGCCGTAGCGACGGCGCTGACTACTGCATTCGGCCCGGCCGTGCTGGCCGCAACCCTGTTTTCATTGCCCTTCCCAGCCCATGCGGCCAACCCGCCCGAACAGGCCAAGCCGGTGATCGTCGTGCTCGGCGACAGCATCTCCGCCGAATACGGCTTGCCCCGCGACACTGGCTGGGTTGCCTTGATGCGCCAGCGCCTCACCGATGAGCGAATCGATTATAGCGTCGCCAATGCGAGCATCAGCGGCGACACCACGAGCGGTGGCCGGGCCCGCCTGCCGGCGCTCCTGCAACGGCTCAAGCCGAGTATCGTGATCGTCGAGCTCGGCGCCAACGATGCATTGCGCGGCGTGCCGCTCGCCACAACCGAAGACAACCTGCGCACGATCATCGAGCAGGCTCAACAAGGCCACGCGAAGGTCGTGCTGGTCGGCATGTATGTACCACCCAATTACGGCCCCGACTACACGCAAAAGTTCCACGGCCTGTACGGCGAACTCTCGAAGCAATTGCGCGTGCCGTTGGTGCCCTTCCTGCTGGCCGGCATCGCCGACAAACCGGAGATGTTTCAGGCGGATCAGATCCATCCCACGCAGCAGGCACAGCCGGTGCTACTCAACAACGTGTGGCCGGCTATCAAGCCACTCCTTCGCGCAAGTTCGCCGCACTGAAAAGCTCGCTAACAACTTGTTTCCGGTAATTGGGGAGCGCGGATCGGCAAGATCGCTCCGACTTTCGTAATCCCGCGCAACCCGGCTCGATTCTGAGCGACTTCTGAGGAGATAACGTGAAATATTTACCGTTAATCGCTTTGACCGTGGCAATTTCTGCATCCGCCGCTCAACCGCCTGTCGGCGTCCAATCCGTGGGCCAAAGCCAGCAGCCGCCGAAGGCCGTCGCTACGTGCATCGCGCACAAGTGGGCCGATAGCTCGCAACAGCAAGTCGTGTCGCAAGACATCATGGCTAACGACCAGGCAATGGATGTCTATATGCCGGGTCAGCAGCCGCCTAACGGCGCAGCAGCCGTCGTGCGGCCCTCCTACACCGGCCCGGGTTCATGGGTCGGCTTCCGCGCCAATGGCGCTGCGGGCAGCGATGCCACCAGTTCGATCAGCGCTTGCCTCTAGGCGGCTGACGGCATAACAAGCCGCGCTCCCAAGCAGAACGTTTGACGCGCTTGCACTCGTCAAATAAAAATGCCCCGCAATTGCGGGGCATTTTTGTAGCTGCGCGCTTTACCTGTTTGCGCGCTCGCGCGAGTGCTTATTCGCCGCTCGCCTGCGCATTGCTGCTGTCGAGCGAGCCGTAGAACTTCACCTTCGAACGGGTACGCAGCGCCTCGACGTAAGCCTCGGCGTCGGATTGCGCATCGACTTGCGCAATCTGCTGCTGCGCAGCAGCCAGACGCTGCGGATCGATCGGGGCGCTTGCAACGACCGCGTTCACGCGATAGATCGCATAGCCGTCATCGCCGAGGTCCACACCGACGTACGCAGGTAACTTTTGCGCGTCTGCTTTGTAGATTGCACTCAATGCAACCGGCGGCACGCCTTGTGCGTCGTTGCGCGAAACCTTCAGCGGCGACGAGAAGCCCGTTGTGGCCTTCGACTTGTCGAACTCCGCCAGCTTCGCGATACCTTCCTTGTGAGCGGCCTCGTTCGACTGAACCGCGATCACTTTCTGACGCACTGCGTCCTTGACCGCGTCGAGCGCCGGCACGGCTGCAGCCTTGTAATCGGTCACGTGCGCCGCGATCAGCGTGTTACCGCCAACGTCGATCGCTTGCGTGTTGTTACGCGCAGTGACCGCATCGCTCGCGAACACGGCAGCCAGGAACTTCGCGTTTTTCAGCGGGCTGTCAGGCGGCAGCTTCGGATCCGGCTGCGGCGTGACGGTGGCCGTTTGCAATTGCAGCTTGTACTTGTCAACGGCGGGCTGCAGGCTCTTCGCCTTCTCGTAAACGATTGACGTGAAGCCTTCCGAGTCGTCGCCGAATGCCTTGCTGGCCAGTTGCGTTTTCAGGTCTTTCGCGATCTGATCTTTCACTTCGTCGAACGGCTTGGTGACGGCTGGCTTCACGTCCGTGACCTTGACGATGTGATAGCCGAAGTCGGTCTGCACGATGCCGCTAACTTCGTCTTTCTTGAGACCGAACACGGCGTCGTCGAACGCCTGGCCGCCAGCGATCATGCCGCGACCGAAGTAACCCAGATCACCGCCCTTCGACGCCGAACCCGGATCCTGCGAATTCTGCTGCGCGATCTGCGCGAACTGGTCCGGATGTGCCTTGACCTGTGCGAGCACCTCGTCGGCCTTCTGCTTTGCCTTGGCCCTGTCAGCCGCGCTTGCATCTTTCGGCGCGGCGATCAGGATGTGGCTCGCGCGCACCTGGCCGTCCGTGCGGTAATGCGCGACGTTGTCGTCGTAGTACTTTTTCAGATCAGCGTCGCTCGGCTGCACGGCAGCAGACAACGTTGCCGTCGACATCACAAGGTACTGGATCGTTGCCGTGGCGGGCGTGGCGAAATCGTTGCGATGCGCATCGTAATAGGCCTGCAGTTGCGCATCCGTGGGCTGCACCTTCGCTGCATAGTCGCGCGGATGGAACGCAATACCCTGCACTTCGCGCTGCTGTTCGGCGAGCTCGGTGAGATGCTGTGCGAGAGTCTTCGACGTGAAGGCGCTGCCTTGAATGCTTGCCGGCAACTGCTGCGTAGCAATGCTGTAACGCACACGTTCGTCGTATTGATCGGGCGTCATGCCTTGCATCGCGAGCAACTGCTTGTAGCGGTCGACGTCGATCGAGCCGTCAGGATTCTTCAGCGACGAGATCACCGGATCGTTCAGCAGCACACGGCGCACGGCGTCGTCAGACGCGGTCAGATGCAGGCGCTGTGTTTCGTCAGCCAGCACGCGCTGCTCGATCAGACCGTCGAGCATTTCGCTACGGCGCGCAGGTGTATCGAACGACTTCATGTCGAACTGCGCACCGAGCATTTGACGGGCGCGGTCAAGCTGCTGACGCATCGCGTTGTCATACTCTGCGCGAGTAATCTTGTGGCCGTTGACGCTGGCGACGTTTGCACTTTCGTCAAAGAAGCCGCGGAAGCCTTGGATACCCACAAAACCCAACCCCGGCACAATGACGAGGATGAGCATGAACATCATCAGGCGTTTGTGATTGCGGAAAAAATCGAGCATGCGTGAAGGAGTGCCAAAAACAGAACGCCCGATCTTACAACAGCGGGCAATAAAAAAGGCGAACCGGAGTTCGCCTTTCGTGGATACTGGCGGAGTGGACGGGACTCGAACCCGCGACCCCCGGCGTGACAGGCCGGTATTCTAACCGACTGAACTACCACTCCTTATACTGCACTGCACTAAACAGAACCACTGAGCCGAATCTGAAACTGGTGGGTGCTGAGAGGCTCGAACTCCCGACCTACGCCTTGTAAGGGCGCCGCTCTACCAACTGAGCTAAGCACCCGTTTCGCGATTCAGCGTGCTCCTGCTTTTGCTGCCTGATTGATCAACTTGCGCATCAACTAGTGCGACGCAAAGTCACACTAGTCACACAGAATTCGTCGCACTTCTTTCTAACGAACCTGCAATTCCTCAAGCAGCAAGCCCATTAGTTTAGCGCATCCTTCAGAGCTTTGCCAGGCCTAAATTTAGGGACCTTCGCTGCCTTGATCTTGATGGCGGCGCCGGTGCGCGGATTGCGGCCCGTACGCGCGGTACGCTTGCCCACGGCAAAGGTACCGAAACCCACCAGCGTCACCGAACCACCTTTCTTCAACGTACCTTTGACCCCACCGATCACCGCGTCGAGTGCACGGCCTGCCGCGGCCTTCGAAATATCGGCTTGCTGCGCAATGTGATCGATCAATTCCGTTTTATTCATTCCAACCCCCGAGAATGTTTGTGGCAATCGTGACGGCGCTCTGTAGCGCCTGGCATCACGCGACCGGCGGGTAACGCCGGGCCGACTCATTAGAATTGGCCGAAACCCTTGTGTCAAGCGGGGTTGAGCCTGATTTAAGCGGTTCTGGAGGGCGCCCTCTGTCACCGAATCTTGCTATAGATGGATGCGCGCACAACCAGTCAGCGGCTGAAAGCGTCCTTTACTCAAAAGGTGGGATTACGTGCGTTCCAGACGTAACTTCCGGCATCTCGCAGGCAATAAAAAACCCGCGACCGAGGCCGCGGGTTTTTATACAGCAAACAGCTTTCGTCGCCGACTAGCTTAGTGTTTCACGACTTCCGTTGCACTGGCGTCTTTGCCCGGCTCAGCCGCCGCGACAGGCGCAGCAGGCTTGGGCTCTTCGTCCGGCAACGCCTGCGGCACACGTTCGAGCGCCAGTTCGAGCACCCTGTCGATCCAACGGACCGGCATGATTTCGATGGCGTTCTTCACGTTGTCCGGAATCTCCGTCAAGTCCTTGACGTTTTCTTCCGGAACCAGCACCAGCTTGATACCGCCGCGATGCGCTGCCAGCAATTTTTCCTTCAGGCCGCCGATCGGCAGGACTTCGCCACGCAACGTGATTTCGCCCGTCATCGCGACATCGGCACGAACCGGAATACCGGTCAACACCGACACCAGCGCGGTCGTCATCGCGATACCGGCCGAAGGACCGTCCTTCGGCGTCGCGCCTTCCGGCACGTGAATGTGAATATCCTGCTTCTCGAACGCTTCATCCTTGATACCCAGACGGCGCGAACGCGAGCGGACCACCGAGCGCGCAGCTTCGACTGATTCCTTCATCACGTCGCCGAGCGAACCCGTGCGAATCACATTGCCCTTACCCGGCATCACCGCGGCTTCGATGGTCAGCAGATCGCCGCCCACTTCCGTCCACGCAAGACCCGTGACCTGGCCAACCTGATTTTCCTTCGCGGCCAGACCGAAGTCGTACTTGCGCACGCCGAGGAAGGTGTCGATATTGCTGCCGTCGACCGTCACCGCGCCTTCCGCCTTCTTCAGCAGAAGCATCTTCACGACCTTGCGGCAGATCTTCGAAATTTCACGCTCGAGCGAACGCACGCCCGCTTCACGCGTGTAGTAACGAATAATGTCGCGGATCGCGGTTTCCGTCACATCGACCTCGCCATCCTTGAGGCCGTTGTTCTTCTTCTGCTTGGGCAAGAGATAACGTTGCGCGATGCTGACCTTCTCGTCTTCCGTATAACCCGACAGACGGATCACTTCCATCCGGTCGAGCAGCGGCGGCGGAATGTTCAACGAGTTCGACGTTGCCACGAACATCACGTCCGACAGATCGAAGTCGACTTCGACATAGTGATCGGCGAACGTATGGTTCTGTTCCGGATCAAGCACTTCCAGCAGAGCCGAGGACGGATCGCCACGGAAATCCTGGCCCATCTTGTCGACTTCGTCGAGCAGGAAGAGCGGATTGCGCACGCCGACCTTGGTCAGGCTTTGCAGAATCTTGCCGGGCATCGAACCGATGTACGTACGACGGTGACCGCGAATCTCGGCTTCGTCGCGCACGCCGCCGAGCGCCATACGCACGAACTTGCGGTTCGTAGCGCGAGCGATCGACTGACCCAGCGACGTCTTACCGACACCCGGAGGCCCAACGAGGCACAGGATCGGCGCTTTCACCTTGTCGACACGTTGCTGGACCGCGAGATACTCGAGAATGCGTTCCTTCACTTTCTCGAGACCGAAGTGGTCTTCGTCGAGCACGCGTTCCGCATTCGAGAGGTCGTTGTTGACCTTGCTCTTCTTGCGCCACGGCAAGCCGATCAGCGTATCGATGTAGTTACGCACGACGGTCGCTTCAGCCGACATCGGCGACATCAGCTTGAGCTTCTTCAGCTCGGCGTCGGCCTTCTTCTTGGCTTCCTTCGGCATGCGCGCGGCCGTGATGCGCTTCTCGAGTTCCTCGAGATCCGCACCTTCTTCGCCTTCGCCCAGTTCCTTCTGGATCGCCTTGACCTGTTCGTTCAGGTAGTACTCGCGCTGGCTCTTCTCCATCTGGCGCTTCACACGCCCACGGATGCGCTTTTCGACCTGCAGGATGTCGATCTCGGCTTCGAGTTGCGCGAGCAGATGCTCGAGGCGCTCGATGACCGGGAACATTTCGAGGATGTGCTGCTTCTGGTCGAGCTTGAGCGGCAGATGCGCCGCG
This sequence comes from Paraburkholderia sp. GAS32, assembly GCF_050434225.1. Taxonomy (NCBI): domain Bacteria; kingdom Pseudomonadati; phylum Pseudomonadota; class Betaproteobacteria; order Burkholderiales; family Burkholderiaceae; genus Paraburkholderia; species Paraburkholderia sp. GAS32. The sequence goes on along the minus strand of NZ_JBNPVS010000005.1, from coordinate 273,334 downwards.
ATCGTGTCGGCCAGCCGGCCAGCCTCGTCGATGCCCGACAGCGACGTCAGGATCTCCGGCGGGATCTTCTTGTTCAGCTTTACATATTGGTCGAACTGCGACACGATCGCGCGGCGCAGCGCTTCAGTTTCAGCGCTGTCGGCGTGGTCGGGTTCGAGCGGCATGACTTCGCACGAGAACTGCGTTTCCTGTTCTTCGATGGAAAGCGTTTTCGCGCGCTGCAAGCCCTCGACGAGCACCTTAACGGTGCCATCGGGCAGCTTCAGCATTTGCAGGATGTTGGCGATACACCCTACTTCGTACATGTCCTTTTCGGTCGGCTCATCTTTCGCAGCCGTTTTCTGGGCGACGAGCATGATGTGCTTGCCGCCTTCCATCGCTGCTTCAAGAGCCTTGATCGACTTCGGGCGGCCTACGAAGAGCGGAATCACCATGTGCGGGAAGACGACTACGTCACGCAGCGGGAGCAGCGGGAGCGTAATGCGTTCCGGCGGAAGGAGTTGGGTTCCTGACATTTCATTTCCCCATGAGTGGAATCAGTTCGTTCGATAGGTGAGGCCAGCAGAAAAGATTGCAAGCCTCCGCGTGTGGGAAAAGTTCAGTGACTCCGAAGGTTCAGTGACTCCATAGTGAAAACAACCATCCTGACCACACGATAAACGAAAAAAGCCGTTCACGTTGCCATGAACGGCTTTTTTTGCAGAACCCGAAAGCCGATCAGTTCGAACCCGCCACTTTGGGCGCGTCTTCGTAGATCAGTAGGGGTTTACCGTCGCCGTCAATCACGTTGTCGTCGATGATGACCTTGCTAACACCTTTCATCTGCGGCAGGTCGTACATGACATCAAGCAACGCCTGTTCCAGGATGGAGCGCAGGCCGCGAGCGCCCGTCTTGCGACGGATCGCTTTACGTGCGACAGCCTGCAACGCAGCCGGGCGAATTTCGAGCTCGACGCGTTCCATATTGAACAGCTTGTGGTATTGCTTCACCAGAGCATTCTTCGGTTCGACGAGGATCTTCATCAACGCGACTTCGTCGAGTTTGCCGAGCGTAGCCACCACCGGCAGACGGCCGATCAGTTCAGGAATCAGGCCGAACTTGATCAGATCTTCCGGCTCCACTTCGCGCAGCACTTCGCCGGCATCGCGGTCCTGCTTGCTCTTCACGCTTGCGCCGAAGCCGATACCGGTTTTCTCGGTACGGTCGACGATGACTTTCTCGAGGCCGTCGAATGCGCCACCGCAAATGAACAGAATATTGGTGGTGTCGACCTGGATGAAGTCCTGATTCGGATGCTTACGGCCACCTTGCGGCGGCACCGACGCCATCGTGCCTTCAACCAGTTTCAGCAAAGCCTGTTGCACGCCTTCGCCCGACACATCGCGGGTGATCGACGGGTTGTCGGACTTGCGGCTGATCTTGTCGATTTCGTCGATGTAGACAATGCCGCGCTGGGCCTTGTCGACTTCGTAATTGCAATTCTGCAGCAGCTTCTGAATGATGTTCTCGACGTCTTCGCCGACGTAGCCGGCTTCCGTCAGCGTCGTTGCATCGGCAATGACGAACGGGACGTTCAGAAGGCGTGCGAGCGTCTGCGCGAGCAAGGTCTTGCCGGAACCGGTCGGGCCGATCAGCAGAATGTTGCTCTTGGACAGCTCGATCTCATCCTTCTTGTCGAGGTGCTTGAGGCGCTTGTAGTGGTTGTACACCGCGACCGCGAGAATCTTCTTCGCGCGTTCCTGACCGATCACGTACTGGTCGAGGATTTCACGGATTTCCTGCGGACTCGGCAGATCGGACTTGGACAAGCCCGCCTCGATGCCCGCACCTGCAGCCTCATCGCGGATGATTTCGTTGCACAGGTCGATACATTCATCACAGATGAACACCGACGGGCCGGCAATCAGTTTTTTGACTTCATGCTGGCTCTTGCCACAGAACGAGCAATACAACAGCTTTTCGCTGTTAGAACCTTTCTTGTCCGCCATAGATGTGTGAGCCTCCGGACACTCGATTACATGATACGCCGTTTGCCCCGGCCTCGCAGTTTGGGCGCGGCAGGGCTTGAGCCAAGGTGACGGCGTTTGCCGCAGGCACTCGGACGAGTCTTGATTATTTCACAACCGATCCGACGACGGCCTCGCCCCGTTTTGGGGCAAGACCGCACCGGCGTTTCAAGGACACTTCAAGGACGCTTGTGCGCCACCTGGTCAACCAGACCGTAAGCTTGCGCGTCATCGCCGGACATGAAATTGTCGCGGTCGGTGTCGCGTGCAATACGCTCGACCGGCTGGCCGGTGTGGTGCGCGAGCAGATGATTCAGACGTTCCTTCAGGTACAGGATTTCACGCGCCTGGATTTCTATGTCCGACGCCTGGCCGCGCGCCCCGCCCAGCGGCTGGTGAATCATCACACGTGAATTCGGCAGCGCAAAGCGCTTGCCCTTCGCGCCCGCCGCCAGCAGGAACGCGCCCATACTGGCCGCGAGACCCATGCACAGCGTCGACACGTCCGGCTTGATGAACTGCATCGTGTCGTAGATCGCCATCCCGGCCGAAACCGAACCGCCCGGGCTGTTGATGTAGAAGCTGATGTCCTTGTCCGGGTTTTCACTTTCAAGGAACAACATCTGCGCGACGACGAGGTTGGCCGTCTGGTCGTTCACTTCGCCGACCAGGAACACGATGCGTTCCTTCAGCAGACGCGAATAGATGTCATACGAGCGCTCGCCCCGGCCGCTCGTTTCCACGACGATCGGCACCAGTCCGAGCGCCTGCGCTTCGAGATCCCGGGACGACTGGGAGGTCAACGTGTCCAGCATTTGGGCGCGAAAGGTCATGCAATGGATCCTTGTCTGGAAATATTCTAAATATTAGATGCTAGACAGGTGTGGCCGACGAGCCCGTATTCAAGTGCGCGATCAGTGCGAGCGCGGCGTGCGACGCAGTGTGAAACGCGCCATGCAAAACGCACCGTACTTTCACAGCACAAAAAAACGGCGTGCGGGCCGTCGCTCCGACAGCCGGCACGCCGTTGCAGCGACGCTTACGCTTGCGCCGTTGCGCTTGCCAGTTCTTCGAAGCTTACTTCCTTGTCCGTCACCTTGGCCTTGCTGAGGACGAAATCGACGACGTTGGCTTCAACGACGTACGCTTCCATTTCTGCAAGACGTTGCTGATTGGAATAATACCAGCGGACGACTTCCTTCGGGTCTTCGTAGCTTTTCGCGAATTCGTCGACTTCGGCACGAATCTGCTCCGGCTTGGCTTGCAGTTCGTTGGCCTTGACCAGCTCGGCCAGCACGAGGCCCAGCTTGACGCGACGCTCAGCCTGTTCCTTGAACATTTCAGCCGGGATCGGTGCGTCAGCGGCGTTCGGCACGCCACGTTGCTCGAGGTCCTGACGGGCCATGCCGACGAGGCGCTCCTGATCTTGTGCGATCAAGGCGCTCGGCACGTCGAGTTCCGAAATCTTCAGCAACGCGTCCATCACCTGATTCTTGACGATGGCTTGCGTGCGGCGCTTCGCTTCGCGTTCGAGATTGTCTTTGATCTCAGCGCGCATCTTGACCAGATCGCCGTCTTCGATACCGAGCGACTTTGCGAATTCAGCGTCGATTTCCGGCAGATGCGGCCACTCGATCTTCTTCATCGTGATCGTGAATTGCGCGGTCTTACCGGCGACATCCTTGCCGTGATAGTCAGCCGGGAAAGCCAGGTCGAATTCCTTCGATGCGCCGACCGCGAGGCCCAGCGCTGCCTTTTCGAATTCCGGCAGCATGCGGCCTTCGCCCAGCACGAATGCGAAGTCTTCAGCGCTGCCGCCCTGGAACACTTCACCGTCGATCTTGCCGACGAAGTCGACCGTCACGCGGTCGCCGTCTTTAGCCGCCGTGTCCGCGCCGCCGTCGCCATGCTCGCCGGCTTCGCCACGAGCGTGGAAGTGCACGCGCTGCTTGCGCAGGATGTCCAGCGTGCGGTCGATTTCCGCTTCGCTGATGGTGGTCGTGGTGCGTTCGATTTCGGCCGTGGCGACGTCGCCCAGCTTCACTTCCGGATACACCTCGAACGTCGCGTCGAACGCGTAATCGCCTTCAGCAGCGTCGGCCTTCGGCGCGAAGCTCGGCTGACCGGCAACGCGCAGGTTTTCGGCGCGGCTGATATCGAAAAATTCCTTGCCGACCTTGTCGCTCAGCACTTCAGCTTCAACCTGGCCCGAATACTGTTGCGTCACCATCTTGAGCGGCACCTTGCCCGGGCGGAAACCCGGCATGCGCACGTTCTTTGCCAGTTGGCGGATACGCGAGTCCACTTCCTTCTGCACGGCGTCCTTCGGCAGGGAAATCGTTACGCGGCGTTCGAGCTTGCCGAGGTTTTCAACAACGTTAGCCATGGCTTCAATCGTCCTAAAATTATTCGAGCGAATCAGTTATCTTCTCCGTGCCGCTTTTCGATGCCGCGTTCAAGTCGCTCAGCATCGATTGCGCGCCTGCGCCGCGGGCTTGCAGGCCGCCGGCAGCACGGTTGGGTCCAAAGAGCCGAATATTTTAGCAAACTATTTGCGCGCTTAGCCGGGATTCGATGATTGCGCGCGCTTTTATCGGTGTTCGGGCCGCTTTCCGCGCTGTTTTTCATCTGTTTGCGGGTTGTCTGGTGGCTGTTCGCTGCCTGCTTCACGCCCACCCACTATCAGTTTTCAGCCCGCTTGCGGCGGCTTGACGATCCCTTTCGCCTTCCACGCTTCCTCCGGAAGCGCCTGCGCGACCGATAGCGTCGCGCCTGCCGCCCGCGTTCGCACGGATGGATCCCGCACGCCCCTTCACGGACAATCCCGGCTATGCCATTCGACATATTCAGTCGGCGCGCCCATGCTGATAAGCTTACGGACGCGCTCGGGGCTGCGCCCGCATCTGTTCAATTCACCCGCCCTCGCAACGACTCCAACCATTCAGAGACATCATGCCGAATTTGCCGTCCTCGCCTGTCGTCGTCATTGCTCCCGATTCCTTCAAAGGTTCGCTCAGCGCGGAACAGGTCGCACAGGCGATTGCGTCCGGCATCCAGCGCGCCCGGCCGGACGCCAGCGTGCGCATCTGTCCGATGGCCGACGGCGGGGAAGGCACGCTCGACGCCATGCTCACGAGCGGCGGCGAACGCCGCAAGCTGAGCGTGCGCGGCGCGGCCGGTCCGGTGCGTGAAGCACTCACCGGCCTGCTTGCGGATGGCAGCGCGATCATCGAAACGGCGGAAATCGTCGGCATTACCGATCCGGTCGGCATGGGCCTACCGGTCGAGGCGCGCAGCACGCGCGGTATGGGCGAAGCGATTCGCGCGCTGCTCGATGCAGGCGTGCGGCGCTTTTTCGTCGCGCTCGGCGGCAGCAGCACGAACGACGGTGGCGCCGGCTTGCTGGCCGGCCTCGGGCTGAAACTTTTCGACGCGCAAGACAAGGAACTCGACGCTACACCTGAACAACTCGCGCGCGTGGCGCGCCTCGACGTGTCGCAACTTGATGCGCGCCTCGCGGACACACAATTCGTCGGCATGTCGGACGTGGATAATCCCCTGACCGGCGATCACGGCGCAACTGCGGTGTTCGGTCCGCAAAAGGGTGTGAAGCCGGAACAGGTTGCCCCGATCGACGCCGCCCTCGCCCGCTTCGCCGATCTGCTCGAGGCCGCGCTAGGGCGCTCGGCACGCGACCAACCCGGCGCGGGTGCGGCCGGTGGCCTCGGCTTTGCGCTGCACATGCTCGGTGCGCAGTTCGAGCCGGGCGCGGAAACCGTCGCGCGCCAGATCGGCCTGGACGCAGCGCTTGAGGGCGCGAACTGGCTGATCACCGGCGAAGGCCGCTCGGACGTGCAAACGCTGCACGGCAAGGCGCCGTTCATTGCTTGCCGTCATGCGCAGGCCGCGGGCGTACCGGCGACGCTGCTCTCCGGCGCGGTCGACTCCGCGGCGCTACCGCGCCTCGCCGAATACTTCAGTGGCTGCTTCTCTCCGGCTCCGGGGCCGATCACGCTCGAGGTTGCGATTCGCGACGCGGCGCGTTTGCTGGCGGACGCGGCCGAACAGTTGACGCGCCTGAAATACGGCGCGCGTTGACCGACGGAACGGTTGCGGCAACAATCACAGCGCCACGACCGCGCCACTCATCACGGGAAGACAATGAAGGCCTCCGCCAGAACCGGACTCGAACAGTTGCTTACGTACCGTCTGCATGTCCTGAACAAACTCGCCGAGCGTGGCATCAGCGAGCGCTATCAGGACAAACTGGGCGTGACATTGCCTGAAGCAAGGGTGGTTGCGTCGGTGGGCTCGTTTGGACCGTTTTCGATCATGGAACTGGCGCGGCACGCCAACCTCGACAAGAGTCAGGCGAGCCGTGCGGCTGAGGCGTTGATCAAACAAGGACTCGTCAAGCGCGAACCGAGCGCCGAAGACGGGCGCGTCGTGCTGGTGTCGCTAACCCCTGAAGGCCGCGCGCTCTATCGCAAGGTGATGCCGATCGCGCGTAAGTGGAACGGGGATATGTTCGACTGCCTCGACGAACAGGAAAAACTCGCGTTCGGCGGGGCGCTGGACAAGATCATCAACACGATGTCGGAGCGCGAGGAGTAAGTAACGGCGCGCGCAGCCGCGGCGTGCCCGCGCCATGCAATCCTCTGGCGCCGCGCGATCGCTCTGTGCGGCGCGATTCCGCGACTGCAGTGCAGCCCCTCGGCACGTTCCAATTGCTCGGCTTCTTGCAATCCTCTACGCCGAAATACGCCCGCACCGAAGTCACTTCTTTTCGGTGCTTTGACCGTCAGCGCTGGCGGTGCCTGCGTCCTTGGCTGTAGCGCTCGCCGCGCCTGACCCGCCGAGCGCATCGCCTGCCAATCCGCCGGCGCCGGCCGCGCCACCCACTCCACCGCCGCCATCGGCCACTCCCCCAGCCTGAGCCCCGGCCTGCCCCTGAGCGCCACGCGCAAGCCGCCAGGCGATCGCGCCGAGCGAGCCGACGGCCAGCAACAAAGCGGCCCACAACATATAGCGCCGCATCGCATCGGGGTCTTTGCCCGATGACTGCGCATCAGCCTCCTGCCCAACGGGCAGTTCCTCACCCAGCCGCGCCGCCACGGCAACCGACGAAGCGCCCATCAGCAGATCCGCCCGGCTCACCGCCGACGACACCGCAGCAGCACTCCCCACCGCCAGCGTGAACGGCTCAGCGCCGCGCGCGACGAACGTGAGCGTCGCCGGACGCCAGCCCGCGGCGACGGTCAACGCGCCGCTTCCCAAACCGCCATTGCGGGTGTCGACCACCACGCGCCATTGACGATCCGTGTCGGGCGCCATTTCAAGCGATGGATTGCTTTGCTCCACCGTGCCATTGTGCAAGCGGAACAGCGTCGCGCTCGATACCTCTCGCCACGCTGTCTCCAGACCCGAGCGCGAATAGACGACGGCCGGCGCCACGGTATTCGGCTGTGGGAGATTCAGGCGCAAACGATCGACGGGATAAGGCCCGCCGGTCTCGAAGAAATATTCGCCGGTTTTCGGCCCCGGGCGAGCAACGATACCTTCGCGCCATTGCCGTTGCATGTCTGCGCGCTGCGCCGCGCCGGCGCTGGCCACCTGCGCCTGAGCGTCGATCGATTCGACATACGGCGCGCCGTCGAGCCAGTGCAAGCGCAGATAACGCGCGCGCATCCCGTTGAGTTCGATGCGATCCTGGCTCAGCGTGCTGCCGTTGTAGCTGACCTTGAGCAGTTGCGCCTCGCCCGCGGGTTGCCAGTTGCGCAGATCGTCACTCGACTCGACGCTGACGCGCCCCTGGTAATTGTCGTCACGCACATGCACGACCAATGCCTCGACCCGAGCTTCGCCCCGCGCCTCGCGCGTGACGTCGATCAGGTCGGTGTCATGTTGTGCGCGATCGGGCGGCGCTGACGTTGCCCGCAGCGATCCGTCGGCGGCAATCGTCACGCCGAGTGGCGCACCGGTGCTGCCGGAAGCGGCGGGCGGCAAGGGAAACCAGTGCACCGGCCGCAATGTGGCCGGTGCGCGGGCCGACTCACGTGGCGCGTCGAGCGAATAAGGCACAGGTTCGCTGGCGCCATTGAATACGCGCACATCACCGAGATCGTTGCGCTGGCTGGCAGCGTAGACGGCAGCCGGGAGCGTCACGCTGTAATAAGCGGCGCCGCTTTCGAGTTCGAGCGCAAAACGCTGTGCAAAACGATCGGCCGCAACGGACGCCGTCGATACCCACACAGACGAGATCGCAAGACACCACCCCGCCGCTATCAAGACACGCTTCATTGCTCAGTTTCCAGAACTGCCGCTTTGGGCGGCAACGGCGAGAAGTAGCCGATCAGCAGCAGCATCAGGCCGATACCGATGAACGACACGATCCGTTCGATACCCGTCACGTGCGACAAATCGAACAGGAACAGCTTGACGACGGTCACCGCCAGCAGGCCGCCGCCGATGAACCAGAATATCCGGCTGGCCCGGCGAGTTGCCCAGATCATCATAGCCAATGCGCAGACTGTCCAGAACACCGATATCGAAGCCTGCACGAGCATCGAGCGTGACATCTCGTCGAGCTGATACGGCACGCCGATCCAATGATGCAGCGTGCGCAGCAGCATCGCGTTGAGCCAGATGAATCCGGTCACGCCGACCGCCACCTGCAACGGCACACGGTATTCGCCGACCGGCACACCCAGGCGGCTGATGCGCACGAGCCACAACGCCGCCAGCGCAAAAATCACCGCCTGCACCAGGTCGAGCGGATTGAGCAGCGGCAGCCGCGCCCACGCGCCGCCGTCCTGAGTCAGGTTGGCATAGAACGTCCACATCCACATCACCTGCACGAGCGGCGTCGATGCGATCGCGCACAAGCGCACAATACTGTCGCGACGCGCGAGCCACAGCCCGGCAAATGCAAACGCGCTCCAGCCGACCAGAAACACCTGCTGGAAATTGAACGACGCCAGCACCGCATCGACATCGTACGCCGCATGGAAATGATGATGCAGCGTGCGCAGCAGCAATGCGTTGAACCATAGGAACAGCGTCGCGAGCACTGCGTAGTCGAACGCTCGCGGATGCCAGTGCACCCCGAGTGCGCGCAGCCGCCGCAGCCACACGGCGCAGGCGACGAACGCGAGGATCTGTGCGACATCCAGCGGATTGAGAATCGGTAGCCAGAAGAGCGGCGCGGCGCTACCGTCGCTCGTCACGCTTGCGATGCTCCACACCCACAGCAAGGCGGCGAGCGGCGCCGCTGCCCACACCTGATAAGCCGTTACGAAACGCGCGACCGGCCAGCGCAAACGATGCCCGACGCCCGCCACCAACAGCAGCAGAATGCCGAAGCCATAAGCCCACGCACTCCAGCTCCATGCGCCTTCCGGCACGTAGGCGCGCAAGCCCCAATAGCCTTTGAGCGCGATGAGCGCGCCGGCTGTCCAGAACATCAGTGTATGAAGCGGCGCAAGCACACGATCGCCGACGTCGCGCTGCTGACGCCACAGCAGCGAGTAGGCGGACGCGGCGACGACCGCGCAAACCAGCCAACCGTAACCACTGACCGGCGCCATGCTCAACATGAACAGACTCAACATCAGCAGAGCGAGAACCGGTACGAGCGCCAGCGCCGGCAGTTCGGCGAGCGGCCAACGAAGCTTGCGGCGCGCGCCGTGCGCGAGCCACGCTGTCAGAACGGCGAACAGCGCGACGACGGCAGTCTCGAAACGATCGCGATCATATGCAAGATGCGCCTGCGCGTACGCGTCGATTTCGTGGAGACCGCCAGAGACCCACCACAACAACCCCCACACGCCGGCGACAAGACCGATCTGCGGCATCCATGCATGCCACGCGCCCGCCTCGCTGCGCCCATGCAACCGCCATCCCGTGAAGATGCCCGCGACCGCGATCAGCACGCTCGCGATGTACGCGCCGTTGAGCACCGGCCAGGCATGCGCTGCATCGATCTGCGCGAGCGTGCCGACCACATACGCGCCCGCCGCGGCCAGTTGCATCAGCAAGCCGAAGCCGAACGCGATCAGGCGCCGCTGACGCACAGCGAGCCAGGTGATCGCGGCGCCTTCGATTGCCCAGGTCGCGCTCGTGGTCGGTCCGGTGAAAGCAAGCGGGACAGCGAGCGTGGCGAAGATCACGGCCAGCGCGAGCATGGCTTCGAACATCATGCCGAGGTGCGCGCGCCGCCGCGCCAGCCAGCCCGCGATCGCGAGGTAGAACGCGGCCAGCGCCACCGCGCTCCACGCGAGACCGAATTCGGTGCCTTTCATCATCGCCGCTTGCAGACCGATCGCGACGAGCGGCGTGCCGAACACCAGCGTGCCGTCGACGTAATGCTTGAGCGCGACCTCGCGGCGCACCGCATAGAGCAACGCGATGCCGACATACATCAGGAAGAACAGGATCAGGAACGGTTCGGTGCTGGCAAGCAGCTCGGGCCGGTAAGCCGTCGCGCCCCATGCGGCGCCGATCGAAAACGTGAACACGAAGCCAAGCAGGTTCAGAGGCCGCCACGTCTTGAACCACGCGATTGCGAAAATGCCCGCGTTGAGCAGCGCGTAGTAGCTGAACAGCATCACGTGACTGCCGCCGCCCGTCGAGAGGAGTACCGGTGCGAGGAAACCGCCTGCGCTGCCCATGAAGGCCAGCGACGACGCGTTCTGCCGCACCGCCAGAAACGCGCTCAAGCCGCAGATCGCGATCATCAACGGCAAGGCTGCGCCCGCCGGCAGCAGATGGTAGAGCCTGGTTGCGGCGAACACGGTCATATAGAGCACGCCGACGCCACCGCCCTGCAGGATCAGCCCGTAGGCGCCGCGGCGCTCGCCGATGCGCCAGCCGAGTCCGATCAGCACGGTTGCCGCAAGCGCAACGCCGGCGAGGCGGAATTCGATCGGCAGCAGGCTGTTGTCGGCCGCGTATTTGAGCAGGAACGCAATGCCGAAGAACAGCACGATGATGCCGACCCGCACAACCGTGTTGCCGCCAAATAGCCAGTCACGGCCACTTTTGAAGAGGCGTTCAGCGAGACCGGGACCGCGCGGTGGTGCTGGCGGGGTTTGCGCTGGCAGAGGGTCGGTGGAAAGCGCTGGCCCGGCAGGAGGCGACAACGGCAGAGGCGATCCGGCGGACGGCGGCAACGCCATTGGGCTGAGTGACTCAGCATTCAGCGTGCTCGATGCGCTCGGTTCGCTTGACGCGGGCATACCGGCCATCGCGGGCGGCGTAACCGCGCTGGCGCTCACCGTCGAGCGTACGGCTGCCGGCTGCGTAGGCGTTGCCTGAAACTCGCGATGCGGCTTCTGCCCCGCCGCGGGCGGCATCGCGTACGAACGCGGCACGACATTGGCCGGACGCAGTTTGAACGTCGCGGGCTCACCATCCGCGCTTTCAGTCACCGATGCGCCGGTGACGCTGGCCCGCAATTCGTGGATCTCGCCGCGCAGAGCGACGATCTCGCGCTCAAGTTGCTCGACGCGCGCGGCCAGTTCGCCGGATGGGCTCAGGATATCGGCCGTAACAGGCTTGGACGCTGGTTCGTTCGCGATGCCCGGGCGCTTCTTTTGCAGCAGACGTGCGAGCGCAACCCCGGCCACTCCGCCCATCAACGCACCGAAGCCGATCGAGAAATCGTTCGACACGGCGGCGATTATCCCGACCACCACGCCGATCACGGCAAATATCACGCTCATCGCATCCCTCTTTTATTGTCTTCTGTTGCGAGATCCATTTGTCGCCCGGATTAATCCGAGAATATCGCGTCAGCAATACGGCGAAAATCGGCGCGCAGAATACCACGCAAAGCGCGCTTTCGAGCCATCGAGCGAGCGCAGTCGAATCGTCACGCTTATTTGCTGATGCATATCGGTTTTTCCCAACTTTGCGCGCTTGTTTCCCCAGATTAATCCGCCGGCGGGTAGGCACGAGCGTATAGCGTGCATTAACAATCTACGCAATATGGGTGACAACGGATAGCACCCGATCTCAGGCGCAACTCGATGGGCACACCGATTACATGGACAAATCCGGCAGCGGTGCCCAACTCCATATTGCTTAATAGCCTGACCGCGCTGAAAACCATCGTCACACTTCGAACACGGCAGACCCGGCGAGGCAGCCGCGTTCGCGGCAACCCGCCAACCATGTCAAAATTCGGGATCGGCCACCAGGCCTTCAGTCACCCCCATTTCATCCAGGGAAGCTTCAGTGGACATCAACAAACAGGTAGCGGCCCTCACCGCCTCGGAACTTCAAACCGCCGGCGCGAGCCAGGCGACGGCGATCGCCGTCAGTGTGCTGCTGCGTCATCTGCGCTCGCCTGAGCTGGCAAAACTGTTGTCATCGTCGTTCGAAAACCACCAGGCGGTCATGCTGCAAACGCCGTGGCCCGATCAGATGCTGCAGGCGTTCGAATCGACCCGCCGCTTTCTCGAAGGCGCCGTGCAAGCCGAGTTGCCAGGCACGCAAGCCGAAGCGCAACCGCCAGCACCGGACGCTTGAGCGCAGCCGGGCACGCAAGGCCTGGCGCGAAGTCACACGAAAAACAAAAAACCCCGCCAGTCCAAAGACTTAACGGGGTTCTCTGCTTAACGGGTTCTCTACTACACAGGGATGGTGCGAGGGAGGGGACTCGAACCCCTACACCCTTGCGGGCGTCAGGACCTAAACCTGGTGCGTCTACCAATTTCGCCACCCTCGCAGCCGGGCAAAGCGCTGTGCGTTCTACCCGATGTCCTGCATGCTCACGGCCGCGTTAAAACCCGCGCCCGAAAGCGTAAGCGCGAGATTCTAACCGATTGATTCGCACTTGTCTGCATTTGCTCGTGCATCGCCCCGCGGGGCGTCGATGCTACAATTTTTGGCTAAACGCACGCACACCGTGCCCCTGTTCGCCTGCCCTTCCCCACATTCCTATCCCGTGAATTTCGACGAATACTGCCACCAGAAAGCGGCGCCGCCCGGATCGAGCACTTACTATGCGCTTCGGCAGGCGTCCGCGGCAAGCCAACCGCTCCTGACCGCGCTGTTCGCGCTGCGTCGCGAGTTCGAGGAAACCGTTAAGGAAACCAGTGATCCGGCCATCGGCCGCACCAAACTCGCGTGGTGGCAAAACGAGCTCGCCGCACTGGCTTCGGGTTCACCGTCACATCCGGTTTCCAAGGCGCTGGCGGCTTATCTGCCTAACGTCGAGGCCGAATATCCCGAGTTGCAGGCCTTGCTCGCCGGTTTCGAAATGGACCTCGACCAGGCGCGCTATCTCGACTACCCGAATCTGCGGCGCTATGTGCAAGGCGTCGGCGGCACCTTCGCGTCGCTGGTCGCGCGTGCTACGGCGAAAGACACCGCGCAGGCGTCGAACTGGTCCGCGCCGCTCGGCGAGGCACTGCAGCTTGCGCAGTTCGTCGCCGAAACCGGCAATGATGCGCGCCACGGCCGCATCTATATTCCGATCGATGAAATGCAGCGCTTTAACGTCACCGCTGCGGATCTGATCAATCGGAAATACTCCGATGCGTTTACCGAGCTGATGCGCTTCGAGACCAAGCGGGCGCGCGACGCGTTGCAAGCAGCGCTCGCTGCCATGCCCGCGAATGAGCGCCGCTCGCAGCGCACGCTCGTGGCGCAGGCGGCACTTGCCTTGGCGCTGCTGGATGAAATCGAACGTGACGGCTATCACGTGCTGCATCAGCGCATTGCGTTGACGCCGATCCGCAAACTCTGGATCGCGTGGCGCGCGAGGTAAGCGGCGGACGCAACGGCCGCCAGCTCATGCTGATGAGCCAACGCCGTCCATCATCAGACGCGCAGTAACGGCAGCGGCTCGAACCGCTGCTGCAGGATCGCAGACGCGTCGAGTCCCCACCACGGCCCGAGCACGGTCGCGTAGAGTTGCTGAAAATCGACGCCGACCGGCAAGTTGCCATTGCCATCGAGCCGCGCGAGCACCGGCGGCACGCCGTACAAACCGCCCCGCACTCGCCCGCCCATGACGAAATGCGGCGCCACGGTGCCATGGTCGGTGCCGTTGCTCTGATTCTCACGCGGGCGCCGGCCAAACTCGGCGTACGTCATCACCAGCGTCTCGTTCCAGCGGCCGAGTTCCATCAGCGCCGACTTCATCGACGCAAACCCATCGGCCAGTTGCTTGAGCAACGCCGCCTGTTGACCCGGCTGGTTCTGGTGCGTATCGAAGCCGTTCAGCGTCAAACGGATCACCGCGACGCCCTGCCCGCTCTTCGGCTGGCCTTGCGGGGTATTTCCAGCCGCGAGCACCTGCATCGCCGTCTTGATCGAACCGCCGAATGCGCCACCGGGAAACACCGTCTTCAATTGCGCCTGACCTTGCGTGGGACGCAGACGATCGGCGGCTTTCACGATGTCGTTCTCGACGTCGAGAATGTGCGCCAACTCCGGATTGCGCTCGTGCAGCGACACCGGCGTGACGAGGCGCGAAGCCTTGACGAACTGCGCCGGATTGACCAGCGCAATCGCGCGTGCGCCGTTGGCGAGCGGTCCCATTTCGGCACTGCCGATCACCACGCCGTCGGCTGCAAAACCCGCGGGCACCGGCGCCTGCGCGAACGCACGTGTGAGCCAGCCCTCGCGCAGATATTGATCCGAACGCGACGCGGTGTCCCAGATCTCGATCGAGCGGAAATGCGACAGGTTCGGCTGCGCGTAGCTGACGCCCTGTACGATCGCCAGTTGCTGGCTCTGCCAAAGCGGCATCAGCGGCTGCAACGACGGATGCAGCGCGGTACGCTCGTCGAGCTGGATTGCCTGCTCGCGTTTGATGCCGATGTTTTTACGCAGCTGATAGTAAGTGGGATCGGCAAACGGAATCACGGTATTCAAACCGTCGTTGCCGCCCTTCAGTTCGACGAGGATCAGCAGGTTGCCGTAACCTCGATTCGTTGAGCCGCCCACTTCTGCCGCCAGCGCACCGAACGCGTGTGGCAACCACAGCGTCGCGCCGGCGGCTGCGCCCATCGAGAGAAAGCTGCGCCGTTTCATCCTGCACCTCGTTCGATTGTCATGGCGCGTGTCGTGCCGCCGTCGACGGATCGTTTATTTGCGCTGCTCATCGGCGTTACACGGATGAGCAGCTCAATTCCGTCGCCGGTCCGCGCTGCTCACTTCCTCACTTCAATTGATAAGCCGGGTCCATCAGCAACGCCTCCAGATAAGCGCTGGCGGTCGAATCGGTTTCGATCGCGTCGACCGGTGTGAGCGGCAAGACCGCGTGCTGCAACTGAAGCTCCGCCGACAGCCCCGGCTTCGCCGTCGGCGCTGTGTTGTAATGCGCAAGCCACGTGTCGATGTCAAAGCGTACGCCACCCTGGCCGACCGGGCCGACACGCGCCATCGCGTGCTGCATCGGCGGACTCGCCTGCATGTTGCCTGGTGCGCCACTCGCCGCGATCTTTGCCCCTACCGGATTGTTCATGCGCTGCGGACGGGCGGTTTCAGTCGCGCGAAACAGTTGCTCGACGAATTGCTTGCGCGCCAGCAGCGTCGAGCTATTGATCCATATCGTACCGCCCGGCCATCCTTTGACGTTCGGCGGGTAGAACAGGTTCTCGCCGAGCGTTCGGATCTGCGCGGCGAACGGTGCCGTGTTGTCGTAGCCGATGTCGAACGCACGCAGTGTCCCAACCACGAATTCAACCGGCGATTTCACGAGGACGCCGCGATCGCCGTCGTCCCAGAACGCGTCGCTCATGAAAAGGCCGCGCAGCACGACCTTGATATCGTAGTGACTCGCGCGGAACTGCGCGGCGATCGGCGCGATGCGAGCGGGGTCCGGTGTATCGGAGACGAACTCGCGCCACAGCTTGGTCGTGACAAAAGTCGCGGTCTCCGGTCGCGCAAGCAGGATGTCGAGCACCTGATCGCCGTCGAACGGCCCGGTTTGACCGAGCACGGTCTTGTCGCCATCGTCGTGCTGGTTGGCGCGCCACACGTACGCCTGGGTGTCGGGATCGAGGCTCCACCCGGTGTAGGCACGCGCGGCTTCCGATACGTCGCGTTGTGTGTAGTGCCCTTCGCCCAGCGTGAACAGCTCCATCACTTCACGCGCGAAGTTTTCATTGGGCTTGCCCTTGCGATTGCTCGCGCCATCGAGGTATTGCAGCATCGCCGGATCTTTCGCGACGTCGTGCAACAGTTCGCCGAAGTTGCCGAGCGCGTCACGGCGCAACAGCATGTTTTGCTGCGCCATCTGCTGCGGATACTGGACCTTGTCCTGGCCGGACGTGAAGTGGTTGTGCCAGAAGAGCGTCATGCGTTCGGTCAGCGGCGACGGCGTGCCCAGCATCTCGCGCACCCACCACGCGCGTAATAGTTCGTAACGCTGGCCGCGCAGCCGCTGCTCGTCGCGACGTTGATCGTCCGTCCATGTCTTGCGAATGTCGCGCGTCGGGACCGGTTCGAGCACCCACTCCGGCAGCGGTGTGACAGCTTCGGTTCGGGCTGTCGCGAGCACCTTGTCCACTGCCTGCTCGCGTGTGAGGCCAACGTATTGCGCGACCTCGCCACTATCGGGCGCAAAGCCGACGCGCGTCAGGAAGAAGCGGGCGTCGTCGGCGTCGAGGATGTCCTCGTCGGCCACGGAAACGGCAGACGCGGCAGACGGCGCGCGATGCTTGTTATGGGGAGCATGAGAGGTAGGGGCGCCCTGCTGCACGGCCGGCGCCGGTGCACACCACGTCACGGCCACTAACGCCGTGGCCATGACTGCCAGCCAGCGCGCATCTTTACCGCCTGTCAGCACTTTCATCATCGGTCATCCGGTTGCGGGGCATCACGGAAAGGCATTCGCGCATGCGAAACGCGCTGTGCTCTGGCAACTCAACGGCAGATGGAACGGGAAAGTTGACGGGGGAAGTGCAACGAAATCTTTCACGCGCGGAGAAACAGCGACCGGCGGGCGACCGGCATGCCCGGGAGCAGGCACGAAAATAGCTACCGTTTATAGAGCTCGCGGACAGCGTCTTCGATGTGCTGCCGTAACAGACGCCGTTCGTCGGGCGTCATATGACCATCACGACGGCGTTGATCGAGATCGGGGGGAACTGCGGTGCGCAACATCACGTCTGACGCAGGGCGGTCGTTAGTGACGCTGGGGTTGCGGCGACTCGCTTTGGAATTAGGCAGTTTTGGCGTACGTTCGCTTGCAGCTCTGTCGGCCGAAGGCTGGGCGTGGGCGAGCGTTGGTCCTAGTGTGCCTGCAAGCGTACCGGCAATCGCCAGTGCAATTACGCTCAGGCGCACATTCGGCCAAACCCCTCCCTTCATGTTGTTCCCTTCGTGGCGCGGCAACCGGCTACCTCAAATGCGTATACAAACCCCGGTAGCGAGCCGGGTGCGAGAGTTTTAGTCGAGTGAAGTATCCACCGAACAGCCGCATTCAGTAAAGGAGTCTACCTGCCCGTGCTTTACGTCGTGCCACAGTGCGGGTAAATTTTGTAACTGACTGTAACCCGATAAATGATGCAACCGCGCGCTACTTTCTAATCGCGCTAAGATGCCGACCATGGAAACCAAAAACCCTTCGAAAATCCTCGTCGTCGACGACGATCCGCGCCTGCGCGATCTGCTGCGCCGCTACCTCGGTGAACAGGGCTTCAATGTCTACGTTGCCGAGAACGCGCCGTCCATGAACAAGCTCTGGGTGCGTGAGCGCTTCGACTTGCTGGTGCTCGATCTGATGCTGCCCGGCGAGGACGGCCTGTCGATCTGCCGCCGCCTGCGCGGCAGCAACGACCGCACGCCGATCATCATGCTGACGGCCAAGGGTGAAGACGTCGACCGTATCGTCGGCCTCGAAATGGGCGCCGACGACTATCTGCCCAAGCCGTTCAACCCGCGCGAACTGGTCGCGCGGATTCACGCAGTGCTGCGCCGGCAATCGCCGTCGGAGTTGCCAGGGGCGCCGTCCGAAACCACCGAGGTGTTCGAGTTCGGCGAGTTCGCGCTGAATCTGGCCACCCGCACGCTCACCAAGGCCGGCCAGGAAATCCCGCTGACCACGGGTGAGTTCTCGGTGCTAAAGGTATTTGCGCGTCACCCGCGTCAGCCGCTGTCGCGTGAAAAACTGATGGAACTGGCGCGCGGCCGTGAATATGAAGTGTTCGACCGCAGTCTCGACGTGCAGATTTCGCGTCTGCGCAAGCTGATCGAACCGGATCCGGGCAGCCCGCGTTTCATTCAAACCGTCTGGGGCCTCGGCTACGTGTTCATTCCTGACGGTGCAGCCTGAGTTTGCGCTCACCTCCTGTCGACCAGAGTTGGCGCTTTAGCGCCTTACCTCTGGTCCCATGCAAAGCGGTCGACCAGAGTTGGCGCTTTAGCGCCTTATCTCTGGTCCCATGCAAAGCGGTCGACCAGAGTTGGCGCTTTAGCGCCTTATCTCTGGTCCCCTACAAGATAGTTCCAGATAAGAAGGGCCCATGCGGATCGACCGGCGCCTCCTGACGCTCGCGTTCGGCGGCCTTTTCTGGCGGACCTTTCTGTTGATCGCGCTGTTGATCGCAGTCAGTCTCGCCGCGTGGTTCCAGAGCTTTCGGGTGATCGAACGCGAGCCGCGCGCGCAGCGCGTGGCGTTGCAACTGGTCGCCATCGTCAAGCTCACGCGCACCGCACTCCTCTATTCCGATCCCGATCTGCGGCGCGCCCTGCTGCAGGATCTGGAGAGCAATGAAGGGGTGCGCGTATACCCGCGCGAAACCACCGACAAGTACAAACTCCAGCCCGACGAGTCGCTGAACCGGCTGATCGAACACGACATTCGTGGCCGTCTCGGCGACGACACGGTCATTGCACAGAGCGTGAACGACATCCCCGGCGTCTGGATCAGCTTCAAGATCGACGACGACGATTACTGGGTGGCGCTCGACCGCGATCAACTGGACAACGCGACGGGCCTGCAATGGGCCGGCTGGGGCGTATTTGCGCTGGCGCTGTCACTTTTCGGCGCGGCGTTCATCACCAGTCTCGTGAACCGTCCGTTCGCCCGGCTCGCCATGGCCGCGCGCAAGGTCGGCTCAGGCCAGTCGCCAGAGCCCTTGCCCGAGCGCGGCATGGGCGTGGCCGCCGAGACCAATCGCAGTTTCAACCAGATGGTGCAGGACCTCGAACAGCTCGAGGCCGACCGCGCATTGATGCTCGCCGGTATTTCGCACGATCTGCGCACCCCGCTCGCGCGGCTGCGGCTCGAAACCGAAATGAGCCCGTCCGACCAGGCCACTAAAGACGCGATGGTTGACGACATCGAGCAGATGGACATGATCATCGGCCGGTTCCTCGACTACGCCCGCCCGGTGCAGCGGGTGCCGGAGCCCGTCGACCTGTCGGTGATCGCAGGCGAGCTTGCCGCGCGGATGCAAAGCGAGGACAGCATGCGGCTGATTACGCGCCTCGCGCCATCGGCGGTGATCGAGGCGGATGAGACCGACATGCGGCGCGTGGTCGGCAATCTGCTGGAGAACGCGCGCAAGTACGGTTTGAGCGACGGCGACGGCATACCGCACGTGATTCTGGAAACGCGGGTATCGCACTCGCGGGTCGAATTGTCCGTGGTCGACGAGGGGCCCGGAATTCCTGAAGACCAATTGGCGCTTGTCACGCGACCGTTCTATCGCGTGAATTCCGCGCGTACCCAGGCGAACGGCACGGGCCTCGGCATGGCCATCGTGCAGCGGCTGGTAGGCCGCTATCGCGGCGCGCTGCGTCTGCGCAATCGCACACCAGGCCCGGGCCTCGAGGTCACGATTGAGTTTCCGCTCGCAAAAGGCGCCTGAACCGGCAGGGGCGTTGCGTCGCCCGTGCACCCCCCGGCCGCGTTGAGTAACAACTCCCCCAAGGCGTTAGATGGATACTATTGAACGGATACCTTCATAGGGCCATACTCGGAAACGTGCAACGTAGTTGTTCCGACGAGCTGATAGCGTCAAACATGCTGTTTTTCCATCTCACGAAGGAGCCCCTGCATGAAAACCGTTGGCGATAAAGTCGAAGCGTTCACCGTCACTGCGGCCAAGCCGGGCTTCAACAACCATGAAGAAAACGGCGTGTCCGCGTTCGAAGAGATCACGGAGCAGTCGTTTCCGGACAAGTGGAAGATCATCTATTTCTATCCGAAGGACTTCACGTTCGTGTGCCCGACCGAAATCGTCGAGTTCGACAAGCTGGTCAAGGATTTCGACGAGCGCGACGCGGTGTTGCTCGGTGGCAGTGTGGACAACGAATTCGTCAAGCTGGCCTGGCGCCGCGAGCAAAAGGACCTGAGCCGGCTAAACCACTATTCGTTTGGTGATGTGAAGGGCGAGTTGATCGACCAGCTCGGCGTGCGCGACAAGGAAGCTGGTGTGGCGCTGCGCGCAACGTTCATCGTCGATCCGGACAATACGATTCAACACGTTTCGGTGAACAATCTGAACGTCGGCCGCAACCCGACAGAAGTGCTGCGTATTCTCGACGCTCTGCAAACGGACGAAGAGTGCCCTTGCAACCGCCCGATCGGCGGCGCAACGCTGTAATCCGCATATTGCTGCTGAAGGTGAACAGGTTTTTTTCGCGCGCAGCGGGATTAAGATTTTTTCGCTGCGCGCTCATGGTTTTTGTGAAAGAACCGCAAACACCAAAACCCAACATTAATTCTTGATCAACAAAACCGCTGCCTGCGCTTCAATGCCCTCGCCTCGCCCGAGGTAGCCCAGCTTCTCGTTAGTTTTGGCTTTAACATTAACCCGTTCAACCGGCAGGTTAAGATCCGCAGCGATATTAGCCCGCATCCCTTCGATATGCGGCGCCAGCTTGGGCGCCTGAGCCACCACGCTGCTATCCACGTTAGCGATAGAAAACCCCGCCGCTGTCACGCGAGCAAAACACTCCCGCAATAAAACCCGGCTATCCGCGCCGGCGAACTTTGCATCCGTATCGGAGAAATGCCGCCCAATATCGCCCATCGCGGCCGCGCCAAAAATAGCATCGGTAATCGCATGCAACAGCACGTCCGCATCCGAATGCCCGAGCAGCCCGCGCTCATAAGGAATCGTCACGCCGCCGATAATCAACGGACGTCCCGGCACCAGCGCATGCACGTCATAACCCTGCCCAATTCTGAAATCCATATGCGTCAAGTCCTCAAGCCCATTGATTAAAATCTGATTTATCCATTCAGGAAGCCGAAGACGGCCGGCACAAAATCGCCTCGGCCAGATCGAAGTCTTCCGGATAAGTGACCTTGAAGTTACGCAAACTCCCCTGCACCAGCCTGGGCGCGTGTCCCAGCCACTCGATCGCGCTCGCTTCGTCGGTCAAATCGTGGCCGTCCGCCTGCGCGCGCAAAATCGCCTCGCGCAACATGCCGATGCGGAACATCTGCGGCGTCTGCGCTTGCCACAGACCATCTCGTGCCTCCGTGCGGGCAATCCGCCCGTCAGACGAGCCCGGGTCGATCCGCTTCAAGGTATCCGCCACCGGCAAGGCCATGATGCCGCCCACCGCGTCGTCCTTCAGCGCGCCGATCAGCGTGCGGATCAAGCCAGGCGTAATGCCCGGCCGCGCTGCGTCGTGCACCAGCACCCAGTCGTCGTCGTGCGCGCCGAACTCGGCCAGCGCGTGCAGCCCGTTCAGCACCGACGCCTGGCGCGACGCCCCGCCGGCGCGGCGCACGGCGAAACGCAGGCCGCTGAAGCGGCGGGCGTCGAAGTGCTGGTCGTCGGGGGCAATCACGACAAGGGTTTGCGCAAACTCGCTGCAGGCGTCGAAAGCCGCCAGCGAATAATGCAACATGTCGCGACCGGCGACAGTGCGATATTGTTTGGGCATCGCGGCGCCGGAACGGCTGCCGGTGCCAGCGCACGGAATCAGGGCAAATAGACGGGAAGTCACGAGTGCGGATGCCGCGAGGTCAAAGTAAAGGACGGATTTTATAATAGGTCCTTCGCATCTACGCCCCGACACGCGTAAACTTGCCGATCACGTGTGAGCCCGAGGCCGCTTTTTCTCTTCTATGCCAGACATCGCCGCATCATCGCAGTACTCCCCGCCCGTCGCGCTCGTCAAGGCCGGCCAGCGTTTCGCCTTCGACGGCACGCACGGCTCGTCCGACGCGCTGCTGATCGCCCGCTACCATCTCGCCTACCGCGAGAAGGTGCCGTTGCTGGCGGTCGTCTGCGAAAGCGCCGTCGACGCGCAGCGGCTGGCGCAGGAAATCAGCTTTTTCGCGCCCGAGGCTCGCGTGCGTTTGCTGCCCGACTGGGAAACGCTGCCTTACGATACCTTTTCGCCCCACCAGGATCTGGTCTCCGAGCGCCTCGCCACGCTGCACGATCTGGGCGAAGGCCGCTGCGACATCCTGCTGGTGCCGGCCACCACCGCTTTGTACCGGATGCCGCCCGCCTCGTTCATGGCGGGCTACACCTTCTCCTTCTCGCAAGGTGAACGCCTCGACGAGGCCAAGCTTAAAGCGCAGTTGACGCTCGCCGGCTACGAGCACGTGAGCCAGGTGGTGCGTCCCGGCGAATACTGCGTGCGCGGCTCGCTGCTCGACCTCTACCCGATGGGCTCGCCCCTGCCGTACCGGATCGACCTGTTCGACGACCAGGTCGACTCGATCCGTGCATTCGACCCGGACACCCAGCGCAGCCTCTATCCGGTGAAGGACGTGCGTCTCTTGCCCGGCCGCGAATTCCCCTTCGACGAAGCGGCGCGCACGGCTTTCCGCAGCCGCTGGCGCGAGACCTTCGAGGGCGATCCGAGCCGTGCGTCGATTTACAAGGACATCGGCAACGGCGTGCCGTCGGCGGGCATCGAATACTATTTGCCGCTCTTCTTCGAAGAAACGGCGACGCTGTTCCATTACCTGCCCGAAGGCGCGCAACTGGCGTTCGTCGGCGATCTGGACGCGGCGATCCGGCGCTTCACCAACGACACCAAACAGCGCTACAACTTCCTGTCGCACGATCGCGACCGGCCGATTCTGGAGCCGCAGCGTCTGTTCCTCTCGGACGAGGATTTCTTTGCGTTCGCCAAGCCGTTCGCGCGGCTCGCCTTGCCCGCCAACGCGGGCGGCGGCTGGTCGACCCCGCTGCCGGATCTTGCGATCGACCGTCACGCGGAAGACCCGGTCTCGGCCTTGCGCACCTATCTCGAGACCACGCCGAACCGCGTGCTGTTCGCCACGGAATCGGCAGGCCGTCGTGAAACGCTATTGCAACTGCTGGCCGACAATCACCTCCGGCCTGTATCGAGCGACAGCTTCCAGGACTGGCTCACGAGCGACGAACGTTTTTCGCTAGGCGTCGCGCCTTTGGCGAACGGCTTTGCGGTGCCCGTCGACGGCATCGCGATCATCACAGAAACCGAGCTTTACGGCCCACTCGCGCGCCGCACGGGACGGCGCCGCCAGGAGCAGGCGAGCAATGTCGATTCGATGGTGCGGGATCTGTCCGAGCTGAAGCTCGGCGATCCGGTCGTGCATTCGCAGCACGGCATCGGCCGCTATATGGGCCTCGTCACGATGGATCTCGGCGAAGGCGAAACCGAGTTCCTGCACCTCGAATACGCGGGCGACAGCAAGCTTTACGTGCCGGTCGCGCAATTGCACGTGATCTCACGTTACAGCGGTGCGGATCCGGAAAGCGCGCCCTTGCATTCGCTCGGCTCGGGTCAATGGGAAAAGGCCAAGCGAAGAGCCGCGCAGCAGATCCGCGACACCGCGGCCGAGTTGCTGAACCTGTACGCCCGGCGCGCCCTGCGCGAAGGCCATGCATTCGCGCTCGAACCGAGAGACTATGTGAAGTTCGCCGAGAGCTTCGGCTTCGAAGAAACACCGGACCAGGCCGCGGCGATTGCTGCGGTGATCGGCGACATGACGAGCGGCAAACCGATGGATCGCCTCGTGTGCGGCGACGTCGGCTTCGGCAAGACCGAGGTGGCGTTGCGTGCGGCATTCATCGCGGTGATGGGCGGCAAGCAGGTTGCGCTGCTCTCGCCCACCACGCTGCTCGCCGAACAGCACACGCAAACCTTTAGCGATCGATTCTCCGACTGGCCGGTACGCATCGCCGAATTGTCGCGTTTCAAGTCGACCAAGGAAGTCAACGCGGCGATCCAGCAGATCAACGAAGGCACGGTCGATATCGTGATCGGCACGCACAAGCTGCTGTCGTCGGATGTGCAGTTCAAGCGGCTGGGGCTCGTGATCATCGACGAGGAACACCGTTTCGGCGTGCGTCAGAAAGAGGCATTGAAAGCGTTGCGCGCCGAAGTCGACGTACTCACGCTCACTGCGACGCCAATCCCGCGTACGCTCGGCATGGCGCTCGAAGGCCTGCGCGATTTCTCCGTGATTGCCACCGCGCCGCAAAAGCGCCTCGCGATCAAAACCTTCGTGCGCCGCGAAGAAGACAGCGTGATTCGCGAAGCAATGTTGCGCGAGTTGAAACGTGGCGGCCAGGTGTACTTCCTGCATAACGAAGTCGAAACGATCGAGAATCGCCGGCAGATGCTGGAAGCACTGGTGCCCGAAGCACGTATCGCCGTCGCGCATGGACAGATGCATGAACGCGAACTCGAGCGCGTGATGCGCGACTTCGTTGCCCAACGCGCGAACGTTCTGCTGTGCACGACGATTATCGAAACCGGCATCGACGTGCCGAGCGCCAACACGATTCTGATTCACCGCTCCGACAAGTTCGGCCTCGCGCAATTGCATCAGTTGCGTGGCCGCGTGGGCCGCTCGCATCACCAGGCGTATTCGTATCTGCTGGTGCATGACCCGCAAGGTCTGACCAAGCAGGCGCAGCGCCGTCTCGAAGCGATCCAGCAGATGGAGGAACTCGGCTCGGGCTTCTATCTCGCGATGCACGACCTCGAAATCCGCGGTACGGGTGAAGTGCTCGGCGACAAGCAATCGGGCGAGATTCAGGAGATCGGATTCCAGCTTTACACCGACATGTTGAACGACGCCGTGAAGGCGCTCAAGGAAGGCAAGGAGCCGGACCTCACCGCACCGCTCGCGGCGACCACCGAGATCAATCTGCACGCACCGGCGATTCTGCCGGCGGACTATTGCGGCGACGTGCAGGAACGCCTGTCGCTCTACAAGCGCCTCGCGAATTGCGAACACAACGATTCAATCGACAGCATTCAGGAAGAGTTGATCGACCGCTTCGGCAAGTTGCCGCCGCAAGCGCATGCGCTTGTCGAGACGCATCGCCTGCGGTTGGCGGCGAAGCCCTTGGGCATTTCGAAGATCGATGCGGGCGAAACGGTGATCGGCTTGCAGTTCATCCCCAATCCGCCAATCGACGCGATGCGGATCATCGAGATGGTGCAGAAACACAAGCACATCAAGCTCGCGGGCCAGGACAAGCTGCGCATTGAAACGCGCAGTCCGGATCTGGCCGTGCGTGTGGCGACGGTGAAAGAGACCTTGCGTGCACTCGGCACACCCAGCCGCGGCACGGCGGCCACGGCTGCCGCGCGCTAACGCCGTATGTTGCGGTGCGCAAACGCGCGCCGCAGCATACGGGTGCGTTTTTTTTGGGTATGATCGAAAGACTCAAATGCCGGAGTCTTGTCATGTCTCACGTCGCTGAAACAGCGCAGTCCTCGCAAAGCCCCGCCTCTGAATCGAATTCTTCTTCGCCTGCCTCGCTGCCAGCCTCGCTTCCGTGGGTGACCCGTCTCGTGTCGATGGACACGGTAAGCCGCAATCCGAATCTCGGTCTGATCGAAATCGTACGCGACGAATTGCGCGCAGTCGGCATCGAAGCCACACTCACCCACGACGAAAGCGGCAAATGGGCGAATCTCTTCGCAACGATTCCCGCACACGACGGTGAGACAAATGGCGGCGTGGTGCTGTCGGGCCATACGGATGTCGTGCCCGTAGACGGTCAGCAATGGGACAGCGATCCGTTCAAGCCGGAAATTCGCGGCGACAAGCTGTACGGCCGCGGCACCTGCGACATGAAAGGCTTCATTGGCGCGGCGCTTGCACTCGTGCCCGAGATGCAGCGCACCAGACTCGCGAGGCCAATTCACTTCGCGTTGTCGTTCGACGAGGAGGTGGGGTGTGCCGGCGCACCGCTCCTGATTGCCGATCTGATGAAGCGTGGTGTGAAGCCGGACGGCTGCATCGTCGGCGAGCCGACCAGCATGCGCCCGATCGTGGCACACAAAGGCATCAACGCATATCAGTGCTGCGTGCGCGGCCAGGCGGCGCATTCGTCGCTCACACCGAAGGGCTTGAATGCGATCGAATACGCCGCGCGCCTGATCTGCTACATCCGCGATATGGCCGATCAATTCCGCGCGCAGGGCCCCTTCGACGAACTGTACGACGTGCCCTTCACCACGGCGCAAACTAGCACGATCATCGGCGGCAACGCGATCAATACCGTGCCCGCCGAATGCAAGTTCCAGTTCGAATTCCGCAATCTGCCCACGCTCGATCCCGAACCGATCTTCGAACGCATCGATCAATACGCACGCGAAACGCTGCTGCCGAAAATGTTGCGCGAGCATCCATCCGCGGCCATCGAGATCACGAAGATCGCCGCGGCGCCCGGCCTCGATTCGTCTGAACAAGCTGCAATCACGCAACTCGTGCGTGCGCTGACCGCGGACCAGGACAAGCGTAAGGTCGCGTACGGCACTGAAGCGGGGCTGTTCTCGCTGGCGGGCATTCCGAGCATTGTGTGCGGTCCCGGCGACATCCAGCAGGCGCACAAAGCCAACGAATTCGTCGCGCTGGATCAGCTCGTGGCATGCGAGCGCTTCCTGCAAAAATTCATCCACAGCATGTCGGTCGAGGCGCACGCGCACTGAAACTGAGCCCGGTAAAAACGGTCTTAGCCATATCGAGGAAAAACACGCCCACGCCATGTCAACCGCCACACCGCAGCACACCGACCATACGATCAACGGCGAGCCGATCCCTACTCTCGACGACATCGCCACACAGCACTTTGCGTTGACGCCATGGGTCACGCGAACGCCGGTGTTCGACCGGCTCGACTTTCCGTCGCTGGAAGGCACGGTGGTGAACTTCAAGTTCGAGTTGCTGCAAGCGGGTGGCAGCTTCAAGGCGCGCGGCGCGTTCACTAACCTGCTCGCGCTCGACGAAGCGCAACGCAGCGCAGGCGTCACCTGTGTGTCGGGCGGCAATCATGCGGTGGCGGTCGCGTACGCCGCCATGCGTCTTGGCGTCAGTGCGAAGGTCGTGCTGTTTCGCGCGGCCAATCCGGCACGCGTCGCCTTGTGCCGGCAATATCACGCCGACATCGTCTTCGCGGAAAACCTTGCCGAAGCCTTCGAGCTCGTGCGCCGTATCGAGGCGGAGGAAGGCCGTTATTTCGTGCATCCGTTCAACGGCTATCGCACCGTGCTCGGCTCAGCCACGCTCGGCTATGAATGGGCTACGCAAACGCCCGACCTCGAAGCGGTGATTGTGCCGGTCGGCGGCGGCGGTCTCGCTGCCGGTGTGGCCACCGCCATGCGGCTCGCGAATCCGCGGGTGCACATGTACGGCGTCGAACCGGAAGGATCGGATGTGATGGGCAAAAGCTTTGCCGCCAATCACACGGTCAAGATGGGTCATATGCACACCATCGCCGATTCATTGGCATCGCCGCATACCGAGGAATACAGCTACGAGTTGTGCCGTCGCCATATCGACCAGCTCGTCACGGTATCCGACGACCAGTTGCGCGCCGCCATGCTGACCTTGTTCGGACAACTGAAGCTAGCTGTCGAACCGGCCTGCGCCGCCGCTACGGCAGCCCTGCTCGGACCGCTGCGCGAAACGCTGCAAGGCAAACGCGTGGGCGTGCTGCTGTGCGGCACCAATACCGATCCGGTCAGTTTCGCCGCGCATATCGAACGGGCGCGCCATAGCCAGTCACAGTTTCCAGAATAAACCCAATCCTTCCTTTCCGTGCCAAAAGACTAGCCTATCCTTCTCAGATTGGTATGATTCGATAATCGACTTCTGGGAGGAACGTATATGAGCATGATCAAGGAATTCAAGGAATTTGCCCTCAAAGGCAACGTAATGGATCTCGCCGTCGGGGTGATTATCGGCGGCGCATTTTCCACCATCGTCAATTCAATTGTTAAAGACCTGATCATGCCGGTTGTCGGCGTTGCCACCGGCGGCCTCGATTTCTCCAACAAGTTCGTTCGCCTCGGCGATATTCCCGCCAGCTTCAAAGGCAGTCCTGAGTCGTATAAAGACTTGCAGACAGCAGGCGTGGCAGTGTTCGGTTATGGCTCGTTTATCACCGTGGCCATCAACTTCGTGATCCTCGCGTTCATCATTTTCCTGATGGTCAAGTTCATCAATAATCTGCGCAAGCCGGCTGATGCCGCGGCGGCAGAACCGCCGCCAACGCCGGAAGAAGTCGTGCTGCTGCGTGAAATCCGTGATTCGCTGAAGAGCTCGCCGCAGCGCTGAGCCGCCTGGGTTAAGTCACCCGGGTTGGGTCAACCTGAATCGCGTTAAACATTCGCGTCGGTACATTAACCGGTGCAAATAAATAAGGCCTGTCGCGAGAAAATCGCCACAGGCCTTTTTCATTCCGCGTGCAGATTGCGTCGTCCGAGTCGACGTGGCGAACACACTAAGCGTTCCTGTCGTCCCCCTCGTCCTTCTCTGCCTTCAGATTCACCGCGCTTTCGATCATCGTCTCGAGCTGTCCGAAATTGACAGGCTTGGTCAGATGCGAAGTAAAGCCGGCGCTCAGGCAACGGCGCACATCATCATCGGTACCGAAGCCGGTCAACGCGACCGCCGGTGCATCCGAACGCTCGCGGAACGCTTTGACGAAATCGAGGCCTGTGCCATCGGGCAAGCCCACGTCGCTGATCACCAGATCGAACGTCTGTGCCTGGGTGGCGGCGAGAGCATCGTCCACACGGCCCACCATGGTCACGTCGTGACCCAGGCTGCGAATCAACTGCGCCATCACCTCGGCGGTATCCACGTGGTCTTCGATCAGCAGAATGGTCAGCAGCCCGTGATGACGAACCTCATCAGGCGCTGCAACGGGTGTTAGCTCCTCCGGCGCGGCGGCGGTCGGCAGCGTGATCGTGAAAGTCGCGCCGCAGTGCGCGCCCGGGCTCTGTGCGACCACCGTGCCGCCGTGCACATCGGTCAGGGCCTTCGTGATCGCGAGACCCAGGCCCAGGCCGCCGAATTGCCGCGTCATGTTCTGGTTGCCTTGCTCGAACGCGTTGAACAGTTTGCCGATCTGTTCGGGCTCGATGCCGATGCCCGTATCCTCGACCGATATCTGCACATGCATGCGTTCGTCGTGCGTGCGCACGTAGATATGGCCGCCGTCCGGCGTGAACTTGGCGGCGTTGCGAATCAGGTTCCACAGCATCTGTTGCAGCCGTGCACGGTCGGCGAGCACGTAATGGTGCTGCGCATTCGTGCAGACGTGCACGTCCTGCTGCTTGACCTGGATCTCACTGCGAAAGAGTTCGAGCACGCTGTCTATCACCTCGTGCACGTCGACGGTTTCGAGCGACAAACGCAGCTTGCCGTTCGCCACGCGCGTGAGATCGAGCAGGTCGTCGATCAGGCGCGCTTCGAGCTCGACGTTGCGGCGAATCATGCGCACGCTCGCACGCGCCTGATCGGGCAGCCCCGGGATCATCTCCAGCACGCTAGCCCCCGCCAGAACGGGCGTGAGCGGCGTGCGCAATTCGTGCGACAGCATGGCGAGGAAGCGGTCTTTCGCGCGATTGGCTTCTTCAGCGATCTGGCGGGCAGCCTGCTCCGAGGCGAGCAGCCGTTCGCGCTCCTCGATCGCCTCGCGCTGCGGATGAATGTCCGTGCAACTGCCGAACCATTTGCTGACGTTGCCTTCGGCGTCGCGCATGGCGACCGCGCGGATGTCGAACCAGCGATAGGCGCCATCGTGGCGGCGAATTCGCAGTTCGTGCCGGTAGTCACCGGCGCCGCCCGTCACTGCCTTGAGCCAGGTACGGCGAATCTCTTCGCGATCGTCGGGATGCACCGCTTCGAGCCACGCGAGACCGTACGAACTGCTTTCCGCCAACCCGGTGTAGTCGAACCACTGCTTCGAGAGGAAATCGCAATCGCCCGCGGCGTTGCAGGTCAGCACGAGGTGCGGCAACGCCTCTGACAAGGTGCGGTAATGCTGTTCGCGATCGCGCAGCAGCAAGGCTTCGTCCGAGGCCTTCTGCAAACGCACCTGGGAGAGCACCCGCTCCACCGCCTCGGGCAGGTAATCGAGGTAGTCGCCGGATTTCGGCACCACGTCGGATACGCCCGCGCGCAAGGCTTCGATCACACGGGATTCGTCAGTAAAACCGGTCACGAGGATGGCGGGAATCCGCACGCCTTCCGCGCGCAAGCGGCGAAAGAAGTCGAGGCCGGTCTCCGGCCCGCTGAGCTGGTAATCGAGCACAAGCAGGTCGGGTGCGCCCGCGGCGAGGCGCGCGCGGGCCGCTTCGACCTGCGAGCAGATTGCAACCCGGCAGCCGGCGCGTTCGAGCGACTTGCGCGCGAGCCGCAGGATGCCTTCGTCGTCATCGACGACCACCACAAACGCGGCAGGCTGCGTGGACACGTCTTCGGTCATGCGGAGTCTTCTCTGGCTAGGTCTGGTGTGACTATCTTGTCATGGGGCGCTTGCGGAGCGCCTTCATATAAACCTTCCGTCACGGCGCGGCCAGCCGGTGGCCCGACGGCAGTTTGACCACCTGCAGGAAGAAGCCGAGGCGGCGCACCGCTTCGATGAACGCGTCGTACTCGACTGGCTTGGTGATGTAGACGTTGCAGCCGAGTTCGTAACAGCGCGCAATTTCGCGCGGATCGTCCGTCGTGGTCAGCACGATCACGGGCACCGCGGCTGTCTGCGGCGAATCCTTCAGACGCCGCAGCACCTCGAAGCCATCCACGCGCGGCATTTTCAGATCGAGCAGCACGACGAAATTCGTCAGATCTTCGCGAGGTGGGTAAGGACTGGCAGCGGCGTCCGCCGGCGCCGGGCCGAAGAAATAATCGAGGGCCTGCTGGCCGTCGCGAAAGCGCACGAAACCGTTCGAAATACCGGCGCGGCGCAGATTGCGCTCGACCAGCGTAGCGTGGCCGTCGTCATCTTCGATCAGCACGATACTGACCGTTTCCCCGTGACTCATATGCCCTCCGTACCGACAATCCACTTTTGCATGGTGCTTTTAACTATCCCCACCGTTTCCCCTGGTGCCTGTCGCGGTTCAATAGCGCGCAGGCTGTTCTGGTAACACGACAAAAAAGGTCGATCCCGCGCCTTCCGCCGACTCGACCCAAACGCGGCCGCCATGCCGTTCTACCATACGCCGCACCACCGCGAGGCCGATGCCGTCTCCGTTCGCGACGTCGCCGTGCAGGCGCTGAAACGCCCGGAACACTTTCGACATATACGCCGCCGGAATCCCGAGTCCGTTGTCGCGCACATAATAGGTGCGCGTGCGCAACGCGCGCGGCTCCGTCTCGTCGACCGGTTCCGGCTCCAGCGCGCCGATCTCGATGCGCCCGTTGCGCGCCGGGTCGAGATAATTGAGCGCGTTACCGATCAGGTTGCCGAAAATCTGCTCGATCGCACCCGGGTCGCCCCATGCAGGCGGCAACTCGCGCACGGTCACCACCGTCCCGCGCTGACTGATGACGCCTTGCAGCGCATCGACCACCTTGCCCACCACCCGCCCGACGCTCACCCGCTGCCACTGATATTCGAGCCGCCCGGCGCGTGAAATCCGCAACAGCGCGTCGATGATCGCCGCCGCCCGCGTCACCGCGGTGCGTAGATATTGCAGAGACTCGCGCACGTCGCCGTCAAGAATATGCGCCATACGCCGATGTTCGGCCTCCGGCAGTTTCGCCGCCTCGACGAGGCTGTCCAGTTCGTCGCACGACACCTGCAATTCTTTCGAAAAGCCTTGCAGATTCACCAGCGGCGAGCGCAGATCGTGCGACACGCTGTAGATGAACATTTCGTTGTCTTGCGTCTCCTGGCGCAGCTCCTCGTTGACGCCAGCCAGTTCCCGCGCGCGCGCTTCGAGCCGCACTTTCAGCCTGGCTTGCTCGCCTTCGGCCTCGCTTAGGCGTTCGCCCGTCTGATGCAGCACCGCGTCGAGCGCGGCAATTTCGTCGTTGCCGGACAGCGGCGCCGCAAGCTGCCGCCCGCTGCCGAGGCGCTCGGCATTGCCGGTCAACACCTCCAACCGCCGGCCGATGCTGCGCGCAAACACGACGGCAGTGGCCGCCCAGATCAGCATCGAGCCCAACACCGCGGCGATCAGCGCGTATTGCTGGCGTTCGCGGCGCCGTGCCAAGGCCGCGCCGCGCTCGGCGTCGAGCCGCGAGGCCTCATTGCTGAACTCGGTGAGCTGATCGCGAAACAGTGCGATCTGCTGGGGAAGCGCGCCCGTGTCCAGCGCGGCAAACGAATTCAGGTTGCGTCCTGCGCGCAGCGCCTGCGAGATCGCGGCGGCCTGCACGCGATAGGCGTCGATCGCCTGTTGCATCTTGCGCACGCGCACCACCTGCTGCGGCGTATCGGCCACCAACGTTTCCAGATTCGAAAGCCGGTCGCCGAGATCGACCCATACGGTGTGGCGGTCGACAAACGACGGATCGCCGACGACCATGCCCGTGCGGACCCGCACTGCCTGACGCAGCAGCGGATCGACAATGGCCGACGACTGATAGAGGATCTGCTTGCTGTTGCTGACCCACCGCGCGGCCTGCGCTGTTTGCTCCTGGGTATCGAAGACGACGCCCAGAAGCGCCAGCTCGACCACGCTCGGCACTGCAATCAGCAGCAGACCCTTGGTGAATAGTTTCATGTTCGCCCGAAGGGTCGTTCAAGCCGCGGCGGTGCGCACGGACCATGCGCCTCGCCTCGGCATGCGGGCGGGCCGTTGCGGTGCAGGACTGGCCAGCACGCCGCGGTGCAGCCGGACGGGCCATTATCGACGTGAATGTGAGATATTTCAACGTAGCGGCAAGATGCGCTCACCCACATAAAAATGACTTTTTTATTGATACGAGTTGTTTTTTCGGCGGCGTGGGCGTCTATGATGGAGACAGATGTGCTGGGAAGCGAAAGCGCGCGGCGAGGCGGTTCGGCATGATTCGTGCGGGAGGCGGTGGGACGGCGTAGATGCCGAATCATCGTGAATCCGGCCTTGTCGTATGCTATAAAAGATCGACGTGCGGCGCGCGAAGCCGGGAGTTGTCGCATGAGGACGCTGCGTTTCTTGCAATTCTTTTTCAGGCGAATTTTTATGTCCTTCCCGAAAAAGCGTAGACGCGCGAAGGTGGACGGCGATGAGTCGTTCCTCGCGGTACTACGGCATTTCAAGCCGTTCGGTCAGCTCGACACCAAAATTGCGCGCGCCCGCGCGCAGGACGAGCCGGTACTCTATGCACATGTGCTGCCCGGGCTCGACGTTCTTCTGTGCAGCGTGCGCGGCGCCCAGCCGCCCTATCCCGCGCCAGCCGAATTGCGGCGGCGTTGTATCGAATCCATTACCAATGCATTGGAACAGCCGCTCGATGGACTCGAGAACGGCGGGTATTGGTATGAAGCCGACGGGTTTGGGTTTCTGGTCTTTGCCAGCCGGGCCAGAGGCAAGATCCTGACGGAGTTTGGCGCCACTCGCGTTGGCGGCGCCCGGCGAGGGGTTCGCAGGCACGATGCGGCGGGGGATGCCGCTCCGCGCTCGCTAAGGTAGTTATTTCCTTTTCTTTATCGGCGCCGATGTCTTCGAGCACGCGGCGCCGATTCCCGTTTTTTCTTTCGCCCGCGCGGCGCCTGTTGGTCTGCAGACAAAGCAGAAAACATTAACTCCCCTTATATTCGGCCCCCGTGGCCGGCGCCGTGACCGCAGGCTTCCTGTCGGCCGCACCCGGTGAGGCAGCGCCAGCGGAAGACTTGTTCACTGGCGCACCGTCGAGGGAAATGGCCGGCTTGGGCTGTTGCTTCATACCCGGCGGCGGCGCGGTCGGCGCCTGACGAACCTGCGACAGCAACTGCCCGCACGGCAGCGGTTTGTTATTGCTAGGCGCAAGCAGTGGAATCAGCGCCGCAAACGGATTGATCAATCCGAGCCCGATAACAGCCCCCCCTCGCAGCGCCAGCGCGGTCGCGTTCACCCCAACGTGCGGATCCTTGAACGTCCCCTTCACATACAGCGGCGAGCGCAGCGAAAACACCCGGAAGCCCTTGGTGTGCGGATGCACGCCAAGATCCATCGATTCGTCGCGCAGATTCACGTTGCCGTCGATGTTGATGACCGCGTCGTCCGTGTCGAGCGCGAACACACGCGAATCCAGCACACCGTTCGTCGCGACAAAATCCGCCGCCGCGCAGTTGATCTTCACGTCGCGATTGCCGAACAGCTTTTCATAGACCACGTTCGCCACATTCAGGCCCGCGGCTTCCATCAGCAGGCGGCTTACCGTCCCGTCGGTGATCAATGCCTTCACCTCGCCGTTCGACGTCGCTGCAAGCGCTGCCGGCGAGTTGCCGGTTGCGGTCAGCGCGGCGTCACCGTTGATTTCGCCGAGCGCATTCTGCATCGTCTTGAAGTTCGGAAACAACTGCTTGAGCTTCAGATGCCGCGCCGACATCGCGAAGCGGCCCTTCAGCGGCGTCGCGCTGCCGTCCAGATGAATATCCGATGACAACGAGCCGCCTGCCACGCCGAACTTCAGCGGCTCGAACGACAGCACGCCGTCGGTCATCACGACGTGCGTGTACAGGTCCGTGATCGGCAGATTGGCGTCCTTGACGATGCGGCGCCCCGTGAACTTCACGTCGGCGTCGATCGCCTTCCAGCGGTCGGTGCGGAATTCTTCGACCGGCAGAACCTTGTTGCCCGGCTGCACCGTCGCGTCGCCCCGTTTGGCCTTGCTGGCGTTCGAGTCCGCGCCGATGACCGGCGCCAGATCGGCGAATTGCAGCAGATGCGACACCAGTTCGCCCTGCAACAGCGGACGCGGCTCACGTGCCGTGTAGGTCAGCGAGCCATTCAGATCGCTGCCGCCCACCCGGCCTGTAAAATTTTCATAACTGAAGACGTTGCCGCCGGACTTGAACTGGCCGACAAGACGCCCCTCGGTCGCATACGGCGGCGTGTCGGGCAAGGTCACGCCTGTCAGCGAATACAGCCGCGCCAGACTGTTGCCTTGCAGCCAAAGTCGCAGATCGACCGCGGCAAGATGCGCCGGATCGGTGATCGTGCCCACGAGGCCGACGCGCAGATCGCCGGCCTTCACATCGGCCTGCACCGGGAACGGCCGGTTCGCGTCCTGCAACGCCAGCACGCCGCCCACCTTGCCGCTGCCGGATACCGGCGTCTTATTGTAGGTACCCTTGACGGTCCAACCGATCGCGTACGGCGGGATCGCCGGCTTTGCGCCGTTCGCCGTGCCTGCCTCGCTGGCGTTCGACGCCGAGGCTACTGCGGCGCCGCTTGCACCCTCGCTTGCACCGTTCACCCCGCTGGCAACCAGCGCACCCGAAGCGCCATTCGCCGCCGTCGCGCCCGACGCGGCGATATCCGTCGACGAGGCGCCGGAAGCCGCCGCCGCGGACGCCGCCGCTTCCGATGCAGCCTGCGCGTTGGCCTGTGCCGTCAGCTTGCTCGCCCCCGCTTTACCGACCGCCTCCGCCGATGCGCTGCGCGATGCCGTCTCCTGCTGCTTCATCACCTCGCCGATCGGAATCGGCTGGCCGAGCGTATCGATGGCCATCTGCATCTCGACCTTCTTCTGCTGATCCGACAGCCCGATATTGCCTTTGGCAAACGCGATGTCGTGCAGATCGAGCTTCCATTCGGAAGGCCCGCTGGAAGACGCCAGTTTGAAGGTCCAGTTGTCGCGCCCGTCGAGCAGTCGTTCGAGGTCGACCGAAGGATTCACGAGGTTGATCGCGGGAATCACGAAGTCGTGCGCGAGCAGCGGCAGCACCTTGACCTGGAAGTCGATTTCGTCCAGCGTCGCGAAGTGCGGCTGTTTGGCCCAGTCGGGATTACCTACCGTGATATTGGCCGCCGAAAACCGCGGCCAGGGCACCCAGCCACGCCAGCCGGTTTCGCCGACCGGATGCTGCCAGCCTACTTTCAGATCGCCGTTGATCGCGAACGGCCGGCCGATCGCCTGCGTAACCTTGTCGTCGATGTAGGGACGGGCCCGGTTCCAGTCAAAAGTCAGAATGAAGATGGTCAGGGCGACAATCAGAATGACGATGATCGCCAGCAACCATGCGATGATTTTTCCTATCCGTCTTCCAGTCGTGCTCGACACTGCCATTGAGAAGCTCCGCCTTTGTTCTTCGTTGTACATGAGGGACAGCACGTATCGTGCCTGGTGTTATTGTCTAATAGGGGTCGTTTTATCATGCCGCACAGTTCGGGCACAGGTTTCCCTGCCACGGAAACGTAAGGAAATGTCATGGCGGCCTCCGAATCCACGCAAAAATCCACCACCACCCAACTCATGACAGATGTTCCCTTCGTCCTTGCGGACGGCATCGCCCGGCGCGATGCATTGCGCGGGCAAACGCTGCTGCAGCCGACGACCTTCGCCCTCTGCGCGGGCGACCGCGTCGCGGTCACCGGCCCGTCGGGCTCGGGCAAGAGCGTGTTTCTGCGCGCCCTCGCCCTGCTTGATCCGCTCGATGCCGGACGCATCATGTGGCACGGCGCGGCGGTCGAGCGCGCCGCCATTCCGCGTTACCGGCGCAACGTCGCGTATATCCGGCAGCGGCCCGCGCTGCTCGACGGCAGCGTCGAGGACAACCTGCGTTACCCGTTCGAATTGCGGACCTATCGCGACGTGCGCTTCGATCGCGCACGCGCGGCAAGCCTCGCCGCTCAGGCCGGCCGCGGCGACGATTTTCTCGACAAGCGCGCGAGCGAATTGTCCGGTGGAGAAGCGCAGATCACCGCGCTGATTCGCGTTCTGCAACTCGCGCCCGAAGTGCTGCTGCTGGATGAACCCACCGCGTCGCTCGACCCGGAGTCGTCGCGCGCGATCGAGGCTTTGGTGCACGCGTGGTTCGCGGCTGAACCCGGCCGGCATGCGTCGATGTGGGTGTCGCACGATCCGGCGCAAGCCGCGCGCATGAGCGAGCGGCACCTCACGATGCGCGCCGGCGTGCTCGACGAATTCTCAGTGATGCCCGCGCATCAGGAGCTCGGCCAATGACATTGCAAAACCTGAGTCTCTGGGACGTCGCGATTGCCGCGTTGCTGATCGTGGTGAACGGTGTCGCGTCGGTGGCGCTCAAGCTCGATCTCGAACGCAAGCTCGCGTGGGCGGCGGTACGCACCGTCGTGCAATTGCTGGCGATCGGCTATGTGCTCGGCTGGGTGTTTCGCTATGACCACTGGTTCGTGGTGCTGCCCTTGATGGTCGTGATGACGCTGATCGCCGGCTTCGCGGGTGCGCAGCGCGGCAGCCGCACTTACGCCGGGCAGCGTGCGGACAGTGTGCTGTCGATCTGGGTCAGTTCGTGGCTGGTGGCCGCGGTCGGACTCTTCGTCGTGATCCGCATTCACCCATGGTACGAGCCGCAGTACGCGATTCCGATTCTCGGCATGATCCTCGGCAATACGCTCACCGGCGTGTCGCTCGGCATCGAACGGATGACCGAGGAACTGACCGCGCGGCGCGACCGAGTGGATATGGCGCTCGCGCTCGGCGCGACCCGTTGGGAAGCAGCGCAGGCGCCGGCGCGCCAGGCGGTGCGCGCGGGCATGATGCCCACATTGAATCAGATGGCCGTGGTCGGCGTGGTGAGTTTGCCCGGCATGATGACCGGGCAGGTGCTGGCCGGTCAGTCGCCGTTGCAAGCCGTGCGTTATCAGATCGTGATCATGTTCCTGATCGCGGCGGCCTCAGCCCTGGGGACGGTGGGCGCGGTGCTGCTCACATATCGGCGGCTCTTCTCGGCGGAGCACCGGTTTCTGTCGGCGCGGCTGGTGGAGCGGGCCGCGGCGCAGCGTTGATGGGGCAAACAGTATGCACTGGGCGACGCGGCTGGCGTCGCCCGTTCGCCGTTTGTCTCATCGGCCGCGCGCCGTGGGCGCGGCACTCATCGCCCAGGCTTCACCCGTAACCGTCAGCGTTTCGCGGTGACCGCCACTTCGGTGCCGTCATTGAGCGTCAGCGTTTTTGTGGTGCCGTTGGTCGGCATCGTAAAACGCAGAATCTGGCTGACTGCCACGCTGTTCGGACACTTGAGCGTTTTGCCGCCGCTCGTCACCGTCTTGACGCCATGCGGCGTCTGCGCCTGGAAGCTCAATTGCACTGACGCGGTGCCGTCACTGCCGACGACCGGCGCAAAACGGATCTGCGTCTGGCGAATCATCGCGCCGTTGGTATCGGTTGGCAGCGACGAGTAATTCGGGCAGCTATCCGTCGCGGGCACGGGGCCGCCTGGCGGCACCGTCTTCCACGTGAAGTCGTCCGATTCGCCGGAGCGGATCGTACGCGTTTCCTGTGAATTACCGAACTGTTTCGACGTGACGCGGACCGTATAGCGAATCGGACCGTCGAGGGCGGACTGCGACGTCACCGTGATCGGCGTGGCTGCGTGAGCTGCCGTCACGAGCATGCCGGACGCGAGCGCGCATGCGAGAGAAGCAACAACTGAAACGGCGGAGAGTTTGAAGCTGGAGCTCATACTGTCACCTCGTTGTTGTGCCGCTGCGCGCCCGCTCGAGCGCTACTGCCAATGCACCGCCTGACTGGAGCCTGATTCACACCTGGTGAATACCTGGTTAGCACCTGGTAGCACCTGGTTAAACCCGGCTGAGGCCCTGCCAGACGAGCTGCGAGACGCGCAACTGTTTTAGCATGATGCCCCACCAGTCTACCGCCAAGCGGCGCTGCGCGCGCTTCATACGAATCGGGTGTTACCCCGCTTGCGTTGAGGCGTTTTCTGCGCGTGGCGACGTGACAGGAACGCCAAACCTCGCGCAGTCTAGAAGCCAGTCAGCACCAGCTTGCCGATCGCGCGCCCCTCTTCGAGCAGCCCATGCGCACGGCGCAGATTGTCGGCGTTGATCGTGCCGAGATTCTGGCCGACCGTCGTGCGCAACGTGCCCGCATCGACGAGACGCGCCACCTCGGTTAGCAGCTTATGCTGCTCGATCATGTCCGGCGTGCCGAACATCGAACGCGTGAACATGAACTCCCAGTGGAACGCGGCGCTTTTCGCCTTCAATAGTTCGACAGGCAGCGGCTGGCTGTTTTCGACGATCGTGCAGATGCCGCCCTGCGGCTTGATCACTTCAGCGGCTGCCGGGAAATGCTTGTCGGTATCGTTGAAGATCAGCACGTAATCGACCTGGTCGATGCCAAGCTTTTTCAACTGCGCGGGCATATCGCCGAAGTGATCGACGATATGATCCGCGCCCAACTCCGTCGCCCACTTCGCCGATTCAGGGCGCGAGGCGGTCGCGATCACTTTGAGTTTCGCGAGTTGCTTGGCCAGCTGAATGCCGATCGAACCGACCCCGCCCGCCCCGCCGATGATCAGCACCGTGCGGCCTTCATCCGCGCCTTGCGGCGACACGCCGAGGCGGTCGAAGAGTGCTTCCCAGGCGGTGATCGCGGTCAACGGCAAAGCGGCCGCGTGCGTGAAATCGAGCGATGCCGGCTTGCGCCCGGCAATGCGTTCGTCGACCAGATGGAACTCGCTATTCGCGCCCGGCCGGGTAATGCTGCCCGCATAGAAAACCGGGTCGCCGACCTTGAACAGCGTGACGTCTGGGCCAACCGCCACCACCGTGCCGGCGGCGTCCCAGCCGAGCACCCGCGGCGCTTTCTCGACGGTGTCTTTCGGGGCGCGCACCTTGGTGTCGACCGGATTGACGGAGATGGCTTCGACCTTCACCAGCAGGTCGCGGCCGGCGGCTTCGGGTTTGGCAATCTCGACGTCGACTAGGGACTCGGCTTGATCGATCGGCAAATAACGATAGAGACCTACAGCTTTCATCACAGCTCCTGCTCTTTCAGATGAGGTTAAGAAACCGGCGATCGATGCCCACGGCGCCTGGCGCCACGCAGGGCAATCGATCGCATTGACGTCATCGTAAGGCGGTTCTTATTCTCATAAAAGCATCATAATGACTGAAACATCTTTTTGAATTTCAGAATAATGGACCAGCCTGCCGACCCCGTGGAACCCGCCGCAAAGCCCTCGTCCGGCGAACGGGAACGACTCGATCTACTCGACGTCGCCCTGTTCGTGCGGGCCGCCCTGCTCGCCAACGTGTCGGCGGCCGGCCGCGAATTCGGCCTGTCGGCGGCGGTGGCGAGTTCGCGCATCGCACAGCTCGAAAGGCTCCTTGGCGCGCGACTGCTGCATCGGACCACCCGTCGCATCAGTCTCACGCAGGACGGCGAAGTGTTCATGACACGCGCCCAGTCCTTGCTCGACGCAGCCGATGCCGCACGCGCCTCGGTCGGCCGCGCGCAGGCCGAGCCGCAGGGGCGCCTACGGGTGTCGATGCCGTCGTCGTTCGGGCGGCAGCACATATCGCCGGTGATCAGCGAATTTCTGCGCCGATATCCCGGCGTGAGCGTCGACCTGCGTCTGACGGATCAGATGGTCGATCTGGTCGATGCGGGTATCGACGTGGCGATCCGGGTCGGCGTGCTCAAGGATTCGTCGTTGGTGGCGCGGCGCCTGGCCGTCAACCGCCGTGTGCTATGCGCCGCGCCCGCTTATCTCGCCGCGCGTGGGGCGCCGCACCATCCTTCGGACCTCGCACAGCACGAATGCATCATCCTGTCAGACCAACGCGACTGGGCATTCGTGACGCCCGCCGGACCGCTTACGGTGCGCGTGAGCGGACGCCTCGTCGTCGACAACGGCGAAGTCATTCGCGACGCCTTGCTGGCCGGTTTCGGCATCGCGCTCAAGTCGACGTGGGACGTGGCGCCGTATCTGCGCAGCGGCGAACTGGTCAGCGTGCTCGACACCTATCCGCTCGCGGAGCAAGTGGCGATCTGGGCGGTCTATCCCAGCCGTGCGTTCGTGCCGCCGAGGACGCTCGCGTTCATCGAGTTCCTTGCCGCGCATTTCGGCGATCCGCCTTATTGGGATGTGGAGCCGGTGTGAGCCGAACGCCGGATCGGCACGACGCGACGTTTTCCGCGGATCAGCGCACAGGCAGCATCAGCGCTTGCTGGGCCTGCCAACACCTGCTTTGCCATCGGAGTTGATGTCCGTGTGCGCATCGTTCTGCGTCTTTTGCTGATACTCGTCACCGCCGCGGCGGTCCGTGTCCTTCAGTCCGCGCTCGATGTCGCGATGCGCCTGCTTGCCGACACGACGCGGAGCGTCTTCGTGTTGCGATTCCGGGTCCTGATCGGTTTCATGCGGCAGCGGCGCCGACGCCTCCTCGCGCGAACGCGGAGACTTCTTTGCGTGCGGGTCGGCCTGCTTCTCGCCGTCGGACGATTGCGCTGAGGTCTTCATGGTTTGCTCCTTGTTCAGGTTGAATCAGGCTGACTGGATCGCGGTCACTTCGCTTCATCCAGACGTTTTCTCATGGCTGCGGTGATGCGCTGACGTGTCTTTGCGTAGTCCGCCCACGGGTCGCGCTTGAGGTCTGCGAGACGCTCGTGCACGTTTTCGACGGTCCATTGATCTCCGCTCGTGGTGGTGGCGACTTCGTCCCACGAGAGCGGCACTGAAACGCCCAGGCCCGGCCGGGCGCGCGCAGAGAATGCGGCCACCGTACTCGAGCCGCGGTTGTTGCGCAGGTAGTCGACAAAGATTTTCTGCTTGCGATTCTGGGCCCCCATCTTCGCGCTGAAGTACTTCGGCAACGTCGTCGCCATGTGCTGCGCGACGGCCTGCGAAAACGCCTTCACT
This sequence comes from Paraburkholderia sp. GAS32, assembly GCF_050434225.1. Lineage (NCBI taxonomy): Bacteria > Pseudomonadati > Pseudomonadota > Betaproteobacteria > Burkholderiales > Burkholderiaceae > Paraburkholderia > Paraburkholderia sp. GAS32. The sequence goes on along the minus strand of NZ_JBNPVS010000005.1, from coordinate 231,368 downwards.
TCGTCCCAGCCGGCGTGCTTCGCGAGCGGCACCACGACATGGAACCCCTTGCCGCCGCTCGTCTTGCAGAACGAGGTCAGACCGAGTTCTTCGAGCAGCGAGCGCGCCAGTTGCGCGGCCTCAATCATCCGCTCCCAACCGAGCGATGCGTCCGGGTCGAGATCGAACACCATGCGGTTGGGTTTTTCGATGTTCGACACCACGGCATTCCACGTGTGAAATTCGATCGTGCCCATCTGGGCGGCGCCGACCAGCGCTTTGAGCGTATCGACGGTTATCAGCGGTGGATGACCGGGGTCGAGTCCGGGATGCTGCGTGACGTTGGGGATCGACATCTTCTGGCTGTGCTTCTGGAAAAACAGCTCGCCGCCGATGTCCTCGGGTGCGCGCACCAGCGACACCGGCCTGTCCTGAAGATGCGGCAGCATCCAGTCGGCGACCGATTCGTAGTAGCGCACGAGATCGATTTTGCGGGTGCCGGTGCTTTTGTCGATGACGCGGTCGGGATGGGATACGCGAACGCCGGCGACTTCGGCTGGCGTTGTAGCGGGTTTTGATTTCGCCGCCGTGGTTTTTGCTGCGGGCGTTCTGGTTGTTGTTGCTTTCGCTGCTGGTGTGCTTTTGGCCTGCGTCTTCGCTGCGGTGGCTTTGGTCGCTGTGGCTTTGGTCCCAGACGTCTTCGCTGCGCCTTTTTTAACGGGCTTGGGTGCGGCACTCGCAGCGCTCGTTTTCGTCGTGCGTTTCTTCGCCACGGTGTCGGATGCGGTACCGGTCTGCTCCTGCACATCGGCTCCTTTACGGGATGCTTCCCTGACGATCTGCCGCGCCGGTTTGTCATTGCGCAGACTCACGAACGACGCCTGCCGCACGATGCCCTCGCTCGTCCATTCAGCGAAATTGCATTCGCAGACAAGCACCGGTTCGACCCAATGCACCGGCGTGCGGCTGCGCTCGTGTGGCGTGCTGGCGAACGGCATGCGGCTGGTTGCGTGCGCCTCGAGTTCCTTCTTGAGCGAGCGCAGCAACGCAGCGTCGAAACCCGTGCCGACACGGCCGGCGTATTGCAGTTTGCCTTTGCCGTCGTAGACGCCAAGCAACAGCGCACCGAACGCCGCACGGCTACCCGCCGGCTCCGAATAGCCGCCGATCACGAACTCCTGGCGGCGTCGGCATTTCAATTTGATCCATCCGGACGAACGCCCCGAGGTGTAGCCGCTATCGCGCCGTTTGCCGATGATGCCTTCGAGCGCCATGTCGCACGCGCTCTTCAGCAGATCGTCGGGGCTGAACGAGAAGTCGTTCGAGAAGCGCAGTACGCTGTCATCGTGCCCATCTACCCCTTCCAATAACGCACGCAGAATCGCGCGGCGTTGTTCGAGTGGCACGTCTCGCAAGTCGTAGCCGTTCAGGAATGGCACGTCGAACAGATAGATGACGATGTCCTGCGGGCGGTCAGCATCGAACGCGTTTTGCAGCGCCTGAAAACTCGGTACGCCGTTGTCATCGAGCACCACCGCTTCGCCGTCGAGCCACGCGCTTTCGATGTCGAGTTGTTCGAATGCCTCCACCTGCCTGCCGAACTTCGCGGTCCAATCATTGCCCGCGCGCGTGAACACCTTGACCGCACGCGTCTTTGCGTTTCGATCGATGCGGGCTAGCACGCGATAGCCGTCGAACTTGATTTCGTATGTCCATTCATCGCCGGGTGGCGCGGCGTCGACGAGCGTCGCCAGTTGCGGCTTGAAGGTGGCGGGCAACGCGGCCTTGACCGCGCCTTCAATCGAGGGCGATGCGGCAAACTCGCGCAGTGACTGCGTGCTGCGGGTCGATACGATGTCGGTTTTTTTCGGGTCCGCACGGCTTAATGAAGTGGCTTTTGCACCGTTACTGCCGGTGGTGTTCGATCTCGATGCTGTCTCTTTGGCCCTGGCGGCGTTTGCAGTCCTGGCGGCCTTGATTGCAGTCTTCGCTCCGGTGCTGCTTGCGCTCTGGCGTGCGGACTCGTTTGCGGCCGTTTTTGTCGCGGTCCTCGTGGACTTTGCGCGCTTGCCCACCGATGCACTACCCTCCAGTACGCTGCCAGGGCACTGCTTCAGAACGTCGTAGTCGCTTTGATCGCGTGCTTCCTCGTCGCGCTCCTTGATCAGCAGCCACTGCTCCTTGTCGCCACTGCCGCGCATATGACTGCGCACCAGCGTCCAGCCACCGTGCAGCTTTTCGCCAAAGAGCCGGAACTTGAGCTTGCCCGCCTTATACGATCTGGCAGCCTCCGCCGCGCCGCCGACCGGCTCCCACGTCCCGCGATCCCACACGATCACGGTCCCCGCGCCATAGTTGCCAGGCGGGATCTCGCCTTCGAAAGAACCATACTCGACAGGGTGATCTTCGACATGCACCGCGAGCCGTTTCACCGACGGGTCGAGGCTCGGCCCCTTTGGCACCGCCCACGACAGTAACGTGCCGTTCAGTTCGAGGCGGAAGTCGTAATGCAAGCGCCGCGCGTCGTGCTCCTGAATCACATACGACAGCGCCTCGTTCAATACGCGCGTAGCGCTCTTGCGACCGGCTTTCTTCCGCGCAGCCGTGCCCGATGGCTCCGGCGTTTCGTCGAAGCGGCGCTTGCGGCTGTAGAGATCGAGCCTGTCGTTCATGGAGATGAACTCGTCGTGGATCGAGCTGGTGCGGTGTTATAGATCAAGCGAGCGATCAGGCGGCCGCACGCCGTTTGCGAGCAGCCGGGGCCGACTTGGCGCTGCCGCCACTGCTCTTGCCGCCATTGCGACTCGTACCCGCCGAGCGCGCCGCACGCGGCTTCTTGCGGGCTGGCGCAGCTGCTTCGGCTTCGGCATTGTCGCCCTCCTCATCATCGTCCACGGCATGCTTGCGCGCGCCCGTCGCCGGCTTGCCTTTGCCGCGGCCGAGGCTGCGCTTGAGCAGGTCGGACAGATCGAGGATGTCGGCGGATTGGCGCGATTCGCGCGGCGCCTCGACCTCGGTGATTTCCTTGGTCTTGCCCGCGCGAATCTTTCGATCGACCAGCGCCATGATGTCGTCGTGGAACGTGTCGTGATACTGCGATGGATCCCACTTGTCGCTCATGTCGTTGATCAGTTTTTTCGCCATGTCGAGTTCACGCGTCGTCACGCCGGCCGCTTTCATCCCTTCCGGCGGCAGTTTGAATTCGTCGAAGTCGCGTACCTCGGCGGCCCAGCGCAAGGTGTTCAACGCCAGCATCGGCCCAACTGGAATCAGCGCCGCGAGATGTTGCTTATTGTGCAGCACGACACTCGCCACGCCGATCTTGCCCGACGCTTTCATCGCTTCGCGCAGCAGCGCGTACACCTTTTCCCCCTTGCGGTCAGGTGTCAGAAAGTACGGCGTGTCGAGATAAAGAAACGAGATGTCGGGTGCGTCAATGAAGGCGAGGATATCGACCGTCTGCGTCGACTCAGGATTGGCCGCGCGAATCTCGTCGTCCGAGAGAACAACGTACTTGTCCTTTTCGTACTCGAAGCCGCGCACGATGTTCTCGCGCGCCACTTCCTTGCCGGTGCGCTTGTTAATCTGCTTGTAGCCGATCGGATCGATCGTGCGCTTGTCCAGCAAATTGAAGCCGACTTTCTCCGACTGCGTGGCCGGATACAACTGCACCGGAACGTGGACGAGGCCAAAGCTGATTGCGCCCTTCCAGATCATGTGTGCCATCGTGCGCTCCCCAAGGCCTGAGACCTTCGGTGAAGCAGCAAGCGTGCCACGGTTTTGCGCGCTATTCCCGGTTCGGCACGGCGGTGGCTGCCACGGTTTTGGCCATTATTGCCGCCGTGGCGCCGGGCCGGTTGCCACAGGCATCGGCTGTAAGTCTTGCGCCATGTCGGCAAAAGATACGGCGCTTGTTGGCTCGTCCAATGGTGTTCGGCAAGCGCCTATCTTCACCCGCCGCTCGTCGGTTCGAGTTCGATCGGCACCGCAGCGAAGCCGCGAAACCGCACCCGTCCGCCGCGCGTTGGCTCGTCGTCGAGCCGATACGCCGGAAAGCGCTGTACGAAGCGTCCGATGGCGATCCGCGCCTCGAGTCGCGCGAGCGACAACCCTGCGCACTGGTGGATGCCGAAGCCGAACGCCAGATGCCGGTTCGGATCGCGGCGGATGTCGAAGCGGTCCGGTTCCGCGAACTGCTCGGGGTCGCGATTGGCCGCGCCGATGCACAGCGTGACGGGCGTACCACGCGCCACCGCGACGCCGCCGATCTCCGTGTCGACCGTGACCATCCGGTTGCCTAGCTGGTTCGAGCTCTCGAACCGCAAACACTCTTCGACCGCCGACTCGATCAGCGACGGTTCGCGCAGCAACGCGGCGCGCTGTTCCGGCCAGGCGGTGAGCGTAACGAGACCGTTGCCGATCAGATTCGTGGTGGTCTCATGACCGGCGTTCAGGATGAAGATACAGTTTTGCAGCAGTTCCGCTTCCGACAACTGCTCACCGCCCGGTTCTCCTTGTTCGCCCTGGATCAGGCGCGTCAGCACGTCGCGCTGCGGATCGCCGGGTTCGCGCCGGCGCCGTGCCACCAGATCGCGCAGATAGTCGACAAACTCTGTGACCGCCCGGTTGCCCCGCTCGAGCTGCGCCTCGTTCAGCGACGGCTCCAGCGCGCCGAGGATTGCCAGCGACCAGTCACGCAACGGCTCGCGCTCAGCGTGCGGCACATCTAGCAGATTGCCGATGATCTCCACCGGAATCGCCGACGCGAACTCGCCGATCAGATCGATACAGCCACGCGCAACGGCGGCATCGAGCAAACCGTCGACGAGGCGGATCAGCCCCGGCTCCATGGCCGCGATCGCGCGCGCCGTCAGCGCGCCGGCGATCAGTTTGCGCACCCGCGTGTGACGCGGCGGATCGTTGAAGACGAGACTGGTGGTGTGGTGGGTGTAGAGCGGCGAGTCGCCGTACTTCGGTTTGAATTCGACGGTCTTGTCGGAACTGAACGTTTTCGGGTCGCGGTAGACCGCCTGCACATCGCGAAAACGCGTCAGAAACAGCGAGCCGTCCGGCATGCGTTTGACCGGTTCATGGGTGCGCAGCGCGTGATAGACCGGATACGGGTCGGCATAGAACGCGGGGCTCAGCTGGCGCAGATCAAAATCACGCGCGAGGGTGGGCGCGTCGCTGGCTGTCGCGGGGGGCATTGTTTGTCTCCGTGGTAATGCGCCTCGTCATGGGTGCCGATGCGTACCGATGCGTGCCACGGCGATGTGCTGCGCGTCTTTTGGGCGCGACGGGCTTGGCGCGTTCGATAGGCTGCGTGGCGTCGTTCGAAGCGCCAGTATGACGCGGGCGCCTGATGATTGCACGGTGGATTGCCTGGATGGTTACGCGATGCTCCGGCTGATGGGCTTCTGGCGGGTCGTTTGTTTGTCTATTGGCCAATTGCCGCTCCCCGCTTGACTGCCATCCGGTTAGCGGTTGCCCCTTGTCGGTCGCCCCAACGGGCCACACACCGCCGAACCGTTACAATGACGGAATTTTCCCCGCGCGTCGCGCGGCCGCCCTTTTCCGCGTCAATGCGTCGTCCATGAACCTCGTCATCCAAAGCACCGAGCCTCTTTCCGCCGACCACCACAAAACGCTCGTCGCGCTTGCGCGCGGCTCACACGCCGCTGTCATCGACGCAAACGCGATTCGTATCGCCGACGCGAACGTTGCGCAGCGCGCCGACCTTGAGGTCTATTGCAGCACGCATCAGCTGGATTACGCGTTTGTCGAACCCGGCCGCCAGTTGCGTGACTTCGGCCTCGTCGCGATGGACATGGATTCGACGCTGATCACGATCGAATGCATCGACGAAATCGCCGACTTCTGCGGCTTGAAAGCAGAAGTCGCCGCGATTACCGAAGCGTCGATGCGCGGCGAAATCAAGGACTTCAACGAGAGCCTGACGCGCCGCGTGGCACTGCTCAAGGGGCTCGACGCCGGCGCGCTCGAACGCGTTTATGAAGAGCGGCTGCAACTTTCGCCGGGCGCCGAACGAATGCTGGCCGGCGCGAAGGCGGCGGGATTGAAAACGCTGTTGGTGTCCGGCGGATTCACGTTCTTCACCGAAAAACTGAAAGCCCGGCTCGGCCTCGATTTCACGCACGCGAACACGCTCGAAATCGTGGATGGAAAGTTGACCGGCAACGTAATCGGCGAGATCGTCAACGCCGACGTGAAGGCCCGCACGCTGCGCGAGACATGCGCCCAACTGGGCATCGAACCGACGCGCGCGATTGCGATGGGCGATGGGTCGAACGATCTGAAAATGATGGCGACGGCGGGACTTTCTGTGGCGTTCCGTGCGAAGCCGGTGGTGCGCGAAGCAGCCAGTGTGGCATTCAACCACGTTGGGCTGGATGGCTTGCTGCGCCTGTTCTGAAACCTGGTTTGCGCTGGCCGATGCAATGGCGGCCAGCGCCGGTGCGAGAATTATTTGTTGAGATGGGCGATCAGGAACATGCCCAACATGGAGATCCCAGTGACTCCGATTACGACGCCATGCCACTTCAGAACAAGGGCGTAGTTTTCGTCAGATTCCAGAAACGTGAATAGTTTATGCATGAGTGCCTCCTAAAAGGAGATCAGTATAAGAGCTGCGTTATCTAAAAAATCTAAATCATATGCACGTGTAGGATTGCAAACAGAGTAGCTGCAAGAGATGTTGCAAGAATCGAAATCGCAATGGGCACACGCGACAAGGCCTCCGTAGCAAACCGTTTCTGCCCGTCACGAATGCATGTAGCCGTCTGATCACCACGTGTATTGACCAAAGACAACATCACGATATTCGAACAGACGAATGCCAGGATGCAGAATCCAGCAATGGCGCCCTCCAGCACAGGCACCGCGCCACGCCCAAGCTCCAGCGCAGTCACCGCCTCATAGACCGCCGCCGCGCACAGACCGATCGCACACCAGAACAGTTGGCCGTCTTTCACTGATGCGGCGATCAACGCCTTCGCGACGCGCCAGCCGTGCGTGGGTGCGACGAGCGCTAGCGTAAAGATCGGGCCGACAATCGGCACGCCAAGATTCAGTAACATCCAGAAAAATAGATTCATCGGAACTCACCATAGTGCGGCTACCGTTAGTTAAGTGCGCACCATCGTAGCGTCGAGATCCATCGCCGACCATTCGGCCGAATGGTTAGGCTTACTGGCTATCTTGACAAACCAAAAAGCCCATCGTGAACGCGTCACAATGGGCTTTCTCAACCTTCAGCAATCGGCAATCAGCGCTCAGGCGCTTAACCCAGCGCCGCCAGACACTGTTCGATATCCGCGCGCAAATCGGCCTCTTCTTCCAGGCCGATATAGAACCGTACCAGCGTGCCGCGATACGGCCATTGACCTTCCGTGCGCATCGAGGCGACGTCGTACGGCATCGCGAGACTGTGCGCTCCGCCCCAGCTCCAGCCGAGCGAAAACAGATCGAGCGACTCGCAGAACGTGTCGATTTGCGCCGCGCTGTAACGTGCGTCGAACACCACTGAGAACAGTCCGCCCGCGCCCGTAAAGTCGCGCTTGAAAAACTCATGCCCTGGACAGTCGGACAACGCCGGGTGCAGGACCGCGGCAATTTCCGGACGCGTCTTCAGCCAGGTGGCGAGGCCGAGCGCTGCACGGTCATGCTGTTCGAAACGCAAGCGCATGCTCGGCAGACTGCGCAGAATCAGCGAACAGTCATCCACCGACACACCGATACCCGTGCGCATGCGCGCTGCCTTCAGCTTCAGATGCAACTCGCGATCGACGGTGATCGTCGCGCCCATCAACACGTCGCCGCCGCCCGACTGGTACTTGGTCAACGCCTGCACCGAGATATCGACACCGTGATCGAACGGCCGGAAACCGAGCCCGGCCGACCAGGTATTGTCGATCGCCGTAACGACGTTGCGCGCACGCGCCACCGCGGTAATGGCGGGCACGTCGGGCACTTCCATCGTGACCGAACCGGGCGCTTCGAGCCAGATCAAACGCGTATTCGGCTGGATCAGATCCGCGATGCCCGCGCCGATCATCGGATCGTAGTAGCGTGCGGTGATGCCGAAATCGCGCGCCAGCCAGTCGCCGTGATCGCGGTTCGGCGAGTAGACGTTATCGGGAATCAGCACGTCGTCGCCGGCCTTCACGAGGCCGAAGTACACGTTCGAAATCGACGACAAGCCCGACGGCTGCAGCAACGCGTGATTACCGCCTTCGATGGTGGCAAGCCGCTGCGCCAGCGCGAGCGAAGTCGGCGTGGCGTGCAGGCCATAGCGCCATTGCGCGTCGTTTTTCCAGTCGAGCGCGCGCATCGTCGCGAGATCAGGGAAAACGACAGTCGAGGCGCGCGTCACCGGCATCGAGAAAGATTCGAAACCCGGCGTGAGTTGGTCTTCGGCGCGCACGACGCGGGTTTGCAGACCGCGTTTGAGTTTGGATTGGGTCATGGTGTAGGTAGACTTTATTCGCCGGTTTGCAGGTTGCTCACCCCGCCAACGGCGTGACCACCGCCTGTCGCCGAGGCGGGCGCTGCTGCGCTGCCGGCGGACGGCTGCGGCGCCACCGCAGTCTTGTTAGCGGCCTGACCGGCACTCGCTGATGCAGCCGGCACAGCCTGCCCCGCTGCCAGTGGTTTCAGATCGAACGGCTGCGGGCTGGAATCGTCGACGTTCATCCGGTCGCCCGCCACCGAACCGTCGGCGGCAAACTTGCCCACCCAGTTGCCGGTGATATGCGTGCCGTCGTTCGATTCCTCGACTTCGAGCGTATCGCCGTCGCGGTCACCCGCGATCAGGATCACCTCGCCGGTGTCTGTGTACTGATACTCGCCGTGCACGCCGGCCGGATCGTCGGTTTTCGCGCCAAGTCGCAGCACGATCTGCCGCGAGCCCAGCATGCCGGCGTAACGCGGAAACTTCGCGAATTCGGGGCTCGGCTTGAGCGGCAACTGAATCGGCGGGGGCGCCGCCAGCTCCTTCACCGCGTCGCTTTCCGCCCATGCCTGCGCGGGCAGCACAGCCCCGGCGCCGGCACACAGCAATGCGGCCGCGCTCACTACGCCCCGAAGGACGTGCCTCTGGAGGACTGCCCAAGCGCGCCGACGCGTCGCACCCTTCATCGCTTTGGATTCCTGCATCCGTTCTTTCCTTGTTGCCTGATACTGCTCGATACTGGTTTGCTACCCGGCTTCGTTCGACGGGGACAACGTGACGCCTCGCGTGGCGTCACGTTGTCCCGCCTCGGCTTCAGATCCGTTCGAAGATCGCCGCGATGCCCTGCCCGCCACCGATACACATCGTCACCAGCGCATAGCGGCCGCCAACCCGCTGCAACTCATACAAGGCCTTGACCGTGATCAGTGCGCCGGTTGCGCCGATCGGGTGGCCGAGCGAAATGCCCGAACCGTTCGGATTGACCTTGGCCGGATCAAGACCGAGTTCCTTGCTGACCGCGCACGCCTGAGCGGCAAACGCTTCGTTCGCTTCGATCACATCCAGATCGGCGACCGTCAGACCGGCGCGTTCGAGCGCCTTGCGGGTTGCCGGCACCGGGCCGATACCCATGTAGGCCGGATCGACGCCCGCATGCGCGTACGAAACCAGCCGTGCCAACGGCTTGATCCCGCGCTTTTCAGCGACGCTGCGTTCCATCAGCACGACCGCCGCGGCGGCGTCATTGATGCCCGAGGCGTTGCCGGCCGTCACCGTGCCGTTTTCCTTTGCGAACACCGGTTTCAACTTGGAGAAGTCTTCGGCCGTCGCGTTCATGCGCGTGTGCTCATCCGTATCGAATACGACATCGCCCTTCTTCGACGGGATCGTGATCGGCAGGATCTGGTCCTTGAAGTAGCCGCTCGTAATCGCATTGGCCGCGCGGCGATGCGATTCGAGCGCGAGTGCATCCTGCGTCTCGCGCGAGATGTCGTATTTGCGGGCGACGTTCTCGGCGGTCACGCCCATATGGATCGACTGGAACGGGTCGCTCAACGCGCCGACCATCATGTCGACGAGGCGCGCATCGCCCATGCGCTGACCGAAGCGCGCAGCCGGCATGGAGTACGGCGCGCGGCTCATGTTTTCCGCGCCGCCGCCGATCGCGATGTCGGCGTCGCCGAGCAGCACGCTTTGCGCGGCTGAGACGATGGCCTGCAAGCCCGAGCCGCACAGACGGTTGACGGTCAACGCAGGCGCATGTTGCGCGACGCCGCCGTTGATCGCGGCCACCCGGGCCAGATACATGTCTTTCGGTTCGGTATGCACGACGTTGCCGAACACCACGTGACCGACTTCGTCGCCCGACACGTTCGCGCGCGCCAGCGCTTCACGCACGACGCGTGCGCCCAGATCGGTCGGCGGAAAATCCTTCAGACTGCCCCCAAAACCGCCGATTGCCGTACGTACACCGCTTACCACCACTACGTCTCGTTGCATCGCTCGCTCCTGTTTAGTGTCTCAAGATGATCTTGTCCTGACCGGCTGCGGGGCGCGCCTCGCAGCGCGTTACTGTCAGCCGGCCAGGATGTGTTCGACCGTCGCGCGCGAAGGGATCGGCGCGACCGCGCCGTAACCTTGCGTGGACAGTGCCGCGGCGCAGTTCGCATAACGCGCCGCTTGAAACGGATCGTCACCCGCCACGATGCGCGCGATAAACGCGCCGCCGAAGCAGTCCCCCGCGCCGGTCGCATCGACCGCGTTGACGACGTGGCCCGGCACGACGCGCCGCTCATCCGGCGTGGCGATATACGAACCTTCCTTGCCGAGCTTGAGCGCCACGACACGCGGACCATGCGACAGCAGAAAGTCGACGATCTCGTCGCGGCCAGTCAAGCCGGTCAGTTCGCTGACGTCGTCCCAGCTCGGTAGGCAAATGTCGGTGTGACGAATGGCTTCGAGCATCACCGCACGCGCTCTTGCGAGCGGCCACAGCTTCAAACGAAGATTGGTGTCGAAACTCACGCGCACACCGTTCGCTCGTGCATGCTCGATCGCCGCCAACGCGGCGTCGCAGGCGCTCAGGCTGATCGCGAGGCTGATGCCGGACAAATGGATGACTTTGGCCGCGGCGATCGCATCGAGCGGCAAATTGTGCGGCGCGTAGCGGCTCGCGGCCGAACCCGCGCGCAGATAGTCGAACGCGTGACCTGCGGGACCGTGCGAGACGAAATAGACGCCGGTGGGCGCGTGCGGATCGACGCGCACGAGCGACGTCTCGACCTGCTCGCGTTCCCACAGATCGATCAGGAGACGCCCGAAATGGTCGCTGCCCACGGCCGACGCGAAACCCGTCTTCGCGCCCTGCCGTGCTGCCGCAATGCAGAAGTTCGACGTATCGCCGCCGAAGCCTTGCAGATAGTTCGGCTGATCTTTAGCCGACTGGTTGAACTCGATCATCGCCTCGCCAAACGCGAGGATCTCCGGAGGCCGGCTCTCCGGGTGCTGGGCTGCCGGGGACCAGGTTGCCGGGGTCCGGCCTTCCGGCGTGCCGGCTGTGCTCACCGTCATCGCTTAGACCTCGCCCCACAGATCGTGACCGTCGGCGCCGGTGATCTTCACCGAGACAAAATCGCCGACCTTATAACGCTTCGACGCCTTGGTGGCCGGCGCGATATACACGACGCCGTCGATCTCGGGCGCATCCGCCGCGGTGCGGCCGATGCCGCCGTCGGCATTGATCTCGTCGACCAGCACTTTCAGCGTTTTGCCGACCTTCTTCGCAATCCGTTTGGCCGACACTTCTTCGGCCACTTCCATGAAACGCGCACGGCGCTCTTCACGCACTTCGTCGGGCAACGCACCGTCGAGTTCATTGGCGCTCGCGCCTTCGACCGGCGAATAAGCAAAGCAGCCGACCCGATCCAGTTCCGCCTCGCGGATGAAATCGAGCAGCGTCTGGAATTGCTCTTCGGTCTCGCCCGGAAAGCCGGCGATGAACGTGCTGCGGATCGTCAGATCGGGGCAGATTTCGCGCCACGCCTTCACGCGCTCCATCACCTTCTCGGCATTGGCCGGACGCTTCATGCGCTTCAACACTTCCGGATGCGCGTGCTGGAACGGCACATCCAGATACGGCAGCACGTGGCCCTTGAACGGACCTTCTGCCATCATCGGGATGACCTCGTCGACGCTCGGATACGGATACACGTAATGCAAACGTACCCATGCGCCGTATTGCGCCGCGAGTTCGCCAAGCGCGCCGACCAGATCGGTCATGCGCGTCTTGATCGGCTTGCCGTTCCAGAAACCGGTGCGGTATTTCACGTCGACGCCGTATGCGCTCGTGTCCTGCGAAATCACGAGCAGTTCCTTCACGCCGGACTTGAACAGGTTCTCCGCCTCGAGCATCACGTCCGCGACCGGGCGCGACACGAGGTCGCCGCGCATTGACGGGATGATGCAGAACGTGCAGCGGTGGTTGCAGCCTTCGGAAATCTTGAGGTAAGCGTAGTGACGCGGCGTGAGCTTCACGCCGGCAGCCGGCACCAGATCGATAAACGGATCGTGCGGCTTCGGCAGATGATTGTGCACCGCCTGCATCACTTCGCCCAGCGCGTGCGGGCCGGTCACGGCCAGCACCTTCGGATGCACTTCTTCGATCAGATTCGAACCGCTCGCGCTCTGCTTGGCACCGAGGCAGCCCGTGACGATCACCTTGCCGTTTTCGCTGAGCGCTTCGCCGATCGCGTCGAGGCTTTCCTGCACCGCTTCGTCGATGAAGCCGCACGTGTTGACGACGACGAGGTCCGCGCCGTCGTACGTGCCGGAGATCTCGTAGCCCTCGGCGCGCAACTGCGTGATGATCTGCTCGGAATCGACAAGCGCTTTAGGACAGCCGAGGCTGACGAAACCGACCTTCGGAGTCGAAGGGGGCGGCACGGCGGGGGAAATGGTCTGCGACATAGGATGGATCCGGCGTATAGCGGTGACGATGGCGACAAATGGGGACGGTGCGGCAAGGCCAAGGGCCCGATGGTCAGACAGACCACAGCCCGGACAACGTCCCGCGCACGCAACCCTTTATTGTACCGCGCCGGCGACCGTGCAGTCGGCCAGGTAGCGGGGCGTTGCCGGATCGGCGAGGCCAAGGGCCGCGTGTTGTTGTGCCGGCATCGGGATCAAGCCACCGAGTGCCTGGGCGCGCTCGATCACGTCAAGAATGTCACGCGAATCATGGAGGCGCCGGATGGCTGCATGCAGCTCGGCAGCCTGCGGCCACGTCCGTTTCAGATAACTGAGCCACATTTTGACGCGTCCGTGCTCATGGCGGGCAGCAACACGAGCTTGCAATTTTCTCAGGTAGTCGGCAAGCAAACCCAGCACGGCAGGCCATTCCTCGCCGGAAGGCGTCCGCTCCATCAGTCCACGTATGCGCAAGGCCAGGAAAGGATCCGACACGGCGCCCCGCCCGATCATTACGTCCGCACAGCCGCTGACCGCCCGGCACCGCTCCCAGTCGGCCACCGTCCAGACTTCTCCGTTGGCCGTGACCGGCACGTCCACGGCGTCGTCGATTCGCGCGATCCACTCCCAGTGGGCCGGCGGCCGGTAGCCATGGTCGCGCGTTCTGGCATGCACGACGAGCGAGGCCGCGCCGCCTTCCGCCAGTGCCGTGGCACAGTCGATCGCAAGCGATGTATCTGACACGCCGAGCCGCATTTTTGCTGTCACAGCGATGCCGGCAGGCACCGCGGCGCGAACGGAAGAAACAATCCGGTTCAGTTGTTCAGGGTGCGCGAGCAGCATCGCGCCGCCACCGTGCCGGTTGACGACTTTGGCAGGACAGCCGAAGTTCAGATCGAGTCCATGCGGCGACAAACTGGCCGCCTGGGCCGCATTCAGCGCCATCCATTCAGGATCGCTACCCAGAAGTTGGATCACCATCGGCGTGCCGCCGGGTGTGCGTCCTCCGTGGAGGACTTCGGGTGTATCCCTCTCGTAGACACGCTCGGGAAGCACGGAGCCCGTCACCCGGACGAATTCGGACACGCACCCGTCGAATCCGCCCGTGCTGGTCAGCACGTCGCGCAACACGTAGTCCGCAAGCCCTTCCATGGGCGCAAGAAACAGCCGGCTCATGTGGGAACGGCGCCCAAGCTGCTTCTGCAAATCTTGCGGTCAGCCAAAGCTGACAAATCCGGCCTTCGGAATCGAAAGCGTGGGGGCGGTAGGGAAAACAGTCTGCGACATAGATGGGGCTGGGATACAGCGGTGGCGACGGTGACAAATGGGACGCTGCGACACGGCCTGAGGGGTAACGGGATCAAAAGGATCTCGAGGACCACACCCCGCAACAGCGCCGGCGCACGCAACCTGTGATTGTACCGCGCCCATCCGCCTGCGCCCGGCGCGCAGGCCGCCGTGGTCCACCCGCCGCCTCATCGTGCGACGGGCACACCACCCCTGCGCCGTTTGGCCATGGGGCCGACGCGTAAGGACGCGCCCACCGCGTCAGCGTCGCGCCGTTACTTCTTCTCCGGCTCCGGATTGGTTTGCGGAGTAGCCGGCGTGACCGGTCCTCCGGCCGCATTCACCGGACCACCTGGCGTGAACGGGAAGGTGGCGAACATCGATTTCGCCTGGTTCTGCATCTGCTCCTGCATCTGCACGAACATGTTCTTCGACTGTTCGATGTAGCTGGTCATCATGCCCTGCATCATGGGCGCCTGCATGTTCATGAATTGCGACCAGACTTCGGGGTTCATCGCCTTGCCTTCGTACAGATTCTTCGACTGGTCGGCGAGCTTCGCCTGAATGTCGATGAAGGCCTGGATGTTCTTCTCCAGATACGTTCCCATCATGCCCTGCATGGCATGGCCGTAGAAACGGATGATCTGCGACAGCATCGACGACGAGAACATCGGCAAGCCGCCGCTCTCCTCTTCGAGAATGATCTGCAACAGGATGGCGCGCGTCAGATCCTCGTTGCTCTTCGCATCGATGACCTTGAAATCCTCCTGATCCAGCACGAGCTGCTTAACGTCCGTCAGCGTGATGTACGTGCTTGTCTCGGTATCGTAGAGCCGGCGATTCGGGTACTTCTTGATCAATCGTTCGGCTGTTTTCTTTGTAGTAGTGGTCATGTAACGCCTTTGAGCGCGAGTTGAGCGCGGAAACGGCGTCATGCCGGCGCACAATCGGGCAATTGTGCAGCCGGGACGCCGCCGGAACCATCTGAGCCGAAGCACGCTGCCTTGTGAGCGGCGTGCCGGTGACTCAGCCCATATGCAAACCACCGTTCAGCGAAAAATCCGCGCCCGTGGAGAAACCCGATTCGTCCGAGGCGAGCCATGCCACGATCGAGCCGATTTCCTGCGGCTGACCGAGACGGCGCACCGGGATCGTTGCAACGATCTTTTCCAGCACGTCCGGGCGGATCGACTTGACCATATCGGTGCCGATGTAGCCAGGCGATACGGTGTTGACCGTCACGCCCTTGGTGGCCACTTCCTGCGCCAGCGACATCGTGAAGCCGTGAATGCCGGCCTTCGCGGTCGAGTAGTTGGTCTGGCCGAACTGCCCCTTCTGGCCGTTCACCGACGAAATGTTGATGACCCGCCCGAAGCCGCGCTCGACCATCCCGTCGATCACCTGCTTCGTGACGTTGAAGAGGCTGGTCAGGTTGGTGTCGATCACCGCCGTCCAGTCTTCGTGCGTCATCTTGCGGAACACGACGTCGCGCGTGATGCCTGCGTTGTTCACCAGCACGTCGATCTCACCGACTTCGGCCTTGACCTTGTCGAACGCCGCCTTGGTCGATTCCCAATCGCCGACATTGCCTTCGGACGCAATGAAATCGTAGCCGAGTGCCTTCTGCTCTTCGAGCCACTTCACGCGGCGCGGCGAGTTCGGGCCGCAGCCGGCGACCACCTTGAAGCCCTCTTTGTGCAGACGCTGGCAAATGCTTGTGCCGATGCCACCCATCCCGCCCGTTACGTACGCAATTCGCTGTGTCATAAACTACACTCCGTTTTTCGTTTTCGAGGTGCCGACCGGCTACCTCTTCCCTCGCCTGTGCTTCATCTCCGCTGCCGCCGGGCGACCGGCCGACGAGGCCATTGCTCACCGCGCGCTACCTGCTGCAATGTGGCGCGCGGCAACCCTGCTTACCGCCTGCTAAAACCTGTCTAAGCCTGTTAGACCCAACCTGAGGCCCCGAGCTTGGTGCCACAGGACTTGAGGTCTATCAAGCGCGCTCGAGCGCCAGCGCCACGCCCATGCCGCCGCCGATACACAACGACGCCAGACCCTTCTTCGCATCGCGCTTCTGCATTTCATGCAGCAGCGTGACGAGAATCCGGGCGCCGGACGCACCGATCGGATGGCCGATCGCAATCGCGCCGCCGTTCACGTTGATCTTCGACGTGTCCCAGCCCATTTGCTGATTCACGGCGCACGCCTGTGCGGCAAACGCTTCGTTGATTTCCATCAGGTCCAGATCGGCCGGCGTCCAGCCCGCGCGTTCGAGACAACGGCGCGATGCGGGCACCGGACCCATGCCCATCACCTTCGGGTCCAGACCCGAGGTGGCGTACGCCTTGATGCGCGCGAGCGGCGTGAGGCCGAGCGCTTCAGCCTTCTTCGCCGACATCACCAGCACCGCCGCCGCGCCGTCGTTCAGACCCGACGCATTGGCCGCCGTCACCGAGCCTTCCTTCGAGAATGCCGGCTTCAGACCCGCCAGCGATTCAGCCGTCACGCCGTGACGCACGAACTCGTCCGTTGCGAAACGCAGCGGCTCACCCTTACGTTGCGGAATTTCGACCGGCACGATTTCGTCGTTAAAACGGCCCGACTTCTGCGCGGCTTCCGCCTTGTTCTGCGACAGCGCCGCGAACGCATCCTGCTGCTCGCGCGTGATGCCGTATTCCTTGGCGACGTTTTCTGCCGTCACGCCCATGTGGTACTGGTTGTAGACGTCCCACAGGCCGTCGACGATCATCGAATCGATCAGCTTGGCGTCGCCCATGCGGAAACCGTCGCGCGAGCCAGGCAGCACGTGCGGCGCGGCGCTCATGTTTTCCTGACCGCCGGCGATCACGATGTCCGCGTCGCCCGCGATGATCGCGTTGGCCGCCAGCATCACGGCCTTCAGGCCCGAGCCGCACACCACGTTGATCGTCATGCCGGGCACCGCCGTGGGCAGCCCCGCCTTGATCAGCGACTGACGCGCCGGGTTCTGACCCGAGCCTGCCGTCAGCACCTGCCCCAGAATGACTTCGCTGACCTGCTCAGGCTTCAGACCAGACCGTTCGAGCACGGCACGAATCACGGTAGCGCCGAGTTCAGGCGCAGCGATCTTCGCCAGCGACCCACCGAATTTGCCAACTGCCGTACGGGCGGCCGATACGATCACAACATCAGTCATTTCCATATCCTCCGGGACATCGGCTAAATACGCCGCAGCCCGTCAAGTTAAAAATCTTGTTGCCAATGCGCCCTTGCATATATCAGGACGCGCACTCATACCGCCACACCACCGCGCCCTCAGGCGCGCTGAAGCCTACTCCCGTTGCCGCACATAACGCCCTGGCGCCGGTTCGATCACCGGGAATTCGGCGGAGCCGGCCGTGGCGCGTGGCTTCACTTTCTTGCCGCCATACTGGTCAAGCCACGTGGTCCATTCGGGCCACCAGCTACCGGGCACTTCGGTCGCCTGGTCGAGCCATTCGTCCGGGCTTTCCGGCAGCGTCTTGACGTCACCTTCCAGCGCCCAGTAGTTACGCTTTTTCTTTGCCGGCGGATTGATCACGCCAGCGATATGACCCGACGCGCCGAGCACGAACTTCAACGGTCCGGAGAGCAGCGGCACCGACGCATAGGCGGTTTGCCACGGCACGATATGGTCTTCGCGTGAACCGTAGATGAAGGTGGGCACGTCGATCTTCGAGAGATCGACCGGCTCGCCGCAGGTGGTCACCGCGCCCGGCTCGCGCAGACGATTCTCGAGATACGTGTTGCGCAGATACCAGACATACATCGGGCCCGGCAGACTCGTCGAATCGCTGTTCCAGTACAGCAGATCGAACGGCACCGGCGTGCGCCCTTTGAGGTAATTGTCGACGACGTAGTTCCACACCAGATCGTTCGGCCGCAGGAACGAGAAGGTGTTGGCGAATTCGATGCCGCGCATCAAGCCAGGCTTGCCGCCGTTCTTTCCGCCGATGGTCTGCTCGCGCATCTGCACATGCGCCTCGTCGACGAATACGTCGAGCACGCCCGTGTCCGAGAAATCGAGCATCGCGGTGAGCAAGGTCATCGACGCAGCCGGATGCTCGCCGCGCGCGGCCGCCACCGCCAGCGCCGTGGCGAGCATGGTGCCGCCCACGCAGAAACCCAGCGTGTTGATCTGCTCGCGGCCGCTGATCTTGCTAACCGTTTCGATCGCCTTGAGCACGCCTTCGCTGACGTAGTCGTCCCACGTCTTGCCTGCGATCGATGCATCCGCGTTGCGCCACGAAATCAGAAACACCTGATGACCCGAATCGAGTCCGTGCGCGACCAGCGAATTCTCCGGCTGCAGATCGAGAATGTAGAACTTGTTGATGCAAGGCGGCACGATCAGCAACGGCCGCTCACGCACGGTGGCCGTGCGCGGCTTGTACTGGATCAACTGAATGAGGTCGTTCTCGAACACCACTGAGCCTTCGGTGTTCGCGAGATTTTCGCCGACCACGAAACGCGATTCGTCCGTCTGCGAAATCTTGCCGCGCTGCATGTCGCCCAGCAGATTCATCACGCCCTGGCGCAAGCTCTCGCCCTTGCTATCGAGCAAGGTCTTTTGCGCTTCCGGATTCAACGCGAAGAAGTTGCTCGGCGATGCGGCTGCGGTCCATTGCTGAACCGCGAACCGAACGCGCTCGCGCATCTTCGGTTCAGTTTCGAGCGCGTCGACCATTTCCTGCAGATAGCGCGCGTTCAACAAATACCACGCAGCGGTAAATGCATAGGCCGGGGTCGCGCTCCACGCGTCGGAACTGAAGCGGCGGTCCTTGAGTTCGGGGGCTTTCGTCGTGGAGGTGGTTGCCTGCTGGATCAGTTCCATCGCCTCGCGCGAATAATCGGCTTGCAGCTTTTGCAGGCGCTCCGATGGAATCGCGGCGCTCGGAATGTTGAGTCCGGCGAATGACGGCATTGACGGCAGGGATCCCGCAGCCAGTTTGCTGAAATCAGGCATGCCGGGGAACGACGGCATCTGCGGCAAGCCCATTTGCGGCATCTGGGGCACTTGCGGCACCTGGAAAGGCATGTCACTGCCGCCGGGCGGCGTGCCCAGCGACCGCCATGCGTTCATCCAGGCGTCCAATAACTGCTGCATGCCTGCGGCTGGTGATGCGCCGCTCGTACCGGCCTGCTGCGTGTGCTCCGTCGAGGAGTCCGTGCTGGGAGAAGCTGAGGAATGTGATGCTGCCATACCTGCTTTTGACCGGTAAGTCCTTGCGGACGGGTTGAGAGGCAGGTTCATGCGCACGTGGGCGATTGCTCGCGACCTCGTCACGCCCTGTCCCATGTACGAGGAGCTGTGAGGAACATTCTTGCTCCCCATCGCAAGGCATGTCAATGCTTGTTCCCGATTTTGCCGCAGTGCGATAGTTTTTTAATTATCGTTTTCCCTGTATAGCAGATCGCGCTTTTGGAACATGGGTTGATAAGTGCCCGCATAAGCAAAAAAAGCTCCCGTATTGCATGGGCTTATGTGTATTTACGCGCATTTATCCGTTCACCCGCGGGCACTTTTAGCGGCAGATTAACGCATGCGCGGCAAAATCCGGCAGCGCAGCAAAAACACGCAACGCGCCTCCGAATAAACCCTCATACGGATGCTCGCAGGAAGACGTCGCGCCGGTCGAGGCAACGGCGAGAAGCGCCACGGCCGCATGATTGCGCTGACAAAACAACGCGCCATCATGCGGCCGTGCGTGGATGATTGAGTGCCGGACTAATGCGTAGCCTGATCGTCCAGCCAGATCAGCGCGGCCATGCGCCCTGTCTCGCGATCACGGCGATAGGAATAGAAACGATCACGTTGCGTGACCGTACACAGATCGCCGCCAATAACGCGCGTCACGCCGAGCCGTTGCAAGCGCAAACGCGCCAGCGCCGTGAGATCGGCGAGATATTTGCCGGGGTTTTGCGGATGCGTAATGAATGCATTTGCGGTGGCGTCGCGTTGCGCGCCGCCCACGCCGTTCATGAAGGCGTCACGCACATCTGCACCCACCTCGAATGCGTCCGGTCCGATCGCCGGACCCAGGTAGGCATGCAACGATGCGGCCTCCACGCCGGCGAGAGCGGCGACGCGCTGCGCGGTCTGCTCGACGATACCCGCGGCCAAACCACGCCAGCCGGCATGGGCCGCGCCGACCGCGCGTCCCGCTTCGTCGCACAACAGCACCGGCATGCAATCGGCGATCATCACGACACACACCGTGCCGGGCCGATCGGTGACGCTAGCGTCCGCTCGGGTCGGCGTACCGCTTGCATGAGTCTGCGCGATCGCATCTTCCGCGCGCACGATGCCCGCGCCGTGAATCTGTTCGAGCCACGCGGCCTCGCCTACGCCTGCCAGACTCAGCAAGCGTGCGCGATTGGTTGCGACCGCGGCGGGATCGTCACCGCTTTTCATCCCCAGATTCAGGCCGCCAGGCTGGTCAGCGCCATCCTGCCAACGGCCGAACGGCGGCTCGCTCACGCCCCCGTTGCGCGTGGTGACGAGCGCGCGCACACGCGGCGACACGTTCCATGCGGGTTGCACAACATCGGCAAAGCTCAGCGCGGGCAAGCTCATGCGTGACCGTCCGCGTCGTGTTCGTCGTCGTGATCCTGGTCTTCGTCGTGATCGTCGTCGCTGTGTGCGCCGTCTTCATCGATGTCGTCGTCCAGCGAAGCGTCGTAGTCGTCTTCCTCGTAGTACGTCTCGTCGAACTCGCCTGCATCGTCACGCCCCAAGCCAAGCGCCGCCGACAGCACCTGCATGTCTTCCGGTGCATCGGCGCGCCATTGCATGGTCCGGCCGGTTTTCGGGTGGATCAGACCGAGGCGCCATGCATGCAACGCCTGACGCGCGAAACCGTCCGGCAACGGCGTCACCGAGCGCTTGCCGCGCGCGCGCCCATAAATCGGATCGCCGAGCAGCGGATGGCCGATATGCGCACAATGCACGCGAATCTGATGGGTGCGACCGGTTTCCAGATCGCAATGAATCGCGGTGACTGGCTGACGCTGCCAGATCGCCGTGTCCACGCGCCGGAAATGCGTGCGCGCCGCTTTGCCCGATGCGCTCGTCACCACCGCCATGCGCGTGCGTTCGCGCGGATCGCGGCCAATCGGCGCGTCGATCGTGCCTTCTTCGGGCATGTTGCCCCACACCAGCGCGAGATAACGGCGCTTCACCGTGCGTGCCTGGAGCTGGCGCACCAGATCCGTCTGCGCCTCGAGCGTGCGCGCCACCACCATCAGTCCGGACGTTTCCTTGTCGAGCCGATGCACGATACCGGCGCGCGGCAGGCCTGCCGCGGCGTCGCCGTAGCGGTACAGCAGGCCGTTAAGAACGGTGCCGCTCCAGTTGCCGGCCGCCGGATGCACGACCATGCCGGCCGGCTTGTTGATGACCACCAGCGTGTCGTCCTCGTAGACGATCTCGAGCGGCACCGGCTCAGGCGTGAACGCGAGTTGTTCAGGCAGCAGATCGGGCACGAGCTCTATGGTGGCCCCAAGCGGTACCGGCTGACGGATTTTGGCCGGCTTGCCGTCGATGCGCACCCGCTCCGATTCGATCCAGCTTTGCAGCCGGTTACGTGAAAACTCCGGAAAGATTCGGGCGAGCACCTTGTCGAGGCGTTCGCCGGCCAGTTCGTCGGGCACGACGACGC
This sequence comes from Paraburkholderia sp. GAS32, assembly GCF_050434225.1. Taxonomy (NCBI): domain Bacteria; kingdom Pseudomonadati; phylum Pseudomonadota; class Betaproteobacteria; order Burkholderiales; family Burkholderiaceae; genus Paraburkholderia; species Paraburkholderia sp. GAS32. The sequence continues at coordinate 209,486 of NZ_JBNPVS010000005.1, read as the reverse complement.
TGCGCGGCGACTCGTCCGCCACGGGGCTCGCCACCGTCGGCACCCTGCTTTGCGGGCCGGCAGCGGCAAGCGCGTCGCTGCCGAGATCGTCGTCGAGTGAATCGACGCCCAACGCGTCGGAGGGGTCAGCGCTTACGCTATAATCTTTGTTGCTATTCCCGGCACCGGTTGCGGCGCCTGGAGTATTTGAGCGGGTCATTGAGTCTGGGTCACCTGGACGTAAAGCTAGACTGGAAAATGCGAGCCTTGAACACCATCACTAAAGCGGCGATCAATTTGGCGGTCATCAAGAAGATGGCCCGGAAAGTGGCCGGATACATTGCGTGCGCCGCAGCCGTCGCCGTTGTTGCGGCTTGCCACGGCCTGCCGGAAAAGACCGACGAGACGGCTACGTGGAACAACAACAAATTATATACGGAGGCGAACGACGCTCTGACCGGTGGTGATTTCGGCAAGTGCGCCAAGTATTTCGAGATGCTCGAAGGCCGTGATCCGTTCGGCCACTTTGCCCAGCAAGCGCAGATCAACGTCGCGTATTGCAACTGGAAAGATAACGAAAACGCCGCCGCCGACCAGGCGATCGACCGCTTCATCCAGTTGCACCCGGATCACCCGGACATCGCGTACGCGTACTACCTGAAGGGCATGATCCACTTCAACGACGACCTCGGTCTGTTCGGCCGCTTCTCCGGCCAGGACATGAGCGAGCGCGATCCGAAGTCGCTGCGCGAGTCGTATGACGCGTTCAAGATCGTGGTCGACAAGTACCCGAACAGCAAGTATGCACCGGACGCCGCGCAACGCATGCGCTATATCGTGAACGCGCTGGCGTCGCACGAAGTTCATGCGGCGGATTATTACTACCGCCGTGGCGCGTATGTCGCCGCGATCAACCGCGCGCAACTGGCGCTGAAGGAATACAAGAACGCGCCGGCTATCGAAGACGCACTGCACATCATGATGCTGTCGTATGAGAAGCTGAACCAGCCGCAAATGGCCGACGACACGAAGCGCATTCTGGCCGGCACCTTCCCCGACAGCCCGTACATCACGGGCCATGCAAGGCCGGGTAAGGAAAAGTCGTGGTGGCAGTTCTAAGCCTCGACTAGCTGCTGCACAAACAGAAACGCCACGACTTCGGTCGTGGCGTTTCTGTTTGTGCAGCGCCGTCAGCCTATGCAGCACCAGCCGGCAACCGGGCGCCCTCTCAGTCCCGTTCGAACAACGCAATCGACTCCACGTGCGAGGTGTGCGGGAACATGTTCACCACACCGGCACCCACCAGCCGGTAGCCGGCCTCATGCACCAGCAGGCCCGCATCACGAGCGAGCGTGGCTGGCGCGCACGACACGTAGACGATACGCTTGGGCAACGGCCCATTGCCGCTCTGCGCAATCTCCGCGAGCGCCTTGGCGACAGCCAGCGCACCTTCGCGCGGCGGGTCGATAAGGAATTTGTCGAAATGGCCGAGCGCGCGCATATCGTCGGCGGTCACTTCGAACAGGTTGCGGCAGGCGAACGAGGTATGCCCCGCCACACCGTTCAGTTCGGCATTGGCAAGCGCGCGCGAAGTCAGCACGTCACTGCCTTCGATACCCATCACTTCCTTCGAAATCCGGGCAAGCGGCAGCGTGAAATTGCCAATTCCGCAAAACAGGTCGAGCACCCGGTCCGTTCTGGCCGGGGCCAGCAGACGCAGCGCACGGCTCACCAGCACGCGATTGATCGCGTGATTCACCTGGGTGAAGTCGGTCGGCTTGAACGGCATCCGGATGTTGTATTCCGGCAGCGTGTAGTCGAGTTGCATGTCGAGCGGATAGAACGGCGTCACCGTGTCAGGACCGCCCGGCTGCAACCACCACTGAATCTTGTGTTCGTCGGCGAAATCGCGCAGCACCTGCTCGTCGGCGGAGGTGATCGGCGCGAGATTGCGCAGCACCAGCGCAGTGACGGATGAGCCGACCGCCAGCTCGATCTGCGGCATACGATCGTAAATCGACAGCTTGCGGACCATGAAGCGCAGCGGCATCAGCATCGCCGACACATGCGGCGGCAGTATCTCGCAGGTCTTCATGTCGGCGATATAGCTGCTCTTCTTCTCGTAGAAGCCGATGCGCATGCCGCCCTTTTCCGGCAGATAGCGCACCGCCAGACGCGCGCGGTAGCGGTATCCCCAGGCCGGCCCGTGAATCGGCCGGAACACGGTCTCCGGACGCAACTTCGCCAGATGCTGGAAATTGTCTTCGAGCACACGCTGCTTGACGGCAATCTGGGCGCGGATGTCGAGATGCTGCATCGAACAGCCGCCGCAGATATCGAAGTACGTGCACTTCGGCTTGGTGCGAAGCACGCTTTCGCGGAATACCTGGACGACCTCAGCCTGCTCGAATTTCGGCTTGCTGCGATGCGTCGAGTAGCTGACACGCTCGCCGGGCAACGCGCCTTCGACAAAAATCACCTTGCCGGGCGTGCCGTCTTCGCTCTCGATGCGGCCCACGCCGCGCGCTTCCATGTCGAGCGACACGATTTCGATGATCGGCTCAGTGCCGGTAATGACGTGCGCTTTCGCCGGAGCGGGCGCCTTCTGGCGCTTCGGCGAGCGACGTTGGGGGGCAGTTCGGGACACCTGCGACTTCCTGACAAACTTGGGGGAAAGGCGAGATTGTAGACGAAGCGCCGCGCCCACCGATCGCTTCGATCACGATTAGCATAAGGCGAACCCTGGCGCTGGCGCACGACTTCGCACCACGGCGGCCGCAGTCAGGCGCTCAACCGCGTTAGTGCGCGGCGAACGGTTTCGTTACAGCAAGACTGATGAGCAAGCCGCTTACTGATCGAATGCGGCCAGATACTCGGCCCATTGCGGCGCCGCTTCCAGCGCCAGCGCATTTTTGACCAGGTTGATCTCGTCAGCATACTCTTCGGCCGAAAACGCGCCGCGGATGAGCTGGAAGCGGCAATACAGCAGGTACGTATTGACGACGTCGGTCTCGCAATAATTGCGGATTTCCTCGATACGGCCTTCCTGGTAAGCGTGCCACACCTGGCTGCCGTCCATCCCCATCTTGCCTGGGAAGCCGCACATCTTCGCGAGCGCGTCGAGCGGCGCATTGGCGCGCGCCTGATACATCGCCAGCACGTCCATCAGATCGGTGTGACGCGAGTGATAGCGGCTGATGTAGTTGTTCCACTTGAACTCGCGGTCGTCCTCGCCGAGATCCCAGAAACGGGAGGCCGGAATGCCGTTGACCAGCGCGCGGTAGTTCAGCACCGGCAGGTCGAACCCGCCGCCATTCCACGACACGAGTTGCGGCGTGTACTTTTCGATCACACGATAAAACGACTGCACGAGCGCCGCCTCGCCGTCTTCCAGCGTGCCGAGCGAGCGGACACGGAAACCGTTGTTGTCGCGGAACACGCAGGAAATAGCCGCGATCCGTTGCAGGTGGTGCGGAAGGAAATCGCTCCCGGTCTTTTCGCGGCGCGCCGCAAAAGCATGCTCGGCGACTTCAGCGTCGCTCAGCGTGGCGGGCAGATCTTCGAGGCGGCGAATGCCGGCGACATCGGGAATCGTCTCGATGTCGAAAACAAGAATCGGTGTCATCAGGTTATAGAACGGCGTCTTTCCGAACACCGTTGGAGGCAAAGAAGCGCTTCAGCCGCACCAGCGCTTCCTGTTGGATCTGGCGCACACGCTCGCGCGTGAGGCCCATTTCGTCGGCCAGCTCTTCGAGCGTGGCGGGCTCGATATGGTTCAGCCCAAAGCGGCGCTCGATCACATGACGATGCTTGTCCGACAGGCGCGCGAGCCACGCGCGTGTAAGCGTTTCCAGCTCGCGATGCTGCACTTCGGCGTCCGGCGACTGGCTTTGGTCGTCGGATAGCAGATCGAGCAGGCTGCTCGCCGGGTCGAGATCGAGCGGCGCATCGAGCGATGCGGTGTGTTCGTTCAGCGCGAGAATGTCGGTGACTTCGTCGGTGGTCTTGCCGGTCAGATACGCGATGTCGTCGATACTGGCGTCGCGACGCTCGGCTGCTTCGCCGGAATTCATCGAATTCTTTTCCAGATGGCGCTTCGCGCGCAGCACCTGGTTGAGCTCACGGATCACGTGCACCGGCAAACGCACCGTGCGCGCCTGGTTCATGATCGCGCGCTCGATGCTTTGGCGAATCCACCAGGTGGCATACGTCGAGAAACGGAAGCCGCGCGTCGGATCGAATTTCTCGATGGCGTGCATGAGGCCGAGATTGCCCTCTTCGATCAGATCGAGCAGCGGCACACCGCGGTTCAGGTAACCCTTTGCGATGCTGACGACGAGCCGCAGATTGCGCTCGATCATCACTTGCCGCGCTTCGAACTCGCCCGCCTTCGCCAGACGCGAATACTTCTGCTCTTCCTCGACAGTCAGGAGCGGCTTGACGCTGATGCGGTTCAGGTAGTGCTGAATCGTGTCGGCCGTCAGCTCGGCTTGCAGAAGCGCGCGGAAGTCGTCTGCGTCGGCAGGAACTTCGCGGGCCTCGCTGGGCTCTTCCGCGCCACCCTGACGTTCGTCGAGATCGCGCTCCTCTGCGATCTCTTCTTCAACTTCCGAAGCGCCGCTTTCCTCCACCGAAGCGGGCGTGACGCGGCTAATCGTCTCAGACTCGGCTTGCGGCAGGCGGCGCTTCGATTTCGGCATGGTCGTATCGCTTATTGCGGCGGCAAATACTTCAGTGGGTCGACAGGTTTACCCTGACGGCGAACTTCGAAATGCAACATCACGCGGTCGGAATCGCTATTGCCCATCTCGGCGATCTTCTGCCCTTTGGTCACCGCATCTCCCTCTTTTACCATCAAAGCGCGGTTGTGTGCATACGCCGTGAGATAAGTTGCATCATGCTTGATGATAATGAGATTGCCGTAACCACGCAGCCCATTTCCGGCATAAACCACGCGCCCATCCGCAGAAGCCTTAACCGGATCGCCAGCCGCGCCGCCGATATTAATACCCTTGTTGGTCGAATCGTTGAACGTGCCGAGCATCGGTCCACGCACAGGCCATGAGAACGCGACGTTGCCGGATGCGCCGGCGCTCGAATCGCTCGCAGCACCCGGGTTGGCCGGCGGCGTTAGCGAGGCGTTGTTCGCACCCGAACCATAAATCGGCGGCGCCGCGACGCCCGCTGCGGCACCCGTGCTGCCAAGCGGCGCGCTCTGCACCGTGCCACCGTTGCCGATCGGCGCCGTCGACACGCCCGGCGTCAGCGCGGCGGTGTTCGCGCCTGGCGGCACGACGCGCAGCAACTGATCGACTTCGATCTGATTCGGGTTAGTGAGATTGTTCCACGTCGAAATATCGCGATAGTTCTGGCCGTTCTCCAACGCGATCCGATACAGCGTATCGCCCGGCTTCACGCGGTAGTAGCCCGGCGGCGGCGGTCCGAGCGGCACGGCCGGCTGCTGCGCAGCCTGCGTGCCGAGCGCACCGCTGCCGGAACGGTCGACGACCGGCGCCTGATCGAGGCGGGTCGCACAGGCCGACATCAACAGGGACAAGGCGAGCACGCACACGCTACGCTGGGTTACGGTCATGGGGGTAGTCAGTCTGGTTCTTTGCATCGCGCGCAACATACTCATCGGTGTCAAATCACTCCGGATTTTAAGGGTACAAAGAAAACGCGATCAAGCCGCGACTCGCGCCACTGCGCGGGTCCGAGGCGTTCGACCAGAGTCAGCACCTGGTTCTGGCCTTCCTGCGAGCCGACCGGCGCGACCAGACGGCCGCCGATCGCGAGTTGTTCAAGTAATGCTTGCGGTACGTCGAGTCCGGCTGCGGCGATCACGATCGCGTCGAACGGCGCCGCCGACGGCAACCCGAGGCGACCGTCGCCGTAGTGCAGCCGGATGTTCGGAATGCGCAGCGGACGCAAGTTTGTCTTCGCGCGTTCGGACAGCGGCTTGATGCGTTCGATCGAGTAAACATCGCGCGCGACCTGGCTCAGTACCGCCGCCTGATAGCCGCAACCGGTGCCGATTTCGAGCACGTTGTTCAACGCGCGCCCGGCGGCCGCCAGTTCGATCATCCGCGCGACCACAGAGGGCTTGGAAATTGTCTGGTGATGGCCGATCGGTAACGCGGCATCTTCGTAGGCCTGGGCCGCGAGGCCCGGGTCGACGAACATGTGGCGCGGCACCACCGACATCGCATTCAACACGCGCTGATCGGTTACGCCGTTCGCACGCAGGCGTTCGACCATCCGTTCGCGAACCCGTTCCGAAGTCAGTGCCAAAGCGCCGTTCAACGCGACATTCGGCACAGCGGCGCGCTCGTTGAGTTTGGCGGCGGGCTTGTTCACCGGCGCCGGTTTTGGCGCGGCGCGCGCAGCCGAACCTTGCCCGACGGTTGTTGCGTGTGGTTTGGCCTGCAGTTTGGCTTGCGGCTTGGCCTGAGCGCTGACAGGCGAGTTCAGCGTCGAGTTCACCGGCGCCTTGATAGGCGCCTTCGCCTGCGGCTTTGCTTGCGATGTCGCTTGCGGTTGGGCCTGTGCCCTCGCCGGCGACTTCGCCTGGGTCTTCCCCGCAGAGCCGAGCGTCGAGTTCTTCGCCGGTTGCTGGCGTGCGTTCAGCGCCGCGCTCGCGGCAAGTGCCGCCGCGCGCACTTCGCCTGGACGCCCTTCGGGTCGGCGCGGCTCGCGCACCAGGTCCTCGAGGCCGAGCGGAAAGCGCTTTGCGCGCTCGCTCGTCATGAAGCGCCGCTGCCGGCGCGCGCCCAGTCGCGCGCTGCAGGCAGCATTTGCGTGTGGGTCAGGTCGAGCTGCAACGGCGTGATCGACACCTGACCGTTGGCGACAGCATGGAAATCGGTGCCTTCGCTCGCGTCACGCGCGCTGCCCGACGGGCCGATCCAGTAGATCGGCTCGCCGCGCGGGTTGGTCTGGCGGATCACCGGCTGCGATGGATGCCGCTTGCCGAGACGCGTGATATGCCAACCGCCGAGTTGCTCATACGGCAGGTTCGGTATATTGACGTTCAGGAGCGGATACCCCGGCAACGGCTGCTTGAGGTAGTGCGCGACGATCTCGGCGGCAACACGCGCAGCATCTTCGAGATGCACCCAGTCTTTGTCGACCAGCGAGAAAGCGATGGCCGGCACGCCGAACATGATGCCTTCGGTAGCGGCGGCGACGGTGCCCGAATAGAGCGTGTCCTCGCCCATGTTCTGGCCGTTGTTGATGCCCGACACAACAAGGTCTGGCGTGTGGTCCAGCATGCCCGTCAGCGCGATGTGCACCGAGTCGGTTGGCGTGCCGTTGACGTAGTAGAAACCGTTCGCCGAGCGCAGCACCGAAAGCGGACGCGACAGCGTCAAGGAATTGGACGCGCCGCTGCAGTTCTGCTCGGGGGCCATCACGGTGACGTCCGCGATCGGCTTGAGCGCTTCGTAAAGCGCGGCAAGGCCGGGCGCCAGATAACCGTCGTCATTGCTGAGTAGGATTCGCATGCGGCGATTGTAACCGAGGAAAGAAGGCACGCGAACGACACGGCAGGCCGTGCGTGCATCCCATGCAAAGCGCACGCGCCGAGCCCCGCGCCGATGAGTATCGACCGCTCACGAACTGGCTTCGAACAATAAAAACGCACGGTCGTGCGGATTGTTTTACACTCAGAATGGTTGCGAACCCCTGATCGATATGGAGACACGATGCGCGCGATTCGCTGTAATCAATATGGACCGCCGGAAAGCCTGGTCGTCGAAAATCTGCCTGACCTCGAGCCGCCGCCCGGCCACGTCGTGATCGACGTCAAGGCCGCGGCCGTCAACTTTCCCGATGTGCTGATCATCGAGAACAAATACCAGTTCAAACCGCCCCTGCCCTTTACGCCCGGCTCGGAAGTCGCGGGCGTCGTGCGTGCGGTCGGCGCCGGTGTGACGCAGTTCAAGCCGGGCTCTCGGGTGGTCGCGTTTACCGGCTCGGGTGGCTTTGCCGAGCAGGCGCTGGCGCCGGTCACGGCGTGCGTGCCGCTGGCGGACGGCGTCGACTTCGAACTGGCCGCCGCGTTTACGCTCGCCTATGGCACATCGCATCATGCGGTGGTCGATCGCGGCCAGTTGAAGGCCGGCGAGACGATGCTGGTGTTGGGCGCGGCGGGCGGCGTCGGACTCGCCGCGGTCGAAATCGGCAAGGCGCTCGGGGCACGCGTGATCGCGGCGGCGTCGACCGACGAAAAGCTCGCCACCTGCGTGAAGCACGGCGCGGACGCTACCATCAACTACAGCACCGAAGACCTGCGCGAACGCATCAAGGCGTTGACCGACGGCAAGGGTCCGGACGTGATCTACGATCCGGTCGGCGGTGTGTATGCGGAACCGGCGTTTCGCAGCATCGGCTGGCGCGGGCGTTATCTGGTGGTCGGCTTTGCGAACGGCGAGATCCCGAAGTTGCCGCTCAACCTGACGCTGCTCAAAGGCGCGAGTCTGGTCGGCGTGTTCTGGGGCGACTTTGCAAAGCGCGAGCCGCAACACAATCACGCTGCGTTCGAGCAGATGACCGGCTGGATCGGTGAGGGCAAGCTCAAGCCCTATGTGTCGGAACGTTATTCGCTCGAAGACACCGGCCGCGCGTTGCGCGATATGGCGGAGCGTCGGGTGATCGGGAAGGTGGTGATTACGCCTTAAGCGCAATGCGCTGGCGCTCCTTTGAGCGGCAAGAAAACCAAAAACGGCGTGCGGTTTAAAACCGCACGCCGTTTTTGTTAAGCCTTTGGGAATGTGGCGCTACAGCTTTTCCGTATCACCCGACTTCGGCTGCCACTTCATCAGCCGCCGCTCGCCAATCCCGACAATGGCATCGAGAATCAGCGCGAACGCCGTTAACACCAGAATCCCGGCAAACACTGTGTTGATATCGAAGGTGCCTTCGGCTTGCAGAATCAGATAGCCGACGCCGCGCGCCGAGCCGAGATATTCCCCCACCACCGAGCCGACGAACGCCAGGCCCACCGACGTGTGCAGGCTCGAAAACACCCAGCTCATCGCACTTGGCAGGTAGACAAAGCGCAGCAATTGCTTGCGATTCGCGCCGAGCATGCGCGCGTTGGCAAGCACGACCGGGCTCACTTCCTTCACGCCCTGGTAGACGTTGAAGAACACGATAAAGAACACCAGCGTGACGCCCAGCGCCACCTTCGACCAGATGCCGAGGCCAAACCACACGCCGAAGATCGGAGCGAGAATCACGCGCGGCATCGAGTTGGCGGCTTTGATGTACGGATCGAACAGCGCGCTCGCGAGCGGCGACAGCGCAAGCCACAGACCGACGCCGAGCCCGAGCGCGGTGCCTAGCACAAACGCGAGCACCGTTTCGACCAGTGTGATCCACAGATGCAGATAGATTTCGCCGCCCGTGAACCACTCCCAGATGCGCTGCAGCACCTTCTGCGGCTCGCCGAAGAAGAACGCGGCCTTGTTTGGGTCGTCGAAATAGAACGCCGGCAGCAAGGTCGGGCTGGTCAGCACGTACCACAGTACGAAGCACAACACGAGCAGCAGCCACTGCCAGATCACCAGGTTCGCCCGGTTCGGGCGCAACGTCTTCCACATGACTCGGTTTGCCTTAGACGATTGATCGACGCCAATACGGGACGCAACAAACAGGACTTAACTACGGATATCCGTACGTGCCGCCACTTCGCAGCAACTACACAACGCAACGACACGACGCAACTACGCGCCCCGCTTAAACAGCCGTGAGTTGCTGCTGATAACCCTTGAGCACCTCATCGCGCAGCACGCTCCAGATCTGTGCATGCAACTCGACGAAACGCGGATGCGCGCGGATTTCGGCGACATCGCGCGGGCGCGGCAGATCGATTGTGAATTCGCCGATCGGATGCGTGCCCGGCCCCGCCGACAGCACCACCACGCGGTCGGACATCGAGATCGCTTCGTCGAGATCGTGCGTGATGAACAGCACCGCTTTGCGTTTCGCCGCCCACAGGTCGAGCAACTCATTTTCCATCAGCTGACGCGTCTGGATATCGAGCGCGGAAAACGGCTCGTCCATCAGGATGATGTCCGGATCGAGGATCAGCGTCTGCGCCATCGCGACGCGCTTGCGCATGCCGCCCGACAGTTGATGCGGATAACGGTCGCCGAAACCGCCGAGGCCCACGCGCTTCAACCACTCGTCGGCTTTGCTGCGCGCTTCGGCCGGCGGCACGCCGTGAAATGCGAGCCCGGCCATCACGTTGTCGATAGCCGAGCGCCACGGCATCAGCGCGTCGGCCTGGAACATATAGCCGGCGCGCCGGTTGATGCCCTTGAGCGGTTCGCCGAACACACTGATCGTTCCCGACGACGGTTCCAGCAACCCCGCGCCGACGTTCAACAAAGTGGATTTGCCGCAACCGGTCGGGCCGACCACCGAGACGAATTCGCCCGGCGCGATGCGCAAGGTCGTGTCCTTGACCGCTGTATAGCGCTGCGCGCGGTTGTCCCGCGCTGCGAAGGTGCAGGTGATGTTGTCGAGCGCCAGGGCGGCAACGGTCATCGTTCGACTCGCTTCGAAGATCGATTTCGGTTTGTCATGTCGTCATGACAACGGTGGTCGAGGCGAATGCGGCACGTGCCGTCCTTCGCCCCCTGCTGACGGTACTCAGGCCTTGACCGTGGCCAGTGCTTTCTTGACGAAGTCGTTGGTCCACGTCTTCGACAAATCGATCGGCTTGCCCTGCACGTTCGGGTCGAACGCCTGCAGGGTTTTCAGCGACGTGGCCGGGCCGTCGGCAGGCATCAGACCGTCCGGCGACATGGCCTCCTTCACGTGCTGCCACGCGTCCAGATACACCGCGCGGTCGCCGAGCAGATAGCCTTCCGGCACGGTATTGATCAGCTCGCTGCCGGTTGCCGTTTGCAGCCACTTGAGTGCGCGCACCATCGCATTGGTCAGCGCCTGAGTGGTGTTCGGATTCTTCGTGATGAAACTCTGCGACGCGTACAGACACCCCGCCGGCATGTCGCCGCCGAACACGCTGCGCGTATCGGCCAACGTACGCGTGTCCGACACGACGCGAATCTCGCCGGTGCGTTCGAGCTTGGTCATCACCGGGTCGAGATTGGCGATGGCGTCGATCTGCCCCGACTGCAGCGCCGCGATGGCACCCGCCCCTGCGCCCACCCCGATGAACGAGACGTCTTTCGCGGTCAGTCCGGCTTTCGCCAGCACGAAACTCGCCATGATCGAAGTCGACGAACCGGGCGCGGTCACGCCGATTTTCTTGCCTTTCAGATCGGCGATCGACTTGTAGTTCGGCATCGCCTTCTTCGACACCGCAAGCACGATCTGCGGGGCACGACCTTGCAGCACGAATTCGCGGAACGACTGCTTTTGCGCCTGCAACAGCAAGGTGTGCTCGAACGCGCCGGAAACCACATCCGCGCTGCCGCCCACTGCCGCCTTCAGCGCTTGCGAGCCGCCGGCGAAATCCGAAATTTCGACGTCGAGTCCTTCGTCCTTGAAGTAATTGCGACGCTCGGCAATCGTCAGCGGCAAGTAATAAAACAGGTTCTTGCCGCCGACGGCGATCGCCACCTTGGTGGTTTCGGGCTTGCCCTGTGCGAAAGCGAACGGCGTGGCAGCGAACGTGGCGCCCGCGAGCGCCGCGCTACCGGCGAGGAAGGTTCTGCGTTGCATGGTCTCTAGTCTCCGAACTTTTGTTGTCTTTTTTGCCGCGCGCTCACTTACACAATCTGTTGCGCATGCAACCTTGCAATGTGGTCAGAATCATAACCCAGTGATTGAAGGACTTCATCGGTATGTTCACCCAGTTCCGGGCCTAGCCAGCGCGTCTCGCCGGGGGTTTCCGAGAGTTTCGGCGTCACCGACGGCAGCGTGATCTCCTGACCGTCCTGCCATTTGAAGCGCTGGATCATCTGGCGCGCCATGTATTGCGGATCGGTGAACATGTCCGCGACGCTGTAAATCCTGCCGACCGGCACGTCGGCGGCGTTCAGCACGGCGAGCGCTTCGTCGATGGTGCGCGTGGCGAGCCACGCGGCGATCGCGCCGTCGATTTCCTGGGTACGCGGCACGCGGCCGTCGTTGTGCGCGAGCGCTGGATCGTTCGCCAGATCTTCGCGTTCGATAGCGATCATGAGGCGCTTGAAGATCGGGTCGCTATTGCCGCCGATGACGATGCTGCCATCGCGGCACGGATAGGTGTTCGACGGTACGATCCCCGGCAGCGACGCGCCGGTGCGCTCGCGCACCATCCCGTACACGCCGTACTCCGGCACCACGCTCTCCATCATGTTGAAAACCGCTTCGTACAGCGCGACGTCGACGACCTGCCCTTTACCGCCATTCACCTGCTTGTGATGCAGCGCCATCAACGCCCCGATCACGCCGTGCAGCGCAGCAATCGAATCGCCGATCGAAATGCCGATGCGCGGCGGCGGCAAATCCGGATAGCCGGTGATGTGGCGCAAGCCGCCCATCGATTCGGCGATCGCGCCGAATCCAGGCCGGTCGCGATACGGCCCGGTCTGGCCGTAGCCGGACAGACGCACCATCACGAGCCCGGGGTTCTCCGCCGACAGGACGTCATAACCGAGCCCGAGCTTCTCCAGCAAGCCCGGCCGGAAATTTTCGACGACGATGTCAGCTTCTTTCGCCAGACGCCGCACGATCTCCTTACCCTCTTCGGCTTTCAGATTGATCGTGACGGATTTCTTGTTGCGCGCCTGAACGGCCCACCAAAGCGACGTGCCGCCGACCTCCGGATAAAGCTTGCGCCATTTGCGCAACGGGTCGCCGCCTTTGGGATCTTCGATCTTGATGACATCGGCGCCGAACTCGCCGAGAAAGCGCGCGGCGAACGGGCCGGCGATCAGCGTGCCGAGTTCGAGCACCTTGACGCCGGCGAGCGGGCCTTTCGGTGTGGCGATGACGTTGGCGCTGTGATCGGGATTGACGCTCATGTGTCTCCTCTGTGTTCTGTGCTTGCCTCGGCGCGGCGCGGCTGGACGTGTTGCGGAGCGGTCCTGCCCGGCGCGCTCGGGTATTGCAGGCGCCGCGACATGGCGCTGCCGGTTACGTCGCGCTACATCGAGCGCCGGTCGAGCATTGCGCGGGCGATCGTGCCGGCGTCGACATACTCGAGTTCGCCGCCCACCGGTACGCCGCGCGCGAGGCGCGTCACGGCAAGACCGCGCGCCTTGAGCGTCTGCCCGAGGTAATGTGCGGTGGCCTCGCCTTCGTTCGTGAAATTGGTTGCGAGCACGACTTCCTTGACGATGCCATCCGACGCACGCTTGACCAGGCGGTCGAAATGGATCTCCTTCGGGCCGATGCCGTCGAGCGGACTGAGCCGCCCCATCAGCACGAAATAGAGGCCGCGATAGGTCATCGTCTGTTCGAGCATGATCTGGTCGGCAGGCGTCTCGACGACGCACAACAACGCAGGATCGCGCTCCTCATCGAGGCAGACCTCGCAGATCTGCGCTTCGGTAAAGGTGTTGCACTTCTCGCAGTGCTGCAGATGTTCAGTCGCGAACAGTAGCGAACGGCCGAGCTTCTCGGCGCCGTCGCGATCGTGCTGCATCAGGTGGTACGCCATGCGTTGCGCGGATTTAGGCCCGACACCGGGGAGCACGCGCAGCGCTTCGACGAGCGCCGACAAGGCGGAAGGTTGTTTCATGCGGATCGGCGGTGTCGAAGTGGGTGTTGCCCGGTATGGCCCGGTATGCGGGTGGCGATGCGGTTATTTCTGGTTGTTGCTATCAGCTCGACAACAGATCGGGCAGGCGTGCCCGACGATCGAACTGAACTGAACTGAACTGCACCGATGCAAACTTGCGCGCACCGGGAACTGCGAACTGAGCAGGTATTTGAACGAGCCCGGCTCGCGTACTCAACTCATGCCGCGGTCAAAGCCGCGGCATGAGCCCCTTCCTGCAGCGACGTCGCTCAGAACGGCAGCTTGAAGCCCGGCGGCAGCGGCAGACCCGAGGTCATACCGCCCATCTTTTCCTGAGCGGTGGCTTCGGCCTTGCGCACGGCGTCGTTGAACGCAGCGGCGACCAGGTCTTCCAGCATGTCCTTGTCGTCGGCGAGCAGGCTCGGATCGATCGATACGCGGCGCACGTCGTTCTTGCAGGTCATCGTCACCTTGACGAGACCGGCGCCCGACTGTCCTTCGACTTCGATCAATGCAAGCTGCTCCTGCATCTTCTTCATGTTTTCCTGCATCTGCTGGGCCTGCTTCATCAGCCCGGCGAGTTGGCCTTTCATCATGGACATGCTCCTTCTTGATAGCGTGAAATCCGGAAAATCGGGTGCGCCGCAAGGCGCGGCGAATCAGTGAGCGGACGGCGCGCCATTCGGGCCGGCGTCCTGCGTAATCGGGCGGATCGAACCGGGCACGATGCTCGCGCCAAACTCGCGAATCAGCGACTGCACGAACGGATCAGCGCCGATTTCGCGCTCCGCTTCCTGCTGGCGCTGGGCGCGCATGGCGGCGTCGTGCGCGGCCGCCGTGCGGCGCGCCGGGCCGACTTCGACCAGGACGTCGACGTTCCGGCCGAGCTTTTCCGCGAGCGCGGCTTTCAGTTTAGCGACCTGCGAGGCTTCCGCGTACTGCGGCACCGGCACGTTCAGCTTCAGCGTGTTGCCTTCGAGTGCCATCAGTTCGCTGTTGAACGCGAGCTGATACGAAATGCCCTTGAGCGGCAGGTCGACTGCGAGCGCGGGCCAGTCGCCCTGGAAACCCAGCGAATCGAGCGGCACGGCGGGCGGCAACGGCCGCTTGTCGACCACCGGTGCGGGGGCCGACGCAGGCGTGGCGTTCACGCGGACGTCGTCGGGTCCGCTGTCGAACACCGGCGTGTAGTTGTCGTCCGGCAGGCCGTAATAGCCTTCGTCCGCCGCCGTGAGCGGCATGTATTCGTCGGGCGGCATGTCATCCCACGGCGCGCTCGACGAGCCGTTCTGCTCCGAGGCTTGCGGCGACGGCGCACGTGCCGCCGGAGCGGCGTCCTGTTGCGGCGCGCGGCGCGGGGCGCCCGGTGTCGGCACATTGACGACCACGCGGGGGGCGGCAGGCTTCGGCGTGGCCGGGGCTGCTGCGGGCTTGGCGGTGGAGGCTGCTGCCGTAGCGCGGCCACGGTCCGACGACACTTTCAGGCCGGCGCTGCGCAATACATTGAGCGCGTCGCTCGCACCGCCTGCTCGGCGCGGCGGGATGTCGGCTGCGGGCGGCGATTCTTGCGATGCTCTCGCGGGCGCGGCCTCTTCTGCCCGTGCGGACGCGGCTGCGGCTGGAGCAGCGAGTGGAGACGCGGGAGGCGATTCCTGAGGCGCGGCGGCAGCCGGTGCTTCGTTCCAGGCTGACTCGGTGGGCGCGTCGTCCCACGGTGCCAAGACCGGTGCAGCCGCTATTTTCGTTGCTGCGATCGATTCGGCCGTCGATGCCAAGGCCGGCGCTACCGCTATTTTTGTCGCCTCGATCGATTCGCTCGCTTCGGCCGCCGGTGCCAAGGCCGGTACAGTCGTTACTTTTGTTGCTTCGGTCGCCGGTGCCGAGGACATCGCTTCGGGCATCGGGGCCGCTTGGGGCGCGCTCGTGTCCGTAGGTGCAGGCGCCGGATCGCTCAGAACCGGTTCGGCGGACGCTTCTTCCTGCCACGGCGCTAAAGCCGGTGCGGCAATGACGTCAGCCGCAGCGGGCGCAGGCGTCGCGCTCACTTCGCCAGAAGCGCGCGCGGATGCAGACTTGGAAACAATCGACCCTTCACCAATAGCTGGCTTCGGCGCGTCCGCATTTCCAGCAGGTTCCGACGACGCCACGTGCTGCGAATCCGGCATCGTCGTCTTCGCTTCTACCACGTGATTTGCGGAGCGCACCGGCACGGCAGCGGCTGCTTCAACAGCACGCGACGACACCACCGCCTGTTGCGCAGCGACCGCCGGCGAGCCGGCGCGTTTAGCTCCACCCGCCCCCGCCGGCCCTGCCGCTCGCGCCGAAGCCGCGCCACCACCACCTCCGGTGGGCGCCGGCTCGAACGCCAGCATGCGCAACAGCGTCATCGTGAAACCAGCGTATTCGTCAGGCGCGAGACCCAGTTCGCTTCGGCCGATAGTCGCAATCTGATAGAACAACTGCACCTGCTCGGCGCTCAACGCTTCAGCAAAACGACGTAGATCACCCGCTTCCGGCCACTCGTCCAACACCGACGACGGCGCGAACTGCGCCCACGCGATTCGGTGCAACAGACTCGCCAGATCCTGCAACGCCGTCGAAAACGACAGGCTGCGCAGCGCCATCTCGTCCGCGACCGACAGCACGGCGGCGCCGTCACCATCGGCAAGCGCGTCGAGCAGGCGAATCAGATAGCTTTGATCGAGCGCGCCGAGCATGCCGCGCACCGCTTCTTCATTCACCTGATTGGCCGAATAGGCGATCGCCTGATCGGTCAGCGAAAGCGCGTCGCGCATCGAGCCGTCGGCCGCGCGCGCGAGCAGGCGCAATGCCTGGGCGTCGAACGGCACCTTCTCTTCGCCGAGAATGTGCTCGAGATGCGACACGATATGCCCGGCCGGCATCTGCTTCAGATTGAACTGCAGACAGCGCGACAGCACCGTGACCGGAATCTTCTGCGGATCGGTGGTAGCAAGAATGAATTTGACGTGCGAAGGCGGCTCTTCCAGCGTCTTCAACATCGCGTTGAAGGCGTGGTTGGTCAGCATGTGCACTTCGTCGATCATGTAGACCTTGAAGCGCGCATCGACCGGCGCGTAAACCGCACGCTCCAGCAGCGCCGCCATTTCGTCGACACCGCGATTACTCGCCGCGTCCATCTCGACATAATCGACAAAGCGGCCTTCATCGATCTCGCGGCACGCGCGGCACACGCCACACGGCGTGGAGGTCACACCGGTTTCGCAATTCAGCGCCTTGGCGAAGATGCGCGACAGCGTGGTTTTGCCGACGCCGCGGGTGCCCGTAAACAGATAGGCATGATGCAGACGGCCACCGTCGAGTGCGTGCGTGAGCGCGCGCACCACGTGCTCCTGTCCGACGAGCGAAGCGAAATCCTTCGGCCGCCATTTGCGTGCGAGAACTTGATAGGTCATCCGGAAATTGTATCAGTAACGATGGCGCGCAAAACCGAATCGAGACGGCGCGCGAACGCGTGTTGCCGCTTCATTGAAACAGGCTAACGGACCGATAGAAAAAAATAGATGAAGCGCGCGAGAAATGCCACTGCGGCGTCTGTGTGACAGCGCTTGGGGTAAACAGGAGATGGGACGTACGGCAGAGGAAAAACAGAAAAAAGGAAGGTGACGAGCCTGACCCTCGGCACTGGTGGAAAACGGCTGTGGCTGCTTCGTTCCCGACCTGACCAGGTTGACCATCCCTCCATGCGAGGAGGCCCGTCACGAAACATTCTATCACCGCTTGGCCCGTCGCGCGACTGTTAATACGACCAAACTGACATCGACGCGCCGAATCAGGCGCCTCGTACCATATAGACAATCCCCTCGAATGACGCGTCCGGGTCACTTGAGTTTGCGCTGCCTGCCACCAGATAAGCTGCGTCGCGGTTACCAGAACGTAGCGGTACCTCACCGGCAGCCGTTGGCCCCACTGCCCTTGATGAGTACTATCACCACCGGCAACGCATAGCGAATTAAGCTAAACTGCCGTACGGATGACCCGCAGACGCGAGCTTTCCGCGCATTCCGGAATGGGTCTTTCGACCATTTCAAGCGTGCGCAGGTAAGGCTCCGATTGCGGCAAAGCGAACGGAAGTTTCCCTAGATTTTGACGTATCGTGGCGAGCAATTCAGGCGGGCCTCGAACCGATAGAGGTATTCATACAATGAGCGAATCAATCAAGCATATTAGCGACGCATCGTTCGAACAGGACGTCGTGAAATCCGATAAACCCGTGCTGCTCGATTTCTGGGCTGAATGGTGCGGTCCGTGCAAGATGATCGCGCCGATCCTCGACGAAGTCGCGAAGGATTACGCCGATCGCCTGCAAATCGCCAAGATCAACGTCGACGAACATCAATCGACGCCGGTCAAGTTCGGCGTGCGTGGCATCCCCACGCTGATCCTCTTCAAGAACGGCGCTGTCGCCGCGCAGAAGGTCGGCGCATTGTCGAAGTCGCAACTCACCGCGTTCCTCGACGGCAACCTGTAAAACGGTCGCATCGGCGCGCTCCAGATCCTCAGGACCTTCAGGCGCGCTGCGATAGGCGTGTTGTCCGGCGACAACACGCTTAATAAGAAAGATGCCATGCCGCCGCACTGGCGGAAATTGGCGTGTGCTATGCTAGAATCCGCAAAACGTCGAAAAGACGTGTAAGTCCTTGAGCGGTTCCGCTCACTCTCCTCCCAGATTTCATTTCGTCGCACCTTCTCCTGCGGGTTCTCCGTATGCATTTATCCGAGCTTAAGACTCTGCACGTGTCCGAATTGATCGAGATGGCCAATGGCCTCGAGATCGAAAGTGCAAACCGCCTGCGCAAGCAGGAATTGATGTTTGCCATTCTAAAAAAACGAGCCAAAACGGGCGACACGATCTTCGGCGACGGCACGCTCGAAGTGCTGCCGGACGGCTTCGGCTTCCTGCGCTCGCCGGAAACCTCGTACCTCGCCAGCACGGACGATATTTACATCAGCCCGTCGCAAATCCGCCGCTTCAACCTGCACACGGGCGATACGATCGAAGGCGAAGTGCGCACGCCGAAAGACGGCGAAAGGTATTTCGCGCTGGTCAAGGTGGACAAGGTCAACGGCCAGCCGCCGGAAGCCTCGAAGCACAAGATCATGTTCGAAAACCTGACGCCGCTGCACCCGAACAAGGTGCTGCTGCTCGAACGTGAAATGCGTGGCGAAGAAAACGTCACGGGCCGCATCATCGACATGATCGCGCCGATCGGTAAGGGCCAGCGCGGCCTGCTGGTTGCGTCGCCGAAGTCCGGTAAGACCGTGATGCTGCAGCACATCGCGCACGCCATCAAGCAGAACCACCCGGATGTCGTGCTGTTCGTGCTGCTGATCGACGAACGCCCGGAAGAAGTGACCGAAATGCAGCGTTCGGTGGCCGGCGAAGTGATCGCCTCCACGTTCGACGAACCGGCTGCACGTCACGTGCAAGTCGCCGAAATGGTGATCGAAAAAGCCAAGCGCCTCGTCGAAATGAAGAACGACGTGGTGATTCTGCTCGACTCGATCACGCGTCTCGCGCGTGCGTACAACACCGTCGTGCCGGCCTCGGGCAAGGTGCTGACGGGTGGTGTCGACGCAAACGCGCTGCAACGTCCGAAGCGCTTCTTCGGCGCGGCGCGCAATATCGAGGAAGGCGGATCGCTGACCATCATCGGTACGGCGCTGATCGAAACCGGCAGCCGCATGGACGACGTGATCTACGAAGAGTTCAAGGGCACCGGCAACATGGAAGTGCACCTGGAGCGTCGCCTTGCTGAAAAGCGCGTCTATCCGTCGATCAACCTGAACAAGTCCGGCACGCGCCGTGAAGAACTGCTGATCAAACCCGAAGTCCTGCAAAAGATCTGGGTGCTGCGCAAGTTCATTCACGACATGGACGAAGTCGAGTCGATGGAATTCCTGCTCGACAAGATTCGCCAGACGAAGAGCAATTCCGAGTTCTTCGACATGATGCGTCGTGGCGGCGGCAGCTAAGGCTTAAGCCGCTAGGCTGCGCCAGAAGTAACCAACCGCTCCGCATAAGAAAACCGCTCGCTGCAAACGAGCGGTTTTTTTTCGCCCGCGGCATCTGCAACCATACACAGGCACCGCGCTCATCCAAATGCAGACGATTCTGCCAACCTGAACGTGAACGTACACGTTGTACTATAATGCGGTTAGTCCATCCAGCCCGCAAACTCTTATGTCAAAGGACTCGCCCACGCTGCTGACCGTGCGAGACGCCGCGGAGCGCCTTGGCGTCACACCACGCACGCTGAAATACTACGAGGAGCGCGGCCTCGTTTCGCCGAGTCGGAGCGAGGGCCGTTATCGTCTGTACGACGAAGAAGACCTCAAACGCTTCGGCCGCATTTTGCGTTTGCGCTCACTCGGTTTCTCGCTGCATGGCGTCACCGAGATGCTCAAACGCCCGCTCGAAGCAGTCGAGGGCGGCCACCGTTACTCGCAGGAATCGCTGCAGCAGATTCATGACGCCCTCGCGCAACAGGTCAGCGCCCTCGACACGCGCATTGAAGCGATGCGCCGCGAACTCAAGGAAGCACAGAAGCTGCGGACCGAGTTGGCGCCCGACCTCGAATATCTCGAGCGCCGCCTCGCAGGAGAAAACGCCGACGTTCTGCTCGAGCAACGGCGCAACGCGCGCGCCGCGGCGGCGGCGGGTCCGTCCGCGAAACGCCGGAAGACGCAGGATGAAGCAGCACCCGATGCCGCAGAGCCTGACAAATCCGCATGAGCGCCACGTCTTCTCGCGTACCGTTGTTTAGCGCCGCAAAACTGCGCGGCGATTTTTTCCCGTGGGTACTGGCCGTCGTCACCGGCCTCGACTATTTCGACAACGCGATCTTTTCGTTTTTCACCAGCTACATCGCGGGCGGCATCAACGCGTCGCCGGATGAACTGGTATGGGCGTCGAGCGCATATGCGGTGGCGGCCGTGCTCGGCATCCTGCAGCAACAATGGTGGGTCGAGCGTTTCGGTTACCGGCATTACGTCGCCGGCTGCATGCTGCTCTATTCAGTGGGCGCGATCGCCGCCACATTGTGCGAGTCATCGATCGAACTCGCATTCGCTCGCGGATTTCAGGGCTACTTCATTGGCCCGATGATGGGCACCTGCCGCATCCTGATCCAGATGAGCTTTACGCCGCGCCAGCGACCCTCGGCAACCCGCGCTTTTCTGGTGCTGATCGTGTTGAGCAGTGCGCTTGCGCCGCTGGTCGGCGGTCAACTGGTCGCGCATTTCGACTGGCGTGCGCTGTTCGCCTGCACCGCGCCGGTGGGTGTACTGTTTGCCATCCTTGCCCTGCTCGCACTGCCCGACACCGGCAACCGTCTGCCAAAAGAGCGCGGCGCGGCACACTTCTGGCCTTACCTGATCTTCGCGTTCGCGCAAGGCGCGCTGCAAATCGTCATGCAACAAGTGCGGTTCCAGATGTTCAGCGCCTCGCCGGGGCTGATTCTGCTGACGGTCGCGGGCATCGTCGCGCTTGGCTGGTTCGCGTATCAGCAATGGCATCATCCGGCGCCGCTGATGCGCCTGCACGCGCTGCGCGAAAAGGTGTTTCAGGTCGGGCTCGTGCTGTACATGTTCTACTACTACATCTCGACGGTGTTCAGCTATCTGACGTCGCGGTTTCTCGAGAGCGGCCTCGGCTATCCGGTCGAGAATGCCGGGCGACTGGTTGGCGTGACGTCGCTGATTTCGGCGAGCGCGCTGTTCGTCTACCTGCGCTACGCGAAGCTCCTGCCCCGCAAGAAGTGGATCATCGTGCCGGGCTTCGCGGTGGCCGCATTCGCCGCGGCATGGATGACGCGTATGTCGCCAGGCGTGGGCGAAGCCGCGCTGATCGTGCCGATGCTGCTGCGCGGCTTGCTGTTATTGTTCATCGTGCTGCCGGTCGCGAATCTGACGTTTAGAATCTTCGCCATTGAAGAATTCACGCACGGCTACCGGCTGAAAAACATCGTGCGGCAACTGACGATCTCGTTCGCGACGGCCTCCGTGATCATCGTCGAACAACATCGGCAGGCGCTGCATCAAGCTCGCCTCGCGGAATTCGTGAATCCGTACAATCCGTTGTTCCAGAATTCGCTCGCTGCGCTGACCAGCGGCTTCAGCGCAGCCGGCCGCTCGGCGTCCGAGGCGCATTCGCTTGCGATAGTGGAAATCAGCCGGACGGTTGCGCAGCAGGCGAGTTTTCTGGCGTCGCTGGACGGCTTCTACTTCCTGATTGGTATTGCGATATGCGGCGGCCTGTTCGCCGCGTGGCAAAAACAGATCGACTAAGGGTTTCATCAGGCCATGCTCTCGAAACTCACCCAATGGTTCGGCACGCGCCGCCGCGACCGCGCGCTGCGCAACTACGCGATCGAAGACGCGCTTTGGCAGGCCACGCTCGACGACCTGCCGTTCCTCGCTCACCTCGAGGCGCCGGATCGCGTGCGTCTGCGCCAGCTGACCAGCCTGTTCATCGCGCAAAAAGAATTTTCGACCGCGCACGAACTCGAACTGACCGACGCCATGACCGTGGCGATCGCCGCGCAAGCGTGTTTGCCGGTGCTGAACCTGAGCCTCGATCTGTATCGTGGATGGGTCGGCGTGATCGTCTATCCGGGCGAGTTCGTGATCCGCAAGACGGTCGAGGACGAAGACGGCGTGGTGCACGAGGTCGAGCAGGACGCGAGCGGCGAAGCGTGGGAAGGCGGCCCCGTCATCCTCTCGTGGGAAGACGCGCAGATGACGGACGGCTCGGACGCCTACAACGTCGTGATTCACGAATTCGCGCACAAGATCGATATGCTGACCGGCGAGGCGGACGGCCATCCACCGCTCATGCGCCGCTGGCATGCGCCGCTCGACTCGCAGGCGTGGGCCGACGTTTTCGATCATGCTTACGACCACTTCTGCGCCAAAGTCGACGCTGTGCCGGAGCGCCGCTGGGCACGTTTCGAGCGCGATTCGCTGATCGATCCGTATGCGGCAGACCATCCATCGGAATTTTTTGCCGTTTGCAGCGAGGCGCTGTTCGTCCAGCCCCAGGCCTTCGAGGCGGAGTATCCCGAGCTATACCGCTTGCTGGCTCGGTATTACCGCCAGGATCCGGCGCGCGTCGGGCTGGCATTCGCTCCGACCTGACGCCCGCCGCCGCGCAAGCGCCCGCCAGACAAGGGCTTCCGCCCCGCCTGCCCACCCGATACGAATCGGCGCGGCGGCACCAAAAACGTGGCGAAAACGAGGCAAACGGCTGCCAAAAAGCTAGCAGAAAGGTCGTCAAGCGACTGATTTTCTGGCATAATCGCCGTTTTTCGACCATAGGCAAGTGGCTCGCGCCTAGATGCTGTCCGCATTCGTAGCGGCTGCTCGCGGGTTGGCTACCGCCAGATTAAAGGAAAGACCATGAAAGAAGGCATTCACCCGGATTACCGCGAAGTCCTGTTCGTCGACATGTCGATCGACTTCAAGTTTGTCACGCGCTCGACCATCCAGACGCGTGAAACCGCCGAATTTAACGGCAAGACCTACCCGCTCGCCAAGATCGAAATATCGTCGGAATCGCATCCGTTCTACACCGGCCAGCAAAAGATCATGGACACGGCAGGCCGCGTCGAGAAGTTCAACAAGAAGTTCGGCTCGCGCGCTACCGGCAAGGCAGCAGCGAAGTAATACGCGCCTCGTCGCCGGCCTTGGCCCGCAACGAAGCAGCAGCAAAAAAGGGCAGCGCGAGCTGCCCTTTTTTGTCTCCGCTTCTTCGTCGCGCTTGTTTGTCTCGCTTCTTTGTCCCCTTACCCCGGACGCCTGGTCGCACCCCGCCGCCCATTGCGACGCCGTGTTACAGGCACCCCAATGACGTTGCGAGCCATTACCAGCCGTGACGCGCATCGCACGGCACGACTACAATGCCGGATGCTCCAAATTGGCCATTCCCGCCGGACCATTCGTCCAGTCCCGGCTGCACCGCTTATCCGATATCCACACACCGCATGAGACCTGCCGTTCGCCTCACTGCCTCCGCGACCAGTGCGTTGCCGCGCTGGCTGCTGCTGACCATCTGTATCGTCTACGCATTTTTCGGCCTGTTCGGCCGGGATCCGTGGAAGAACGAGGACGCAGCCGGCTTCGGCGTCATGTGGACGATGGCCAACGGCAGCGCGCACGACTGGCTGCTGCCGAACCTGGTCGGCAAATACATGACGGAAGACGGCCCGCTCGGGTACTGGCTCGGTGCCAGCGCGATCCGCGCGCTCGCGCCATGGGTCGACGCGAGCAACGCGTCCCGCGTCTTCACGGGCCTGCTGTTTTGCGCCGGCTGTGCGTTCGTCTGGTATGCGGCCTACCTGCTCGGCCGGCGCGCCGAAGTGCAGCCGTTCAAGTATGCATTCGGCGGCGAACCGGAGCCGCGCGACTACGGCCGCACCCTCGCCGACGGCGCACTGCTGATCCTGCTCGCCTGCTTCGGCCTTGCCGAACGCGGCCACGAAACCACGCCGCAGCTCGTGCAGTTCTTCGGCATCGCCATGCTCGTGTACGGGCTCGTGCGGATGATCGACAAGCCCATTCAGGGCGCGCTGATCTGGGGCTTGGCGCTCGGCCTCGTGACCCTGTCAAGCAGCCCGGTGCTGGTCGGCGCGCTATTGCTCGGAACCCTGGCGATGGCGCTGATCGTGCGTGAAGCGCGCACGCGCTGGCTGCTGCTGGCCGGTTTGCCGGTGGCGCTCGTGCTCTCGGTCGCGTGGCCAATCGCCGCGCTCGCCGCCTTTCCCGACGACGCGGTCTGGTACCTGAACCAGTGGGTGCACGTCAGCCTGTCGTCGTTCGCCGGGCCGCCCGGCTCGGTGGCAGCCTACGCGCTCAAGAATCTGCCGCTCTTTACCTGGCCGGCCTGGCCACTGGCCCTCTGGGCGTGGTTCAGTTGGTCGGGCCTACGGCGCGCGCCGCACGTCGCGATTCCGCTGTCGGTGATCGGGCCGCTGCTCGTGCTGGTCGTGTTGCAGAGCC
Organism: Paraburkholderia sp. GAS32; assembly: GCF_050434225.1. Taxonomy (NCBI): domain Bacteria; kingdom Pseudomonadati; phylum Pseudomonadota; class Betaproteobacteria; order Burkholderiales; family Burkholderiaceae; genus Paraburkholderia; species Paraburkholderia sp. GAS32. The sequence goes on along the minus strand of NZ_JBNPVS010000005.1, from coordinate 184,771 downwards.
ATCAGTCGAACCGCCTTTACATGCTGTTGCTGCCGCCGCTCGCGGTGCTGGCCGCCTTCGCGCTGCCCACGCTCAAGCGCGGCGCGATCAACGCGATCGACTGGTTCGCACTGTTGAGCTTCACGATCCTCGGCAGCTTCGTCTGGCTGGTGTACATAGCCGGACTGACCGGCTTCCCGCATCCGCTCGCACGCAACCTGGCGCGTCTCGCCCCGGGTTTTGCGCCGCAGTTCAAAGTCCTGTCGTTCGTGTGCGCGGTCGCCGTGACGATCTGCTGGTTCGTCCTCGTGCAATGGCGTCTCGCCCGTCATCCGAAAGTCCTGTGGCGCAGCGTGGTGCTCTCGAGCGCCGGCACGACGCTGATGTGGGTGCTGCTGATGACGCTGTGGCTGCCGGTGGTCAACTACAGCCGGACCTATAAGGACGTCGCCGAGCAGATCGCGAGCCATCTGCCGGAGGACTACACCTGCATCTCGCCGGTGCGCCTCGGTAACGCGCAGATCGCGACCTTCGCCTATTTCGGCGATATGCATTTCTCGTTCAATCAGGATTGCGACGTGATCCTGCGTCAGGACACCCAGGACTTCGGCGATCCGAGCGCCATGTCGGACTTCATGTGGAAGCTGGTGTGGGAAGGCCGCCGCGTAGCCGACCGCGACGAACGCTTCCGCCTGTACGTGCGGATCGACCGTCCGAAGCCGCCGGTCGTCAAACGCCGCAACTGGCATAAGAAGCCGGACTGAGCATGTTCGCCGACGTACGGAAAATCGCTGGACTCGCATGGCCCGTGCTGATCGGCCAACTGGCGATCATCGCGTTCGGCGTGATCGACACGGCGATGGTCGGCCGCTATTCGGCCGTCGATCTCGCCGCGCTCGGCCTCGGCTCGTCGATCTACATTTCCGTCTACATCGGTCTGACCGGCATCCTCACCGCGCTGCAACCGATCACCGCGCAACTGTATGGCGCGCGCCGCTACACGGAGATCGGCGAGGAAGTGCGCCAGGCCTTGTGGCTCGCGCTCGCATTGACCGTGATCGGCTTTCTGATTCTCTATTTTCCGGGGCGCGTGCTGCAGCTCGCGCGCGTGCCCGAGACGCTGCATGAGCGCACGGTCGCCTACCTGCAGATTCTGGCGTTTGGCTTGCCGGCCGGCCTTGCCTTTCGCGTCTATAGCTCGATCACCAATGCCGTCGGCAAACCGCGGCTCGTGATGATCCTGCAGATCGGCGCACTGCTGCTCAAGGTTCCGCTCAACACATGGTTCATCTTTGGCGGACTCGGTGTGCCGGCGCTCGGCGGACCGGGTTGCGCGCTTGCCAGCACCACGATCAACTGGGGGCTGGCCGTAGTGGGGATGCTGCTGTTAACGCGCGTCGACGTGTTCAAGCCGTTCGCGATCTTTGCCCACTTCTGCTGGCCCGTCTGGCGCCGGCAGGCGGCGCAACTGCGCCTCGGCATTCCGATGGGTCTGTCGTACCTGATCGAAGTCACCTCCTACACGTTCATGGCGCTCTTCATTGCGCGCTTCGGCACGACGACGCTCGCCGGCCACCAGATCGCCGGCAACATCGGTGCGGTGCTCTATATGACGCCGCTGGCGATCGGGATTGCCTCGTCGACGCTGGTCGCCCAGGCATTAGGTGCGCATCGCCCGGAAGCGGCGCGCACGCTGTCGCGGCACGGCATCATGATGGCTGTGGCGATTGCCTGCTGTTACGGCGTGATCGTGCTGGTGCTGCGGCCGTACGTGATCGAAGGCTATACGCCGAACGCGCAGGTCGCGGCGGCGGCGATGCCGCTGGTGCTGATCGTCGTGTGCTATCACCTGTTCGATGCGTTGCAGATCACCACCGCGTTCGTGCTGCGTGCGTACAAGGTGGCGGTCGTACCGACCGTTATCTATGCGGTTGCGCTGTGGGGCGTGGGGCTCGGCGGCGGGTATCTGCTCGGATTTAATGTCACGGGTTTTACGCCGGAATGGCTGACCGGCGCGCGCGGCTTCTGGGTCGCCAATACGGCGAGCCTGGCGATTGCCGGCATCGGTTTGCTGTTGTACTGGCGTGGTGTGAGCAAGCGGTATTTGGGTGCCGAGGCGGTGGTCAGGGTGGATTCGGCGGCTTGAGGAGGCTTGTTGGGCTCAATCGGCTTGCTGCCCTTGCCGGGCTTGCCGGGCTTGCCGGGCTTGCCGGGAGCATTCGACCGGATCGTGGGAGTTGGCTTGCAAGACCGCCGGAAAAGCCCCACCCATGCTAGCTGGGTTTTCCGGCCATATCCGCAGCGCGACGTCGAAGTGGCATGCGATAGCGGACCGTTAGTTGCATGTTGGACGCTGTAAAAAACGGCCGCACCCGGCAGCCGCCCGCCCTTCTCTCTTGTCTCAAGCCGCCTGCGCCTCTTTCGGTGCCTGCCGCTCCTCCAACGCCAGATCGCGCCGCTCGAAAATCTCCCGCGCCGCGAACAGCGCGTTCAGCGCCGCCGGGAAGCCCGCATAGAGCGCCATCTGCATGAACACCTCGACGATCTCCTCGCGCGTGCAGCCGACGTTCAACGCTGCCTCGATATGCACCTTCAACTGCGGTTGCGCACAACCGAGCGTCGCCAGCGATGCAATCGTCGCGATCTCGCGGGCGCGCAGGTCGAGTTGCGGCCGGCTGTAGATATCGCCGAAGCCGAATTCGATCACCAGGCGTCCGAAATCCGGCGCGATCGGCGCAAGCGCGGCGATCACCTGCTCGCCGGTCGAGCCGTCGATTTCCTTCAGTTTGTCCCAGCCTCGGGTGTAGCGATCGTTTTGTGCGTGTTCCATGGTGAGTCCTTGTCCGAATGCGAAAGTGATTGGGTTTCGTCGATCTGTCGTGTCGGATTGCTCGCGGCGGGCGTCCGCTCAACGGTTTGCTGCGCAGATGCTTCGTAGTAAGCGATTTTGTCGATGATCGCGCCGAGATTGCTTTGCAACTCGGCGATCCGCGCCAAAACGGCATCCCGATGCGCCACCAGCAAGTCGCGGCGCTCACCCACCGTAGACTGACCTTCTGTCCGCAGTGCCGCGAACGCCTGCATCCCAGCGATCGGCATACCGGTCGCCTTCAGGCGCATCACGATCTGCAGCCAGTCGAGATCGGCCGGCGAATACAGGCGATGCCCCGCCTGCGTGCGCCCGACCGCCCGAATCAGGCCGGCCTGCTCGTAATAACGCAGCGTATGGGTGGAGACGCCGATCGTTCCGGCGACCTCGCCGATGGTGAGTGCTTTTGACATTTTCGACATGACGGAACTCAGGTTAGGACTTCGAGTGCACTCTAAGTCAAGTGGAAGGCGCTGTCATTTATCCGCCTTGTCATTATTTACGGTGGATCGATAAACTCATAACTGCTTAATCACCAGGCAAAAGCTTCAAATATTGTCCAGCCTGATTTACTTGTCATGAATCGATCGGTATAAATCGTCGGCGTTCGCAAATAAGGGCGCGCAATTTGTTCTATGCTTAAGCGCAGCGCCTGCTGACAAGGTGCGTCGTCCCGAGTTTTCCCTTTGCGGCTAACTTTTTTTGCCCTCAATGGAGTGCTTGCCATGCTGAAGAAGCTTTTGATGCTTTGCGTTGCTTTGGCTTTGTCGCTGTCGGCCGGATTTGCGGCAGCCGTCGAAGTAAATTCCGCCGATCAGGCGGCGCTCGAATCGGTCAAGGGTATCGGGCCGGTGCATGCGAAAGCGATCATCGACGAACGCAGCAAGAACGGCCCGTTTAAGGATGCCGATGATCTCGCCACCCGCGTCAAAGGCATCGGCACCAAATCGGTGACCAATCTCGAAGCAGCCGGTCTGACGATCAACGGCTCGTCCACGCCGCCTACGGGCGCCAAGGCTGCCTCGAAATCCAGTAGCACCGCCAGCACCAAGGCGGCGCCTGCGGCCGCTCCTGCGGCGACTACCGCGGCCGCGACAACAACACCAGCGGCACCGGCTGCGCCTACCGAGGCATCCGGCACCAAAGCGTCGAAGTCGAAGAAGAAGAGCAAGGCCGCGGCGTCCGACGCGGCGGCTGCTTCCGCGCCGGCCACAGCGGCCGCTGCCAGCGCGCCGGCCGACGCATCCGGCACCAAGGCTTCGAAGAAGAAGGCGAAGAAGAGCAAGGCTGCATCGGCTGCGGCAGCCTCTGGCGGGGCGTAAATCGAGTTGAGTACCGGCCGCATGGCGGCCTCGCCGGTCACGCGCGATGCGCGCGTGATGCACACATAAGCGCGGCCCCGCTTCCGTCTACCTTCCTTCCACCGGCGCCGCGCGACCGCGCGGCGTTTTCACCCGCTGACTCGTCAAACACGGGTCGGCATTCAAGAGAGACCGTCATGAGCCTACTCGACACTATCGGTTCCCTGGTTGGCAAATCGCCTGAAGGCGGTGGCCAGCAAGCCCTCGTTTCAGCCGCGCTGGAATTCGTCAACAACCAGCCGGGCGGCCTGAACGGCCTGATCAGCAGCTTCAAGGAAAAGGGCCTCGGCGACGTCGTGTCGTCGTGGGTCGGTAACGGCGAGAACCAGGCGATCTCGCCCGACGCCCTGCACAGCGTGCTTGGGTCGGACGTCGTCACCAACCTCGCGGCGAAGGCCGGCGTGCAACCGGATCAGGTCACCGGTCTGCTGTCGCAGATTCTGCCGCACGTCGTCAACGCGGCGACGCCCAATGGTGAAGTGCCCGCCGAGGGCCAGGTGAACGCGAGCAGCGTGCTCGGCGCGCTCGGCAGTCTGTCGTCGCTGTTCGGGAAGGGCAACGCGTAACGCCGAACGTATCGGCCGCCGCCGCGCTGATCCGGGCGCACCGCGGCAAATAAAAAGGGCAACGAATCTTGATTCGTTGCCCTTTTTTCATTCGTCCGTCAGGGGCAGTTCACCACGTCCGCCCTGTCGGAGCTGCGATACGCGCCGCAGGGGTGACTAGAACACCACTTAATGCACGACGCGGTCGAACACCAGCTTGCCGTCTTCCACTTCGACCGGAATCACATCCTTCGGACCGAACTTGCCGGCGAGTATCAGCTTGGCGACCGGGTTCTCGATCTCCTGCTGGATTGCGCGCTTCAGCGGCCGCGCCCCGAACAGCGGATCGTAGCCGACCTTGCCGACGTGCTCGAGCGCCGCGTCCGACACCACCAGTTGCATGTCGAGCTTGGCAAGCCGTTCATGCAGACGCTGCAACTGAATCCGCGCGATCGACTGGATGTTCGAACGGTCGAGCGCATGGAACACCACGACGTCGTCGATCCGGTTCAGGAACTCGGGCCGGAAGTGCAGCTTCACTTCTTCCCAGACCGCGTCCTTCACCGCTTCCTGCGGCTCGCCGACCATCGCCTGGATCACCTGCGAACCGAGGTTCGACGTCATCACGATCACCGTGTTCTTGAAGTCCACGGTACGGCCCTGGCCGTCGGTCATGCGGCCGTCGTCGAGCACTTGCAGCAGGACATTGAACACGTCCGGATGCGCCTTCTCGATTTCGTCGAGCAGGATCACGCTGTACGGCTTGCGGCGCACGGCTTCGGTCAGGTAACCGCCTTCCTCGTAGCCGACGTAGCCCGGCGGCGCGCCGATCAAACGCGCGACGCTATGCTTCTCCATGAACTCGCTCATGTCGATGCGGATCAGATGATCTTCCGAATCGAACAGGAACGACGCCAGCGCTTTGCACAGCTCGGTCTTGCCCACGCCGGTCGGCCCAAGGAACAGGAACGAGCCATACGGCCGGTTCGGATCCGCGAGACCCGCGCGTGAACGGCGAATCGCATCCGCCACCGCGGTGATCGCTTCGTCCTGACCGACCACGCGGTCGTGCAGTTTCTCTTCGATCTGCAGCAGCTTTTCGCGCTCGCCCTGCATCATGCGCGAAACCGGAATGCCGGTGGAACGCGAGACGACTTCAGCGATTTCTTCCGCACCGACCTGAGTGCGCAACAGACGCGGACGCGTCGGGTTGTTCTGCTCCTTCGCTTCGGCCTGGGTCACTTCCTTCAACTGCGCTTCAAGACCCGGCAGCTTGCCGTACTGCAACTCGGCGACCTTCTCCAGCTTGCCTTCACGCTGCAAGCGAACGATTTCCGCACGCGTTTTTTCGATGTCTTCCTTCAACTGCGCGCTGCCCTGCACCGCCGCTTTTTCCGCGGTCCAGATTTCTTCGAGGTCCGAATATTCGCGATCCAGCCGCTCGATTTCTTCTTCGATCAGTTGCAGACGCTTTTGCGACGCTTCGTCCTTTTCCTTCTTGACGGCTTCGCGCTCGATCTTCAACTGGATCAAACGACGGTCGAGCCGATCCATCTCTTCCGGCTTCGAGTCGATTTCCATCTTGATCTTCGAAGCGGCTTCGTCGATCAGGTCGATGGCCTTGTCCGGCAAAAAACGATCCGTGATGTAGCGATGCGACAGTTCGGCTGCCGCGACGATCGCCGGGTCGGTAATGTCGACGCCGTGATGCAGCTCGTACTTTTCCTGCAAACCGCGCAGGATCGCGATGGTCGCTTCGACCGACGGTTCGTCGACCAGCACCTTCTGGAAGCGGCGCTCGAGCGCGGCGTCTTTTTCGATGTACTTGCGATATTCATCGAGCGTGGTGGCGCCGACGCAATGCAGTTCGCCGCGCGAAAGCGCCGGCTTGAGCATGTTGCCGGCGTCCATTGCGCCTTCGGCCTTGCCCGCACCGACCATCGTGTGAATTTCGTCGATGAAGACGATGGTCTGGCCTTCGTCTTTCGCGATGTCGCTCAGTACGGCCTTCAGGCGTTCTTCGAACTCGCCGCGGTACTTCGCGCCGGCCAGCAACGCCGCCATGTCCAATGACAGCACGCGCTTGCCCTTGAGCGTTTCCGGCACTTCGCCGTTGACGATACGCTGCGCGAGGCCTTCGACGATCGCGGTCTTGCCCACGCCCGGCTCGCCGATCAGCACCGGATTGTTCTTGGTGCGGCGTTGCAGGATCTGGATCGAACGGCGAATTTCGTCGTCGCGGCCGATCACGGGGTCGAGCTTGCCGGCCCGCGCACGCTCGGTCAGGTCAACGGTGTACTTTTTCAGCGCTTCACGCTGGCTTTCGGCGTCCTGGCTATGCACTTGCGAACCGCCGCGCACCGCCGCGATCGCGCTTTCCAGCGACTTGCGCGACAGGCCATGCTGGCGCGCCAGACGCCCGGCCTCGCCTTTGTCGTCGGCAACCGCGAGCAGGAACATCTCGCTCGCGATGAACGTGTCGTTGAGTTTTTGTGCTTCCTTGTCCGCCTGGTTCAGCAAGCCGGTCAGTTCGCGGCCGATCTGCACGTTGCCGTCGGTGCCCTGTACCTGCGGCAGGCGCGTGATGGCATCGTTCAGCGCGGTTTGCAGCGCCTGGACATGCACGCCGGCACGCGAGAGCAGCGAACGCGCCGACCCGTCCTGCTGGGCGACGAGCGCCGAGAGGACATGAACCGGTTCGATGTATTGATTGTCGTGACCAACGGCCAGACTCTGCGCGTCGGCCAGTGCTTCCTGGAATTTAGTAGTAAGTTTGTCGATTCTCATCAAGAGACCTCCAATTTCAATTACCACCAAATTGAGGCGTTTTACGCAGGTTTCAAGCGCTTTTTTGCAATCAGCAACAACTATTTAACATTTGACGCGCGAGAACTTGCCCGCAGGTTTCAGGAAGCCGGCGTGGCGCCGCCAGCAGAAGCGACCGGCACGATCGGGATGACGGTGCTCAAACCCAGCAGCGCAGCCAGCGGGCCGTGCGGCTCTGCAACCTCGCCGATGGTGTGACGATCGAGTTCGGCGAGGAAGGCGTTGCGCGCCGCCTCGAGCACGCCACGCAGTCCGCAGTGCGATGTAATGACACAGGCCCGGCGCTCGTTTTGCTGGTCCGGGAAGCAGCCGACCAGCGCAAAGTCGCTTTCCGTGGCCCGCACGATCTCACCCACGGTCAGCGCACTGGTCTGTTCAGCGAGCCGCAGCCCGCCGTTACGCCCGCGCACCGTCTCGACCCAGCCGAGTTCACCGAGTTGCTGCACCACCTTCATCAAATGGTTCTTGGATATCCCGTACGCGTCCGAGATGTCCTGAATGGTCGATAACCCTTCACCGCGGACGGTGAGGTACAGCAGGACGCGTAGTGAGTAATCCGTATAGTCGGTCAGTCTCATAAGTGCAGGTGCCACGATGAGCGCAAGCCGCGATCCGGGGGATAACCGCGTCGATGCAAGGGTTGCCGGGAGCCGTCGCTTCGCCATAAGATGCTGGCGCTACGCATGTTTTCTTATTTTGCGCTGACGGTCGGTGTTTGTCTTTCGGCAGTAATGGTAACGTTTCCCGCACGGGCCATTCATACGAAAAGCGGGGCATTCGTGGCCTACTTCCTTTTGTTTGGACACAGTTTGAGGTCATTCCTGACGGTCTGTGGCGCCATGTGGCGATTCATAATGAATAACGGCATTATCTGGAATTTGCATGAATCCCTCTTTTCCCGCCGCACCGGTTGTCGAGCGCGCCGCCGAACCTACTGAGGCGAATATTCGCGAGCTCGTCTACGGCTTTTACGACCGCGTGCGCGCCGATCCGCTGCTGGGCCCCGTGTTCGAGGCGACGCTGGCGGGCCGTTGGGACGACCACTTGCCCAAGATGTGCACGTTCTGGGGCAGTCTTGTGCTGGGCGCGAAGCAATACCGCGGCAATGTGCAGCAGGCGCATCAGCCGCTCGAGGGCGTCGAGCCGCAGCATTTCAGCCGCTGGCTGTATCTGTTTCTGGATACGGTGGAGTCGCGCTATCAGCCGGCTGCCGCGGTGCGCTTCATGGAGCCGGCGCTGCGTATCGCGCAGAGTTTGCAGTTGAGCCGCTTTGGCTGGGATTACCAGATTCCGGCGGAGCAGCAGGCGTTGCTGGAGCGCGTCGCGCCGAAGCGTCCGCGCGACGATGACCCGCACGAACCGCATGCGCCGGGAGCCTCGACGCGGCGACGGGGTGAGCCGTTCCCGACGAGGATCATCGGCAAGGCGAAGACTGACTGACGGAGGTGCCCAAGCGGTGTCTCAGGGCCGCACGTAGGCCATGACGCGCAGGTACCCGAACTTGCACTGAAGATGCGCTGAAGCGTTCTGGGCGCGCCGCCCGGTCAGCTTCGGGACCTAAAACCGGCGCCCTCCTAATCCTCTTCCTGGTTACCCGACTCGATACCCCACCGGGCCAGCGCCGCGTCATCGGCGACGCGGGCATCCACCCAGCGCTCGCCCTCTTCGGTTTTCTCTTTCTTCCAGAACGGCGCCTGGGTCTTCAGGTAGTCCATCACGAACTCACACGACGCGAAGGCATCGCCCCGATGCGCGGCGGTGGTCGCCACCAGCACGATCTGGTCGAGTGGATACAGCTTGCCGACCCGGTGCACGATCAGCACCTCGATTCCCGGCCAACGCTCGCGCGCGCTCACGACGATCGCTTCCAGCGACTTCTCCGTCATGCCCGGATAGTGTTCGAGCTCCATGGTTTCGACCGTGCTGCCGTCGTTCAGGTCGCGCACGGTGCCGACAAAACAGGCCACCGCGCCGATCTTCGGATTGCGCGCGCGCAACGCGGCGACCTCGGCAGTGAGGTCGAAGTCTTCCGTCTGGACGCGAACGGGCATCTCTGGCTCCTAGGCGGCTTGGCGAGGTTTAGCGTGATCTGGCGGGTTTTTTAGCGACGATTCGACGCGTCTCAACCGCCGGTGACGGGTGGAAAGAACGCGACCTCGCAACCTTCGGTGACGCGTGCGCCGGCATCAGTCATCACGTGATTGCAGGCCATGCGCAGCGCGCGGCCTTCGGCAAGGGTGTCAGCCCAGGTGCCGCCGCGCACGCGCAACCAGGCGCGCACGTCGCCGACGGTCGAGATGCCGTCCGGCAGATCGACCGTTTCGTCGGCGGTGTCGAGCGCTTCGCGCACGCTTGCAAAATATCGGAGTTGAATCTTCATCGGGAAACCGCCGGCTTTGCCGGCCTCAGTTCAGCAATTCGGAAAAGGGGATGAAACGCACGGTCTCACCGGCGCTGATCGCGTGGTTCGGCGGATTGTCGATCAGGCCGTCACCCCACACGGTCGATGTCAGCACGGCCGAGCTCTGATTAGGAAACAGATCGAGGCCGCCGGCCGCATTGATACGCGCGCGCAGAAATTCGTTGCGCCGGTCGGCCTTCTTCTGCGTGAAATCCGCGCGCAACGACAGCGCGCGCGGCGCCACCGTCTGCATGCCGGCCAGAAGCAGGACGAACGGGCGAACGAACAGCAAAAAGGTCGCGAAGCTGGAAACCGGATTGCCCGGCAGGCCGATGAAGAAGGTTTCGGCTGACGCAGCCGCATCGGTCTGCTGCGCGGCACGGCGCACCGCGCCGAAGGCGAGTGGCTTGCCGGGTTTCATCGCGATCTGCCACATCGACAGGCGCCCCTCCGCCTCGACTGCCGGCTTGACGTGATCCTCCTCGCCGACCGACACGCCGCCGCAGGTGAGGATCAGATCGTGCGCTTGCGCGGCTTCGCGCAACGTCGCGCGGGTCGCGTCGAGTTTATCGGGGACGATGCCGTAGTCGGTGACTTCACAGCCTAGTTTTTCCAGCAGCCCGCGCAGCGTGAAACGGTTCGAGTTGTAGATCGCGCCGGGTTTCAGCGGTTCGCCAGGCATGGTCAATTCGTCGCCGGTGAAGAATACGGCGACTTTTACTCGGCGGCGCACCTGGAGTTCGGCGCAGCCGACCGACGCGGCGAGTCCCAATGCCTGCGGCGTCAGGCGCGTGCCCGCTGGAAGGATGGTCGAACCGTTACGGATGTCGGCGCCTTGGGCGGTGATCCATTCGCCGGGTGCTGGGTTGTGGAGGATCGTGACCTCGTTGCCGGCGGCCTCGGTTTGCTCCTGCATCACGATGGCGTCGGCGCCCGGCGGCACCGTAGCGCCGGTGAAGATGCGGGCTGCCGTGCCGGGTTTTAACGGCTCGGGCGCGTGGCCGGCTGGAATGCGTTGCGAGACCGGCAGGCGGCGGTTGCCATCGGTTGCCAGATCTTCTGCGCGGATCGCGTAGCCGTCCATTGAACTGGTGTTCATGGGGGGGACGTCGAGCGGCGACGTAACGTCTGCTGATAGCACGCGGTTGAGCGCGTCTAACGTGGGGATCGATTCCGTGCCGGTGATCGGGCTCGCTGCGCTGAGCAGGGTCGCCAACGCTTCGGCAGTGGAGAGCATCGGGGCGCGGGGCGTTGGGGTGGACATCTTCTGGTCTCGAAGCCGCTGGTTAAAAGAATATTGTAGCGGTCGAACTTGGTGGACGGTGGTGGGTGGGTGTTATGGTGGTTTTTTTGCCTTCGGCGCTGGCCGTTCCTTGATCTGGTTTTTGTGCCTTTCCTTGTTTTGTTAGTGGTCTATTAGCGTTGCCCCTGTGCGGGGCGGCACCTACTTTTTTTTGCATGCCGCAAAGAAAAGTAGGCAAAAGAAAGCGGCTCAAACCACTCCTGCTAAGCGGGGCCCGTAGTTTACACAGGGTAGTGGTGCATCTGGAATCTGTGTTCGTGCCCCTGCATGCGCCAGTGACAAGGGCGTCATTCTTCCGGCGGCGCTGCGCGCGCCGAAGAGCACTTCTTCAAACCAATCTCACCCGTCGCCCGTCGTATCGAGCGCGACGCTGTCGCGCTCGATACTCACGGTGTTACTCGCCCGTGTTCGCGACGATGAAGTCCTTTACGCGCTGTACGTCCGCCGGTAGCACTTCGAATCGCTGCGGCAGCGATTCCAGGCCCGAGAATGCGGCTGGGCGCTCCGGTTCGCGTAGCAGCGCTTCGCGGATCGTTTCGCCGAACTTGATCGGTTGCGCCGTCTCCAGCACGATCATCGGAATGCCCGCTTGCAAATGCTCGCGCGCTACCTTCAGGCCGTCTGCCGTGTGCGTGTCGATCATCGTGTCGTAACGCTCGAAGACGTCGCGGATCGCATCCACACGGTCCTCGTGGCTGCTGCGGCCCGACACGAAACCGAATTCCTTCACGCGCGCAAAATCACCGCTCGCCGCCAGGTCGAAACCGCCCTTCTCTTCGACGTCGCGGAACAGTTGAAGCACGCGCGCCGGGTCGCGGCCCAGCAGGTCGAACACGAAACGCTCGAAGTTCGAAGCCTTCGAAATGTCCATGCTCGGGCTGCTCGTGTGGTATGTCTCTGCCGCCTTGCGCACGCGGTAAATGCCGGTGCGGAAGAATTCGTCGAGCACGTCATTTTCGTTCGTCGCGACCACCAGCTTCTCGATCGGCAAACCCATCATGCGCGCGATGTGGCCCGCGCACACATTGCCGAAATTGCCCGACGGCACCGTGAACGAGACGCGCTCGTCGTTCGACTTCGTCGCGGCAAAGTAGCCCTTGAAGTAGTACACGACTTGCGCCACCACGCGCGCCCAGTTGATCGAGTTGACTGTGCCGATCTTGTACTTCGCCTTGAACGCGTGGTCGTTCGAAACCGCCTTCACGATGTCCTGGGCGTCGTCGAACACACCCTCGACCGCGATGTTGAAAATATTCGGGTCCTGCAGGCTGTACATCTGCGCGGTCTGGAACGCGCTCATCTTCTTGTGCGGCGAGAGCATGAACACGCTGATGCCCTTTTTGCCGCGCATCGCGTATTCCGCTGCGCTGCCGGTGTCGCCCGACGTTGCGCCCAGAATGTTCAGCGTCTCGCCGTGTCTGGCCAGCGCGTACTCGAACAGGTTGCCGATCAACTGCATCGCCATGTCCTTGAACGCGAGTGTCGGACCGTTCGACAGTTCCAGCAGCGACAGCGGCGCGCCGTTCTCGACGCCCAGCGTCTTCAGCGGTGTGATCTGCGCGGCGCTTTCGTCGTCGCGCACGTGGCAATACGTCTTAGCCGTATAAGTCTTGCGCGTCAGCGCGCGCAGGTCTTCGGCGGGGATGTCGTCGCTGAATTTCGACAGGATTTCGAACGCGAGATCCGCGTACGGCAGCGTGCGCCAGCGCGCCAGTTCGTCAGCCGTGACGCGCGGATATTCCGCCGGCAGGTACAGGCCGCCGTCTTTCGCAAGACCGCCCAGCAGAATGTCGGAAAACGTATGGCGCTCGCCGGCTCCGGCGCCGCGCGTAGAGAGGTAGTTCATATTCGGCCTAGTTCAGCGCTTCCATGCGCAGCTTCGTGACTTGCGAGACAACGGTCTTCAGCGCTTCGATCGTCTTGATCGCGGCGTTGACGTTCTTTTCAACCGTTTCGTGCGTAATCAGGATGATGTCGGTTTCGCCCTTGCCGTTCGCGTCGACCTGCTCCGATTCCTTCTGCAGCAGCGCGTCGATCGAGATGCCCCGATCCGCCAGGATGCGCGTGATGTCGGCCAGCACGCCCGTCACATCGGCCACGCGCAGGCGCAGGTAGTAGCCGCTCGTCACTTCGTCGATCGGCAGGATAGGTGTGCTCGACAGGCTGTCCGGCTGGAACGCCAGATGCGGCACGCGATGCTCCGGGTCCGCCGTATGCAGACGCGTCACATCGACCAGATCGGCCACCACGGCGGATGCCGTCGGCTCCGCACCCGCGCCCTTGCCGTAGTACAGCGTGGAGCCAACCGCGTCGCCGTGCACGACAACCGCGTTCATCGCGCCTTCCACGTTCGCCAGCAGGCGTTTTTCCGGAATCAGCGTGGGATGCACGCGCAATTCGATGCCCTTGTCCGTACGGCGCGAGATGCCAAGCAGCTTGATGCGGTAGCCAAGTTCTTCAGCGTATTTGATGTCGATTGCCGCCAGTTTGCTGATGCCTTCGACGTACGCCTTGTCGAATTGCACCGGCACGCCGAACGCGATCGCGCTCATGATCGTCGCCTTGTGAGCGGCGTCCACGCCTTCAATGTCGAAGGTCGGATCAGCTTCGGCGTAACCCAGTTCCTGCGCGGCTTTCAGCGCGGTCGCGAAATCGAGCCCGCGGTCGCGCATCTCCGAGAGGATGTAGTTCGTCGTGCCGTTGATGATGCCGGCGATGTACTGGATGCGATTGGCCGTGAGCCCTTCGCGCAGCGCCTTGATGATCGGAATGCCACCCGCCACCGCCGCCTCGAACGCCACCATCACGCCGTTGGCGCGCGCCGCTTCGAAAATCTCCGTGCCGTGCACGGCGAGCAGCGCCTTGTTGGCCGTCACCACATGCTTGCGGTTCTTGATCGCGCGCAAGACGAGGTCGCGGGCCACGCCCGTGCCGCCGATCATTTCCGCGATGATATCGATCGACGGATCGTCGACCACCGCGTTGAAGTCATCGGTCAGCGCCACAGTGCCGGCTTCACTGCCGAGCGCCGCGGTCGCCTTGGCGGGATTGCGCACGGCAATGCGCGCAATCTCAATGCCGCGGCCCGCGCGGCGTTTGATTTCTTCCTGATTGCGGCGCAGTACCGTGAAGGTGCCGCTGCCTACCGTGCCGAAGCCCAGCAGTCCAACTTTGATCGGTTCCATGCAGCGTGTGTTTTCGAGTAAGGGATTAAAAGGAAACTGGGGCTGGCAGCGGCGCGCGCCGGGCGCGCCGTCCATCTCAAGCCGTGTGGCGTTTGCGGTAGCCGTCGAGGAAGCGCGCGATCCGGTTGATCGAATCCGCGAGGTCGTCCACGTTCGGCAGGAACACGACGCGGAAGTGATCCGGCGTCTTCCAGTTGAAACCGGTGCCTTGAACCAGCAGCACGCGCTCTTCCAGCAGAAGGTCGAGGATGAACTGCTGATCGTCCTTGATCGGATAAATCTTCGGGTCGAGGCGCGGGAACATATACAGCGCCGCCTCGGGCTTCACGCAACTCACGCCGGGGATGGCCGTCAGCATGTCATACGCGAGTTCGCGCTGTTTGTACAGGCGCCCGCTCGGCACGATCAGGTCGTTGATGCTCTGATAGCCGCCGAGCGCGGTCTGGATCGCGTACTGGCCGGGCACGTTCGGGCACAGGCGCATCGAGGCCAGAATGCCGAGCCCTTCGAAGTAGTCTTTGCCATTGCGGCGGTTCTCGCCGGTCAGGCCCGAGATGAACATCCAGCCGGCGCGGTAGCCGCACGAGCGGTAGCTCTTCGAGAGGCTGTTGAACGTGACGGTGAGCACGTCCTCGGAGAGCGCGGCCATCGACGTGTGCTTCTTGCCGTCATAGACGATCTTGTCGTAGACCTCGTCGGCAAAGATCACGAGGCCGTGCTGGCGGGCGATCTCGATCAGGCCGAGCAGCAGTTCGTCCGAGTAGAGCGCGCCGGTGGGGTTGTTCGGATTGATGACGACGAGCGCACGAGTATTCGGCGTGATTTTCGCGCGAATGTCGTCCAGATCGGGCATCCATCTATTCGATTCGTCGCAGATGTAATGCACCGGCGTGCCGCCCGACAGGCTTACGCCGGCGGTCCACAGCGGGTAGTCAGGCGCGGGCAGCAACACTTCATCGCCGTCGTTCAGCAGGCCCTGCAGCGCCATCACGATCAGCTCGGAGGCGCCATTGCCGATGTAGATGTCGTCCAGTTCGACGCCATGCACACCCTTTTGCTGCGTGTAATGCATGATCGCCTTGCGCGCGGCGAACACCCCCTTGGAATCCGAGTAGCCGGACGAGCCCGGCAGATTCAGGATCATGTCCTGGATGATTTCATCCGGCGCGTCGAAGCCGAACGGCGCGAGATTGCCGATGTTCAGCTTGATGATGCGGTGGCCCTCTTCTTCGAGCCGTTTCGCATGTTCGAGGACAGGCCCGCGAATGTCGTAGCAGACATTCAACAACTTGTTGGATTTGAGAATCGGTTTCACGGCGGGCACTTCATCCTGTTGATGGGCTTGGGCGAACAAGCGGGGGCGGAAAAACCGGGACCCGGGCAAGTCCGCCGATACGGGGAATTATGACGCGGCACGTCCGCCAGAGACGAGAAAAGCAGACGAAATGCGGGCAGAACCAGGGCAGGTAGCCGATGGGCCGCGCCCGTGCCCTCAGGGCGGCTTATGACAGCACATGAGGTGGCACTTGAGCGAGGGGCGCCGCAAGGCGGCTAAAAAGTTATAATTTAGCGGATTTTGGCCGACTTCCGCAATGCACCAACCGCATCGGCAAGCCTTTTCGGCCGCTTCTGTGTCACTCGCTGTGCCACTCGCGTGTCCCGCTCGCGTCAAACCGCCCTGCTTCCGTTCTGCCAGGTCAGGCCGCCAACACGCATGATGTCTCACGACGACTTCGGAAAACGAATTTGAAATTACATCAGGATTCCAGCGGCGCCCTCAACACCGTCACCGGTTACGGCGCCGGCTATGTCGAAATCAATCTGGTGCGCCACGTCGGCAGCATTCTCCTGCTGCCGGAAGCCCCCGTCATCCCTTGGCCTGTCTCCTCGTTCGAAGACCTGAGCGCCGAGCACTTCGCCATGCTGGTGGACGCCGCGCCCGAAGTGGTCATATTCGGCAGCGGTGAGAGGCTGCGCTTCCCCCATCCGCGCCTGACCGCCGCGCTCACCGCCAAACGCATCGGCGTCGAAACGATGGACTTCAAGGCCGCCTGCCGCACCTACAACATTCTGATGGCCGAGGGCCGCAAGGTCGCGGCCGCGTTGCTGATCGAAGCCTAGTGGCGCCGAGCAGCGGGTGTTTGCCTGACGTGCCGGCACCGGCCGTCGGGCATGGCAGCCGCCGCGTGCGCATCGCCGGACCGGCCGCGCGCCCTGGCCGCGCCACGGCCGATAACGTACACTGCGCGCCATTGGCGCCATGCTGGCGATCGCCATTTTCAAATAACACTGCCTCGCTGCCCACGCGGCGTCGCCAAAAAGGTTGAAATTCATGAACGATACGCCGACGAGGCTACCGCTCAACCGCACCACGATCCTGCTGCTGGTGCTGGCCCTCGCCGTAATCTGGTTCGTGCCGCTCGGCTGGCGGCATCTGCTGCCGAGCGACGAAGGCCGCTACGCCGAAATGGCGCGCGAAATGTTCGTCACCGGCGACTGGATCACGCCGCGCTACAACGGCTACAAGTATTTTGAGAAGCCACCGCTGCAAACCTGGCTCAACGCGCTCACGTTCGCGTGGTTCGGCATCGGCGAATGGCAGGCGCGGCTCTACACCGCGCTGACGGGCTTTGCCGGCGTGCTGTTGATCGGCTTCACCGGGGCGCGCGTGTTCAATGCGGCGACCGGCGTGTTCGCGGCGATCGCGCTGGCCACGTCGCCGTACTGGAACCTGATGGGCCACTTCAACACGCTCGACATGGGCCTGTCGTTCTGGATGGAGCTGACGCTCTGCGCGCTGCTGCTGGCGCAGCGCCCCAACCTGCCGACGGCCAACGTGCGGGCATGGATGTGGGTGTGCTGGGGGGCGATGGCGCTGGCGGTGCTGTCCAAGGGCCTCGTCGGCGTGATCCTGCCGGGTGCGGTGCTGGTGCTGTACACCCTCGTCGCACGCGACTGGGCCGTATGGAAGCGTCTGCATCTGATCGGCGGCCTGATCGTGTTCTTCGCGATCGTCACGCCGTGGTTCGTACTCGTGCAGCAGCGCAACCCGGAATTCCTGAACTTCTTCTTCATCGTTCAACAGTTCAAGCGCTATCTGACGCCTGAACAGAACCGCCCCGGGCCGTTCTACTATTTCGTGCCGGTGCTGCTGGTCGGCTTCCTGCCGTGGTTGTCGGTGACCTTCCAGAGCGTGCGCCATGCGTGGCGCTTGCCGCGCCAGCCGAACGGCTTCGCGCCGGTCACGCTGATGCTGGTATGGACCGCGTTCATCTTTCTGTTCTTCAGCGCTTCTCACTCCAAGCTGCTTTCGTACACGCTGCCGATCGCGCCGCCGATCGCCCTGCTTATCGGCATGTACCTGCCGCTCGTCACACGTGACCAGTTGCGCCGCCATCTGGCCGGCTATGCGTTGTTTCTCGTCGTGGCCGCGTTTGCCGCGATGTTCATGGGGCGCTTCGGCAACGCGCGCAACCCGACCGAGCTGTACGTCGAATACCGCACCTGGGTGCTGGCGGCGCTCGGCGTCGCCTTCGTGGTCACGCTGTTCGCGCTGTGGCTGAACCGCCGCAGCCGCGTCGGCACCCTTGGCGCCGTCGCGAGCTTTGGCGCGGCGTGGCTGCTGCTCGGCACGATCGCCGGCACGGGTCACGACGTGTTCGGTCGCCTGAGTTCCGGCGCGCCGCTCGCGCCCGCGATCAAAGCCGAAATCGCGAAGTTGCCGGCCGATACGCCGTTCTACTCGGTCGGCGTGCTCGACCATACGATGCCGTTCTACGTCGACCACACGATGATCATGGTCGAACATCCGGACGAACTGGCGTTCGGCATATCCGTCGAACCGCAGAAATGGGTGCCGACGGTCGACGCGTGGATCGAGCGCTGGAAGGCCGATCGCTATGCGCTCGCGCTGATCCCGCCGTCCACTTACGACAGGCTGCTCAAAGAGGGGCTGCCGATGCAGGTGATCGCGCGCGACTCGCGCCGGGTGGTGGTGACGAAGCCCGTGGCGGTGCCCGCATCCGACGCTGCGGCGCAGAACGCACCGGCGCCCGACGCACCCGCACCAGTGGAAAAACCACAACAATGACCCCATCTCAGGAACTGACCGTTCGATGAACCCGATTTCGCTCTTTTGTATCCTCGCAGGCGTCACGTTGAACGCCGGTGCGCAGTTGCTGCTCAAAGCCGGAACGAATGCCGTTGGACACTTCGAATTCACCCGTGCGAACATCCTGCCCATCGCCTTTCGCCTCGCGACCCAACCGCCGATCATCGGCGGGCTGGCCTGTTATGTGATCAGCGTGGGCGTATGGGTGATCGGACTCTCGCGGGTGGACGTGTCGATCGCCTATCCGATGTTGTCGCTCGGATACGTCGTCAACGCGTTCGCGGCGTGGTATCTATTCGGCGAAGTGATGTCGGTACAGAAGCTGGTGGGGATCGGCGTCATCCTGATCGGCGTGGTCGTCCTGGCGCGCAGCTAGGCGGGCACGGCCCCGGCAGCACGGCGCCGGGCACGATTTATTACCGTTTATTGCGCGGCACTGATGCGCGCGCCGCGAAAATGCCGGCGGAAAAAGATGCGGAAAACCGGGCATCGTCGCCGGATAAGTAAAACGTAAGCTTGGCCGCGGTAAGCTTGGCGGTTGCGCCCTTTTTTAGTCGTGGCCTTGGGTTTGCGCGTAGTTTGTGATCTACTTCGCGCCCTTCGGGTTGCGCCCCTTTCAATCGAGCGAAGCATTCATGAGCCAGTCAACAGTCCCGTTTTTGCCGTTTGTCAAACCTGAGATCGATGAAGAGACGATTCAGGGCGTCGCCGACGTGCTCCGCTCCGGTTGGATCACGACCGGCCCGCAGAACCAGAAGTTCGAAGCGGCGTTGTCCGAGTTCTGCGGCGGCCGTCCGGTGCGCACGTTCAATTCCGGCACCGCGACGCTTGAAATCGGGCTGCGTATCGCCGGTGTGGGCGAAGGCGACGAGGTCATCACCACGCCCGCCTCGTGGGTCGCGACCAGCAATGTGGTCTACGAAGTCGGCGCGACGCCGGTGTTCGTCGACATCGATCCGGTCACCCGCAACATCGACCTCGATCTGCTGGAAAAGGCCATCACGCCGCGCACCAAGGCGATCATTCCGGTGTATCTGTCGGGCCTGCCGGTCGACATGGACCGGCTGTATGAAATCGCCCGCGCCCACAAGCTGCGCGTGATCGAAGACGCCGCGCAGGCGTTCGGCTCGACGTGGAAAGGCGAACGCATCGGCAAACTCGGCGATATGGTCTCGTTCAGCTTCCACGCGAACAAGAATCTGACCTCGATCGAAGGCGGCGCACTGGTGCTGAACAACGAGGAAGAAGCGATCCTTGCGCAGAAGTACCGCCTGCAAGGCATCACTCGCACCGGCTTCGACGGCATGGACTGCGACGTGCTGGGCGGCAAGTACAACCTGACGGACGTCGCCGCGCGCGTCGGCCTCGGTCAGTTGCCGCATCTGGAGCGTTTCCTCGTACAGCGCAAAAAGCTCGTGCGCGCCTATTTCGCCGGGCTCGAAGGCGGCGCGGCGGTCAAGCTGGGCATCGGCCTGCCGTTTGCCGACTTCGAAAACAGCAACTGGCACATGTTCCAGATCACGCTGCCGCTCGAAAAACTGTCGATCGACCGTGCGGGCTTCATGGGCCAGTTGAAGGAACGCGGCATCGGTTCGGGCGTGCACTACCCGGCGATTCACCTGTTCTCGCTGTACCGTGCGCGCGGCTTCAAGGAAGGCATGTTCCCGCATGCGGAGCGCTACGGCGCCACCACCGTCACGTTGCCGCTGTTCACGCTGATGAACGATGGCGACGTGGAGCGGGTCTGCCGCGCGGTCAATGAAATTTGCGAACAATACGGAAAATAAGCGGAAATGATTTATTCGGAACATCGCGCCGTCGCACCGGAAGTGTCGATCATCATCCCGGTGTACAACGAGGAAGCCGGGCTGGCCGCGCTGTTCGCGCGCCTCTACCCGGCGCTCGACGCGCTCGGCACCGGTTATGAAGTGATCTTCATCAACGACGGCAGCCGCGACAAATCCGCCGCCCTGCTCGCCGAGCAGTTCCGCGCGCGGCCCGACACGACCCGCGTGATCCTGCTGAACGGGAATTACGGCCAGCATATGGCGATTCTGGCGGGCTTCGAGCAGTCGCGCGGCGAGATCGTGATCACGCTCGACGCCGACCTGCAGAATCCGCCGGAGGAAATCGCCAAGCTGGTCAACAAGATGCGCGAAGGCTACGACTACGTCGGCACGATCCGTCTGCAACGCCAGGACAGCTTGTGGCGCCGCAAGGCGTCGCGCGCGATGAACCGTCTGCGCGAGCGCATTACGCGCATCAAGATGACCGACCAGGGCTGCATGCTGCGCGCGTACAGCCGGCACATCATCGACACGATCAATCGCTGCGGTGAAATCAACACCTTCATTCCGGCGCTCGCGTACACCTTCGCGCAGAACCCGGTCGAGATCGAAGTCGCGCACGAAGAGCGTTTTGCCGGCGAATCGAAGTACTCGCTGTATTCGCTGATCCGTTTGAATTTCGACCTCGTCACCGGCTTCTCGGTGGTGCCGCTGCAATGGCTGTCGTTCATCGGCGTGATCCTGTCGCTCGGATCCGCGGCACTGTTCGTGCTGCTGCTGATTCGCCGCTTCATCATCGGCGCGGAAGTGCAAGGTGTGTTCACGCTGTTCGCTGTCATCTTCTTCCTGCTCGGCGTGATCATCTTCGCGTTGGGCCTGCTGGGTGAATACATCGGCCGGATTTATCAGCAGGTGCGCGCGCGTCCGCGTTATCTGGTGCAGACGATTCTCGAGCAGCGCGACGGCACCACCGTGACCGAAGCGCCGCGTCAGGCGGTCGTGCAGGCCGTGCAGGCCGCGCCGCTGATCGATCAGGGCCCGAATCCATGAAGCCGCGCGCCGTCGTATTCGCGTATCACAACGTCGGCGTGCGCTGCCTGCAGGTGCTGCTCGCGCGTGGCGTCGACGTGGCACTGGTCGTCACGCATGAGGACAGTCCGACCGAAAACATCTGGTTCGGCAGCGTCGCCTCGGTTGCGGCCGAGCACGGCATTCCGGTCGTCACGCCGGCCGATCCGAAGAGCCCGGAACTGCGCGCCGCGGTCAGCGCCGCGCGCCCGGACTTCGTTTTCTCGTTCTACTACCGCCACATGTTGCCGGTCGACCTGCTGGCGCTCGCCGCACGGGGCGCTTACAACATGCACGGCTCGCTTCTGCCGAAGTACCGCGGCCGCGTGCCGACCAACTGGGCGGTGATCCACGGCGAAACCGAAACCGGCGCGACGCTGCACGAAATGGCTGCCAAGCCCGACGCGGGCGCGATCATCGCGCAAACGCCGGTGCCGATCCTGCCCGACGACACCGCCGCGCAAGTGTTCGACAAAGTCACGGTGGCCGCGGAACAGACCCTGTGGCGCGTGCTGCCGGCCTTGCTGGCGGGCGAAGCGCCGCATCTGCCGAACGATCTGTCG
Organism: Paraburkholderia sp. GAS32; assembly: GCF_050434225.1. Lineage (NCBI taxonomy): Bacteria > Pseudomonadati > Pseudomonadota > Betaproteobacteria > Burkholderiales > Burkholderiaceae > Paraburkholderia > Paraburkholderia sp. GAS32. Next base: position 162,773 of record NZ_JBNPVS010000005.1, on the reverse strand, counting down.
CACGGCAGCTACTACGGCGGGCGCAAGCCGGAAGACGGCCGGATCGATTGGAACCAACCCGCGCAACAGGTCTACAACCTGATCCGCGCGGTCGCGCCGCCCTATCCCGGCGCATTCACCGATATCGCAGGCCACCGCTTCATCGTCGCCCGCGCGCGTCTGGCTACGCCCGGCGCGCTTCGCTCGGATTTGCCCCCGGGCCTGCACGTAAGCGATAATGCCGTTTTTGCGATATGCGGCGACGGTCGCTCGATCGCCATCCACGAATTGCGGCACCAGCATGACGGCAACGAAACCGTTGTCACCGCGGCCGAATTCGCCCGGCTCATCCAAACTCCCCTCGAAACTCCCCGTTACTCATGAAAAAAGTCCTGATTCTGGGTGTGAACGGCTTTATCGGCCATCACCTGTCCAAACGCATTCTCGAAACGACCGATTGGGAAGTCTTCGGGATGGACATGCAGACCGAACGTCTGGGTGACCTGGTCAACCATGAGCGGATGCACTTCTTCGAAGGCGACATCACGATCAACAAGGAGTGGGTCGAGTATCACGTCAAGAAGTGCGATGTGATCCTGCCGCTGGTCGCGATCGCCACGCCCGCCACGTACGTGAAGCAGCCGCTGCGCGTGTTCGAACTCGACTTCGAAGCGAACCTGCCGATCGTGCGTTCGGCCGTCAAGTACGGGAAGCACCTCGTGTTCCCGTCGACCTCCGAGGTCTACGGCATGTGCACGGACGAGCAGTTCGATCCGGAAGAGTCGCAACTGTCGTATGGCCCGATCAACAAGCCGCGCTGGATCTACGCGTGCTCCAAGCAGTTGATGGACCGCGTGATCTGGGGTTACGGCATGGAAGGCCTGAACTTCACGCTGTTCCGTCCGTTCAACTGGATCGGCCCGGGCCTCGACTCGATCTATACGCCGAAGGAAGGCAGCTCGCGCGTGGTCACGCAGTTCCTCGGCCACATTGTGCGCGGCGAGAACATCAGCCTGGTGGACGGCGGCGCACAAAAGCGCGCGTTCACGGATATCGACGACGGCATCGGCGCGCTGATGAAGATCATCGAAAACAAGGACGGCGTCGCCACGGGCAAGATCTACAACATCGGCAACCCGACCAACAACTTCTCGGTGCGCGAGCTCGCGCACAAGATGCTGACGCTGGCCGCCGAATTCCCGGAATACGCCGAGCTGGCCAAGAAGGTGCAACTGGTCGAAACGTCCTCGGGCGCGTACTACGGTGCGGGCTACCAGGACGTGCAGAACCGCGTGCCGAAGATAGACAACACGATGCAGGAACTCGGCTGGGCGCCGAAGTCGACCTTCGACGAAGCGCTGCGCAAGATCTTCGAAGCGTATCGCGGCCACGTCGCCGAAGCTCGCGCCCTCGTCGAACAACAATAAGGCCTGATCCTTGGCTCGTATCGTCCTGAAGATCGACGTCGACACGCTGCGCGGCACCCGCGAAGGCGTGCCGAATCTCGCGCGCATCTTCGACCGCTTCAAGGCGCGCGCCACTTTCCTCTTCAGCCTCGGGCCCGACCACACCGGTTGGGCGATGCGCCGCGTGTTGCGGCCGGGCTTTCTGAAGAAGGTGTCGCGCACCTCGGTGGTCGAACATTACGGCATCAAGCAATTGATGTACGGCGTGCTGCTGCCGGGCCCGGATATCGGCGTGAAGACCGCCGCGGAAATGCGCGCGATTCACGAGGCCGGTTTCGAATGCGGCATCCACACCTGGGACCACGTGTACTGGCAGGACAACGTGCGTTCGCAAGATCAGGAGTGGACCGAGAAGCAGATGCAGAAGAGCTTCAACCGCTTCGTCGCGATCTTCGGCGCGCCGCCCGTCACGCACGGTGCGGCGGGCTGGCAGATGAACGGACATGCGTTCGAGCAGATCGACGCGTGGGGCATGCACTACGCGTCCGACGGGCGCGGCCACTCGCCGTATCTGCCGGTGGTCGACGGCCGGCAACTGTCGCACGTGCAGATGCCCACCACGCTGCCCACGCTCGACGAAGTGCTCGGCGTGGATGGGGTCGATGAGCACAACGTCGCCGCATGGATGTTGAAGCACACCGCAAACAATCCGCACGATCAGGTGTTCACGCTGCACGCGGAGCTCGAAGGACAAAAGCTCGCGCCGATTTTCGAACAGCTGCTGGAAGGCTGGCGCGCGCAAGGCCACACCTTCGCGACCATGGGTGATTACTACGCCACGCTAGACCGCAGCACGCTGCCATCGTACCCTGTTACGTGGGGCGAAATTCCAGGCCGCTCCGGCGAGCTGATTGTCCAGCCCTGACTGGCCAATTTCTCGCCGGCACTGACGACCAGGCCGCCGCGCGAGCAACCACCACACGCGCCAGTCGCCCGCCCCGAAAGCCTCGATGCCAGGCCGACGCCGCAGCAGTTGCAAGTGCAAGTGCTGCGGCGTCGGCCATAACAACCGGAGAACCTCGTGCCCATCGCAGTCGACCAACCCATCCCCGACTTTACCGCCCCCGCTACCGGTGGCGAGATCACGCTGTCCAAGCTGCGGGGCAAGAAGGTGGTGCTGTATTTCTACCCGAAGGACAACACGCCGGGCTGCACGACCGAAGGTCTGCAATTCCGCGATCTGTATCCGAAGTTCAGGAAAGCCGGCGCGGAAATTCTCGGCGTGTCACGCGACAGCCTGCGCTCCCATGACAATTTCAAGGCAAAGCTCGAACTGCCGTTTCCGTTGATCTCGGACCCGGAAGAAACCTTGTGTGCGCTCTTCGGCGTCATGAAATTGAAGAAAATGTATGGCAAAGAAGTGCGTGGGATCGAACGCTCCACGTTCCTGATCGACGCCGAAGGCGTGCTGCGCCAGGAGTGGCGCGGCGTGAAAGTGCCAGGGCATGTCGATGACATTCTGGAGGCTGTACAAGCGCTTTGAGGCGCGTTATATTGGGTTCCAATGAGTGCCTGTCCACCCCACACTTTTCGTCGCTGCGCCAGACTTGACGGCCGTTTTGTCGGCTCCGTCGAAGTCATGAGGCGCAACGCGATAACCGAAGGCGAGCCGCTTGTCCCGTACGCCGGGGCGGCGGCTTTTTTAATTGCGCGCGGCCGTGCGTTCACTCGGCCACGCGCTTCCGTTAAGGAGCCGATCGAAAACCAGGCGAACCGGCATCTCTAGACCGAATGCGCGCCTCCGGGCGCAAACTGCGTGCGCACTCACTGGCACCGGCAGAATGCGACAGGCGGCGCACGAAATGTGACCCGATTAATTCGAGGGAAACCATGCCTTTGCCTACCCCCCCCAGCAAGCTCGGCAATCTCCTGCCGCCTGACGAATACAAGGCCAAAGCCGCCACGCCGGCGCGCTCCGCCGCGAAGAAACAGGCAGTCGGAGGGGAATCAGCAGAGTCGGCCGATTACGGCCGCGCGAACGTCGCCACACCGATGGCGCACGCCGCCAATGCCGCGACCACGTTGCGGCCCGTGCCGGCATCGTCGGCCTCCCCTGCTGCGTCTGCATCCGCCGAGCAAGCCGCACCGGCGCGCGACGCAGGCGCGCGCGGTCGCAAATCGAAGCAGACCGCCGCCTTGCTGCAACCGGTTCCCGCTACCCGTCCGCAAGCCGAACCAGCGGTCGTTCCTACGCCTGCGGCCAAATCGCAGCCGGTCGTCGCGCGCGCGCCAAGCGCGAAAGACCCGACCGCCAGCACGCCCGCAGCCGCAGCACCCAGCACGCGCGGCACCAGCAAGAAGCGCGGCGCAGCCGCAGACCCGCTCGAAATGCAGAAGCTTTTCGTGCTCGACACGAACGTGCTGATGCACGATCCAAGCTGCCTGTTCCGTTTCGAGGAACACGACGTCTATCTGCCGATGATGACGTTGGAAGAACTCGACAACCACAAGAAGGGCATGTCGGAAGTCGCGCGCAACGCGCGGCAGGTGAGCCGCACGCTGGACGCGTTGGTGGCGAACGCCGGCAACATCTCGGACGGCATTTCACTTGCGCGTCTCGGCAGCCGTGAGGCGTCCGGGCGCCTGTACTTCCAGACCAAGCTCAACGCCATCGAGCCGGTCGAAGGTCTGCCGGAAGGCAAGGCCGACAACCAGATTCTCGGCGTGGTGCGGGCGTTGCAGCGCGACCGGATGGATCGCCAGGTCGTGCTGGTGTCGAAAGACATCAACATGCGCATCAAGGCGCATGCACTCGGCCTGCCCGCGGAAGACTACTTCAACGACCAGGTACTCGAAGACAGCGATCTGCTGTACTCGGGCATCCGCGCGCTGCCCCAGGATTTCTGGACCAAGCACGCGAAGGGCATGGAAAGCTGGCAGGACACCAAAACCGGCACCACGTATTACCGCGTGACGGGTCCGCTCTGCGCTTCGATGCTGGTCAACGAATTCGTCTATCTGGAACCGCAGAACGGCGAGCCGACGTTTCATGCGCTGGTGCGCGAGCTGAACGGCAAGACGGCGCTGCTGCAAACCTTGCGCGACTACGGCCACCACAAGAACAACGTGTGGGGCATCACGGCGCGCAATCGCGAGCAGAACTTCGCGCTGAACCTGCTGATGAATCCGGAGATCGACTTCGTCACGCTGCTGGGTCAGGCTGGCACCGGCAAAACGCTGGTCGCGCTCGCGGCCGGTCTTGCCCAGGTGCTCGACGACAAGCGCTACAACGAGATCATCGTGACGCGCGCCACGGTGCCGGTCGGTGAAGACATCGGCTTTCTGCCGGGTACGGAAGAGGAAAAAATGCAGCCGTGGATGGGTGCATTCGACGACAACCTCGAAGTCCTGCAGAAAACCGACGACGCCGCCGGCGAATGGGGCCGCGCCGCGACTCAGGAACTGATCCGCTCGCGCCTGAAGGTCAAGAGCATGAACTTCATGCGCGGCCGTACGTTCGTGGACAAGTATCTGATCATCGACGAGGCGCAAAACCTGACGCCGAAGCAGATGAAGACGCTGGTCACGCGCGCGGGTCCAGGCACGAAGATCATCTGTCTCGGCAATATCGCGCAGATCGATACGCCTTACCTGACGGAAGGCAGTTCGGGCCTGACGTACGTGGTCGACCGCTTCAAAGGCTGGGCGCACAGCGGGCATGTGACGCTGGCGCGTGGCGAGCGCTCGCGCCTGGCGGATTACGCGTCGGAGATTCTTTAAGTTTCAATGCTTTAGCTTCGGCTAGAAGCCGCGTCCGGGTCAGCCCGGACGTGGCTTTTTTATTGGGCACACGTTCCCGCTGGGCAACACTTAGCGCACAAACTTCAAGTGAGTTATCAAGAATTCTTGCCTGAGCCAGGTTCGACGGGCTACCATCCCGAAATCGTCCGCCATTAAACGAGCGTTTACCGCTCCCTTCGTCTTCATGCGCCGACTCGCCTTTTCGCTGCTGACCGTTTTGCTGCTCGCCGCTTGCGCCGGCGCGCCGCAAAACACGTCGCGCGGGCCGGGTTCATCGGTCGTGGTCACGAACGGCGCCTATCATGCGCCGCCGCCGGGTTTCCCGAATTTCGTCGATCACAGCATCGGTCGCGAGGAAATCTCAATCCAGGCGATGAGTCTGGTCGGCATTCCATACCGCTGGGGTGGTAATACGCCCGATAGCGGCTTCGATTGCAGTGGATTGGTTCGCTATGTGGTGTCACGCGCTGCATCCGTCAATCTGCCGCGGACTACCGCGGATATGAGCGGCCGCGGCGAATCGATCGAACCGGATGAAATTGCGCCGGGCGATCTGATTTTCTTCAACACCACCGGACGCGCGCATTCGCATGTCGGCATTTATGTGGGCAAGCTGCGCTTTGTTAACGCGCCGTCGACGGGCGGCACCGTGCGGCTCGACTACCTGACCAATCCGTATTGGGCCAAGCGCTTCGACGGTATTCGTCGGGTGGCGGCTCCGGCTGCGACACCGGCGCCGTTCGATACGCCGAGCTATCAGGCGGCGGCGCCTCAACCCGAGCGTGTCGCGCCGGTGGCTCAGGCTCAGTCGGCACCGGCTTATGCGGGTGCCGCGGTGACAGCGCAAGCTTGGGGCTACTCGGCAAGTTCTGCGGCGACGCGGCCTTCGGGCTATGCAGCAGCCTCTGTTGCGCCGCAAGCGTCGGGCTATGCGGGAGTCCCTGCTGCTGCGGAAGCTTCGGGCTATGCCGCGAACCCTGTGACGCCACAGCAAACGGCGCGTGTCGCGGCGACCACTCGTCCGCCGTTGACCGCAACCGGCCAACCTACGGTAGCCGCGACTGCGGCACCGCAAGCTGATCCGTTCGAGCCCCCACCGCCTGGTATGAGCGCCGCGCAGATGCAAGCGCGCGCGGCAGGTGCGGTGTCTCCGGGGTCCGTGCCGACCACTCAGGCGAGTACGTATGACGCTGTTGCCGGCTCGGCGAATCAGCAGACAGCGGCTGCGCGTGCTGAACCGCCAACGGTTACGGCTCGTGCGCCTGATCCGATCGACGCGGCTGCCGATGCGTTCGAGCCGCCGCCACCCGCTTCCGTCGCCGTGCGCCAGGCCCAACAAGCTCGTCAAGCCGAGGGGAACGCGGGCGTGCAGATCATGCGCGCCTCGACCGCATCGCGTGGCACCCCTGCCCCCACGCAAACCACCGACGACCCAATCGCGCGCTTTGCCAACGGCAGTTTCTAACGGCTCAGGCCGTGGCTCATTGCTCGTAGCGACGGCCGTGCCGCTCGAATTCAGTCTCCCGGTAGCGCCCACACTCCGCACCTGGAACCTGCCCATCCCCGCTGCGCTGCCGATCTGCTATCGTCATCGATATTCTTCCGACAGCGGGTGATAACGATGGATCTCGGGCTGAATGACAAGGTGGTATTAATCACGGGCGGCAGCAAAGGGATCGGGTTCGCCTGCGCCCGGGCGTTCGCCCTCGAGGGCGCAAAGGTCGCGATCGTTTCGCGCGACCCCGCCAATCTCGCACGCGCTTACGAACAGTTGAAGCAGGAGGGTCTGCACGTGCATCGCACTCGCGCCGACCTGCACGAACCGCACAGTGCTGCGGACATCGTCGAGGAAGTCAGCACCGCCGTCGGCCCCATCGACGTGTTGATCAACAGCGCCGGCGCAGCCCGCCGCTATGACCCGGAAACGCTGGACGCCGACGCGTTCCGCGCCACCATGGAAGCCAAATATTTCCCTTACATCTACCCGCAGCAGGAAGTGCTGCGGCGCATGGCCGAGCGCGTCAAGGCCGGCGACGGCGCCGCACCCGGCACGATCGTCAACATCATCGGCATGGGCGGCAAAATCGCTAGCGACATCCATATCGCCGGTGGTGCCGCCAATGCCGCGCTGATGCTCGCCACCGTCGGCCTCGCCCACTACTACGCGCGCTACGGCATCCGCATCAACGCAATCAATCCGGGGGCGACGCTGACCGAGCGCGTCGAGGAAGCAGTCAAGCTGGAAGCGTCGCGGCAAGGCATCGAAAACGCGGACGCGCTGGCGCGCGGGCAGGCCAAGGTGCCGCTCGGACGCTATGCAAAACCGGAGGAAATCGCTGACGTCGCGCTGTTTCTGGCGAGCCGCCGCGCGAGCTATGTGACGGGCGCAATCGTCCCGATGGATGGAGGCAGCACGCCGCTGATTTGAGTGGCGCGCTTTATTTGCAGCTTTTAGGGGTGTGCGGCCCGGTGCTTTTGGCTCCGGGCTCCATGGCAGAGCATTGTGCGGACTGCCTTCGCCGTCCGCACTTGCCGTTTACAGGAAGCGGTGGCCGAGCCACCAGGCAGCCGCGGAGAGCGCTGCGGAGGCCGGAATCGTCAGAATCCACGCCCAGACGATGTTGCCCGCTACCCCCCAACGCACCGCACTCAACTTCTGCGTCGCGCCGACACCGACGATCGCGCCGGTAATCGTATGCGTGGTGGACACTGGAATGCCGAGCCACGACGCGGTGAACAGCGTGATCGCCCCGCCCGTCTCGGCGCAAAAACCGCCTACCGGCTTCAGCTTGGTGATCTTCTGGCCCATCGTGCGGACAATCCGCCAACCGCCGAACAACGTGCCGATACCCATCGACAGATAGCAGCCACCGATCACCCACAGCGGCGGTGCGTCCGCGATCGACGAGGCATAGCCGGTCGCGATCAGCAGCATCCAGATGATGCCGATGGTCTTCTGCGCATCGTTACCGCCGTGGCCGAGGCTATACAAACCTGCGGAGACAAGTTGCAGACGCCGGAAACGCCGGTCGACCTTGCTCGGTGGCGTGCGGAAATAGATCCACGAGACCGCCAGCATGAAGAACGAGCCGAGTACGAAACCGAGCAGCGGCGAGATGAAAATGAAGGTAACCGTCTTCATCAACCCGTCGAAATTGAGTGAACCCCAGCCCGACTTGGCAAGCGCCGCGCCCACCAGCCCACCGATCAGCGCATGCGACGAGCTGGACGGAATACCGTAATGCCACGTGATGATGTTCCAGCCGATCGCGCCGACCAGCGCGCCAAAAATGACGTAGTGGTCAACGATATTCGGATCGATCGTGCCTTTGCCGACCGTTTGCGCCACTTTCAGGTGGAACACAAAATACGCGATAACGTTGAATGCCGCCGCAAAGGCCACGGCCTGCTGTGGTTTCAGCACGCCGGTCGACACGACCGTGGCGATCGAATTCGCCGCGTCGTGGAAACCGTTCATGAAGTCGAAAATCAGCGCGACGGCAACCAGGCCGGCGACGACCCAGATAGCGAGTTGTATCGATTGCATTATGCGTTTTCCAGCACGATGCCTTCGATGATGTTCGCCACGTCCTCACACTTGTCGGTGATCGTTTCGAGCAGTTCGTAAATGGCCTTCAGCTTGATCAGCGTCTTGACGTTGTCTTCTTCGCGGAAAAGCTTCGACATCGCCGAGCGCAGCACGCGGTCGGCTTCCGATTCCAGACGGTCGATGTCCTCGCACGCCTTCAGGATCTGGCTCGCCTGCTTCATGTCCGACAGCAGGCTGACGGCGAACTGCACACGCTCGGAGGTGGCCGTGCAGATATGCGCCAACTGGCTCGCTTCGGAGGTTACCGCCTGCACGTCGTACAGCGAGATAGCGGTAGCGACGTCCTCCATCAGATCGAGGATGTCGTCCATCGTGGTGATCAGCTTGTGGATCTCGTCGCGGTCGAGCGGCGTGATGAAGGTCTTGTGCAGCAGGTCGATGGCTTCGTGGGTGAGCTTGTCAGCGGCCTTTTCGGCCTTCTGCACGTTTTGCTTGTGGGTCTCGGCGTCCTGCAGGTTGTCGATCAGCAGCTCGAGTTCGCGGCTTGCAGAGACGATGCACGTTGCGTGCGCATTGAAAATTTCAAAGAACTTGCCCTCGGTGGGCATGAAACGACCGAACATTGGGATCCCGAAAATTGGTCACATTATGGCTGACATAAAACCGCCACATTGTACCGTTCCGGGATCGACGCCGCACTTTTGAAAGCACCGTTACAACAGGCGCTTCACTTATCTCTTCACTTATCTCTTCACTCGCTGTAGAAATTCTGCGCACCGGCAAAATTGTCGAACTTCGTGAATTGGCCGTGGAACGTAAGGCGAACAGGGCCGATCGGACCATTCCGCTGTTTACCGATGATAATCTCCGCCGTGCCCTTGTCCGGGCTGTCCGGGTTGTACACCTCATCGCGGTAAATGAACAGAATGACGTCCGCATCCTGCTCGATAGCGCCGGATTCGCGCAAGTCGGACATGATCGGCCGCTTGTTCGGGCGCTGCTCAAGACCCCGGTTGAGCTGCGACAACGCGATCACGGGTACGTCGAGTTCTTTGGCGAGACTCTTCAGCGAACGCGAGATTTCCGAGATTTCGGTCGCACGGTTTTCACCCGACGACGAACCGCTCATCAGTTGCAAATAGTCGATGATGATCAGGCCGAGCTTGCCGCACTGGCGCGACAGCCGACGCGCGCGGGAGCGCAATTCCATCGGGTTCAGGCCGCCGGTTTCGTCGATGAAAATCTGCGCCTCGCTCATTTTCTGCACCGCGTGCGTGAGCTTCGGCCAATCCTCGTCAGTCAGACGCCCGGTCCGCATGCGGTGCTGGTCGAGCCGGCCGACCGAGCCCAGCATACGCATGGTGAGCTGCGAGCCCGGCATTTCCATGGAGAACACGGCGACCGGCAGGCCGTACTCGACCGCCACATATTCGCCGACGTTCATCGAAAACGCCGTCTTACCCATCGACGGGCGCCCTGCCACGATGATCAGCTCACCACCGTGCATGCCCGAAGTCATGCGATCCAGATCGACGAAGCCAGTCGGCGTGCCGGTCACATCGCTCGGATTGGCGGTGTGATACAGCGTGTCGATCCGCTCGACCACCTCGGTCAGGAGCGGCCCGATCTCCAGGAAGCCCTGCGTGCCACGCGCGCCGTCTTCAGCGATCGAAAACACCTTCGATTCGGCCTCGTCCAGCAACTGGCGGACTTCCTTGCCCTGCGGATTGAAAGCGTCGGCGGAAATTTCGTCGGCCACGGATACGAGGCGGCGCAGCACCGCACGATCGCGCACGATTTCCGCGTAGCGGCGGATATTGGCCGCGCTTGGCGTGTTCTGCGCCAGCGCGTTCAGGTACGCCAGACCGCCGACCTCTTCCGCCTTGCCCGAGGTGCCGAGCGCCTCATACACGGTAATCACGTCGGCCGGACGCGTCGCCGCGATCAGCTTGCCGATGTGCTCGAAAATGATGCGGTGGTCGTATCGGTAAAAATCGCTCTGTGACAGGAAGTCGGCGATGCGGTCCCATGCCGCGTTGTCGAGCAGCAGGCCGCCCAGCACCGACTGCTCGGCTTCGATCGAATGCGGCGGGACTTTCAGCGACTCGATTTGGGGATCTTTGGACGGTGCGTTCATGGAGAGGAATTATCGGGGTAAATGCGCGCGGAGGGAAATCAAAAACCGATACTTCGGTGCATCGAAAACGGGCAATAAAAAAGGCAGGGGCCGGTCACCCGGCCCCTGCCTTTTGCCAGCAACAACCTGGCAGATGCTACTACATGCTTAGACGTGTTCGCCGATCACAGCCACGTTGACATCGACGAGAACGTCGGTGTGCAGCGAGACCTGAACAGCGTGGTCGCCAACCAGCTTCAGCGGGCCTTCCGGCAGACGCACTTGCGCCTTTTCCACTGCGAAGCCTTGCTTAACCAGTGCGTCAGCGATGTCCGCGTTCGTCACCGAACCGAACAGACGGCCGTCGACGCCAGCCTTCTGATTGATCTGAACCGTCGAGCCTGCCAGCTTTTCGCCTTGAGCTTGAGCGGCAGCCAGCTTTTCAGCGGCGATCTTTTCGAGTTCTGCGCGGCGAACTTCGAATTCAGCCAGGGCTTCCTTCGTTGCACGGCGAGCTTGCTTGTTCGGGATCAGGAAGTTACGTGCGTAACCGTCCTTGACCTTCACGATATCGCCCAGGTTGCCCAGATTGACGACTTTTTCCAGAAGAATAATTTGCATTCGGATACTCCTTATCGCGTCGTCGGGTTAGGCCTTGTGCTGGTCGGTGTACGGCACCAGCGCGAGGAAACGTGCGCGCTTGATTGCCGTATCCAGCTGGCGTTGATAGTGCGACTTCGTACCCGTGAGACGCGCCGGCGTGATCTTGCCGTTTTCGCCGATGAAGTCCTTCAGCGTTTCGAGGTCCTTGTAGTCGATGTGATCGACGTTAGCGGCCGTGAAACGGCAGAACTTCTTGCGCTTGAAGAGCGGATTTTGTTGCTGACGACGCTTGTCGAATTTCTTACCAGTCGGGCGGGGCATGTTCAGTCCTTTCCAATGTCCTGCAATTCTGTGATGTGAAATACCAGAGTTCTTGCGTTGCGGTGCTTTTTCGCCAGAAAGCCTGTGAAGAGCGTTTCTACGCCCATCTGACAGCCTTCCAGCTTACCGCTCGCCTCACCTGCGGCTACCGCCTGCATGGTCAGTTCGACTTGCCGGGCAATGCCGGCTTCGACGACTTCCGTGCGGTGGTGCAACGTGCAGCCTGCAATCGGAACGCCGGCGGGGGTATACCGCACCGGTTCGCGTTCGACGACGCTGGCCGTAAGTTGCAGCCGATTCATGTAGCCTTTGGCGAGAGCGACGCTTTCGTCTGGTAGCTTAAATAGTGTGTCTTAAGCCTGCGCTTCGGACGGTTGCGTAGCAGCCGACTTCTTGGCTTCTTCGCGCTGCACTTCCTTCATCATCGGCGACGGGCCGGTTTCGGCCTTCTTCATCTTGACGATCAGGTGACGCAGAACCGCGTCATTGAACTTGAATGCGTGTTCCAGCTCGTCGAGCGTGGTTTGGTCGCATTCGATGTTCATGCAGACGTAGTGAGCCTTCGCGAGTTTCTCGATCATGTAGGCCAGTTGGCGACGGCCCCAGTCTTCGATACGGTGGATCTGGCCACCGTGCGAGGTGATCGTGCTCTTGTAACGCTCGATCATGGCGGGCACTTGCTCGCTCTGATCGGGGTGCACAATAAAGACGATTTCATAATGACGCATACACACTCCTTGTGGACTTGTGGATTAGAGCCACCCGGGCGTCTGAACCGGTGTGGCAAGTGAGAAGCCGAAGAGTGTAACGCGATTAGGGCCGGGTTGCAAGATATCCCGTTAATCCGGCACGCGAATCGGTTGTGTTTTCAAGGGTTTAGGACGAAGCGGATAAACGGGGACAAACGGCCGCCGCGCGTGCGCGCCCGGAAAAATCCCCCCGGATCGCGCACGCTGAGCCCGCTCAGCCCCCCTCAGTCTGCTCGCTGCCGCCCGCCAGACGGGCTTTCAGCGCCGTTTCGAGCCCGCGGAGCGCGTCCGGCGCGGCGTCGGTGACGGCCCACCAGGTCATCCCCTGCGCGTTCCAGTGCGCAAGCGAGTAACCCTCGCGGGTCTGCGCCATCGAAAGTCCAGCGGCGGCTTCTCGTCCAGCATCGGCGGAGCGCGCTTCCGGAAACACGTAGACGTCGATGATGTGCTTCTGATAGCGGTACACCAGCACCGCCACCCGCTGATGCGCGATGTAATCCAGGCGGCCGCCTTCAAGCGGAAAACCGTTCGCCGCGAGGTCCTCGACCGGCGGCGAATAGTCGATCCGGCCGTTGAACCACGGCTTCACCGTGTGCCGATCAGTCGAAATGACGTCGATGTCGTGGCCGGACATTTGCGCCCGCACATGGCTTTCGACCAGTTCATCGGAAAACCCGCCGCCTTGCGTCGGACGATGCTGGTTCATTGTCACGCCCACCGCCACCGCACCTAGCGCGACCACCAGCGCGACGAGCCAGCCCTGCCCGATCGTTGCGCCTGAGCCTGAGCCTGAGCCTGAGCCTACGCCGCCGCCCGGCCGCCCCATCGCACCTTGCGGACGCAGCCAGCCATTCAGCCAGTTACCCAGCCAGTTTCGCTTCGGCCTCGGCTGTGCAGCGGCCCGCGGAGCTTCTACGGGCTCGTCGACGACGGTGTCGCCCGCCGGGAGGGCAGCAAGAATCCGCGCCCGCAGGGCATCCGGTGCCCGGTAATAAGGCTGTGCGCGCAGCGAAGCGCTCAACGTATGCAGATTTTCGCTTTCGCGCCGACAGGCGTCGCAGCTCTCGATATGCTGCTGGACGCGCTGAGCATCCGGCGCGGGCAATTCATGGTCGGCGTTCGCATCGAGGAGCGGCCGCGCTTCGTTACAGTCCATCTGGCGTCTCCTGAGTTAAGCCGGCAGCGCTCGCGCCGGGGTTGTTGGATGGACGGCCGTTGGAAGCCGCCCGGAGTGGCGTGACAGAAGCCGTGGGTGCCGCGCAGGCACCCGGCGCCGTGGCTCGCGGCGGACTTCCACCGCCCTGCTTCGCCATCAGCAGCGCGGCCAGCTTGCGCCTGCCCCGTGCGAGCCGCGACATCACCGTGCCGATCGGCACATCGGCGACCATCGCGATCTCGCGATAACCCATTTCTTCGAGCTCCCGCAGGATCAGCACCTCCCGATACTCGACCGGCAACTGCGCCAGCGCCTCGTGCACGAGCTTCGTGTCTTCATCGCGGATCAGGAGCGTCTGCGGATCGGCGCCGCCCGCGCTCCAGCCTTCGAAGGTCGCCTCGTCCATGGTGTCGTCGAACTCGACCACCTCGTGCGACGACGCGCGCCGCCGCCATTCCGTGTACCAGGTGCGGCGCACGATCGCCAGCAGCCACGGCCGCGCGGAGTCGCCACGGAACGTGTCGAAGAAACGAAACGCGCGCATGAATGCTTCCTGCACGACGTCGTCGGCATCGTTGGCGTTGCCGCACAGCCAGCGTGCAAGGTTGTACGCGGCGTCGAGATGCGGGAGCGCCAGTTCCTGAAAACGGCGGTTCCTCGCTACATCGGCGTCGTGCGCGCGGGCGGCATTTGAATCGGGTTGACCCACCTCGGCCCTCCGGGGCATTGCGGCTAAGCTGTTGACTCGTCATCCAACATGACCGGCTGCATACCGAGTTTATTCCCGCCTTCGCGTGAAATCCGCGAAAAATTACCTTACCCCCGCACTCAGTAGGTCGGACGACTCCAGTAATCCTCGCTGGCATACACCTCTTTCAGATAGTCGATGAAGTAGCGCACCTTGGCCGGCACGTAACGCTGCTGCGGATAGACCGCCAGAATGTCGTAGTCGGGCAGCGCGAATTCATCCAGCACCGTTTCCAGCTCGCCGCGCGCCAGTTGCTGCTGGATTTCCCACGTGGAGCGCCAGCCGAGACCGAGCCCTTCGGACACCCAGCGATGCAGCAGTTCGCCGTCGTTACAGTCGAGCGTGCCGCCTACCCGCACCGTCGCCAGCTTGCCATTGCGGCGGAAGTACCAGCCGCGGTTCTGCCCGCCTTGCAGGTTGAACGCGAGGCAATTGTGCTGCGGCAGATCTTCGAGCGTTTTCGGCTTGCCGTATTTGCGGAAATATTCCGGTGTGCCGCACACCACGCGCCGGTTCGACGCCAGCTTCACCGCGACGAAATTCGGATCGACCGCGCCGCCGATCCGGATCGACAGGTCGTACCCCTCGCGCACCAGGTCCACGACCCGGTCGGTCAGGTTGAAAGACACCTGCAATTCCGGCTTGTCGGCGAGAAAAGCCGGCGCAAGCGGCGCGACGTGCTTGCGCCCGAAGGCGGCCGGCGCCGACACGATCAGATGGCCGTTCACCGCGCGCCGTCCGGCGCTCAGTTCGTTTTCCGCCTGGTCCCATTCGGTCAGCAAGCCGCGGCAGCGCTCGAGAAACGCCGCGCCGTCTTCGCTCACCACGAGGCGCCGCGTCGAGCGGTACATCAGCTTCACGCCGAGGCGCTTTTCCAGCGCGTCAATACGGCGCCCGAGAATCACCGGCGACACCCCCTCTTCCAGCGCGGCCGCCGCGAGACTGCCCGCGTCGGCGACCCGCACGAAAGTTTCGATTTGTTTGAAGCGGTCCATTTTTTGTCTCCTGTGTCGACCGGAGTTAGCGCTTTAGCTGTCGACCGGAGTTAGCGCTTTAGCGCGCTACTCGGGTCCCATGCAGAGCACTTACTCCGGTCCCATGCAAGCGGGTTGCAACCGCCTTGCGCGCCGCCCCTGCCCCGAGGCTAACGCATTCCATACTTTTTGTTTCGAAATAAGCGACCTCGACTGATCTTATCAAACCTTTAGGTGAAGCCTACAGTTCGATCAACACCTTGTGGTTTGCACATCCGTGAGCGAATTCGTTACCCCACTTATTCGCCAACCCCAGACATTCAGGAGACATTCATGGCCAAAATGAGAGCCGTCGACGCAGCCGTGCTGGTGCTCGAAAAAGAAGGCATCAACACCGCATTCGGCGTTCCGGGCGCTGCAATCAACCCGTTCTACTCGGCCATGCGCAAGGCAGGCAGCATCAGCCACGTGCTGGCGCGTCACGTCGAAGGTGCGTCGCACATGGCCGAAGGCTATACGCGCGCCCAGCCGGGCAATATCGGCGTGTGTATCGGCACCTCGGGCCCTGCCGGCACCGACATGATCACCGGTTTGTACTCGGCTCAGGCTGACTCGATTCCTATTCTGGCTATCACGGGCCAGGCGCCGCGTGCGCGTCTGTACAAGGAAGACTTCCAGGCCGTCGATATCGAATCGATCGCCAAGCCGGTCACCAAGTGGGCCGTCACCGTGCGCGAACCGGCGCTGGTGCCGCGCGTGTTCCAACAGGCCTTCCACCTGATGCGCTCGGGCCGTCCGGGTCCGGTGCTGGTCGACTTGCCGATCGACGTGCAACTCGCGGAAATCGAATTCGACATCGACACGTACGAGCCGCTGCCGGTCTACAAGCCGAAAGCGACCCGCAAACAAATCGAAGCCGCGTTGAAGCTTTTGAATGACGCTGAAAAGCCGTTGATCGTCTCGGGTGGCGGCGTGCTGAACGCAGCCGCTGAAGACCTGCTGGTCGAATTCGCCGAAACCGTCGGCGTGCCGGTGATCCCGACGTTGATGTCGTGGGGCGCGATTCCCGACGACCATCCGCTGATGGCCGGCATGGTCGGCTTGCAAACGTCGCACCGCTACGGCAACGCGACGATGCTCGCCTCCGACTTCGTGCTCGGCATCGGCAACCGCTGGGCGAACCGTCACACGGGCAGCGTCGAGGTTTACACCAAGGGCCGTAAGTTCGTGCATGTGGACATCGAGCCGACGCAGATCGGCCGCGTGTTCGGCCCGGATCTCGGCATCGTGTCGGACGCGAAAGCCGCGCTCGAACTGTTCGTTGAAATAGCGAAGGAATGGAAGGCCGCCGGCAAGCTGAAGGACCGCAGCGCATGGGTCGTCGATTGCCAGCAACGCAAGAAGACGATGCTGCGCAAGACGCACTTCGACAACGTGCCGATGAAGCCGCAGCGCGTGTACGAAGAAATGAACCAGGTGTTCGGCCGCGATACGTGCTACGTGAGCACGATCGGTTTGTCGCAGATCGCCGGCGCGCAATTCCTGCACGTCTACAAGGCGCGCAACTGGATCAACTGCGGCCAGGCAGGCCCGCTCGGCTGGACGATTCCGGCAGCGCTCGGCGTGCGTGCAGCAGACCCGCAACGTCCGATCGTCGCACTCTCGGGCGACTACGACTTCCAGTTCATGATCGAAGAACTGGCAGCCGGTGCGCAATTCAAGCTGCCGTACGTGCACGTGGTGGTAAACAACTCGTACCTTGGCCTGATCCGCCAGGCACAGCGCGCGTTCGATATGGACTTCTGCGTGCAGCTCGGCTTCGAGAACATCAACTCGCCGGAGACGAACGGCTACGGCGTGGACCACGTTGCGGTTGCCGAAGGCCTGGGTTGCAAGGCGATCCGCGTGTTCAAACCGGAAGAACTTAAGCCGGCCCTGCTGAAAGCGCAATCGATGCTCTCCGAGTTCAACGTGCCGGTGATCGTCGAAGTGATCCTCGAACGTGTGACCAACATTTCGATGGGCACCGAAATCGACGCGATCAACGAGTTCGAAGAACTGGCCGAGAAGCGCGAAGACGCGCCGACGGCAATCAGCATGCTCGACTGAGCTTTCCGACTTTGCAGTAGATGAGCGCGATTCAGCCGCGTAGCAATTCAACGCAACTGAATCGCCTCATGAAGTTATTCCACTGACCGACCAGCGAGACAAAAAGCACCATGCCGAAATTTGCAGCGAATCTCACCATGCTGTTCAACGAAGTCCCGTTCCTCGACCGCTTTACGGCAGCAGCGGACGCGGGCTTCAGCGCCGTCGAATTCCTGTTTCCGTATCCGTATCAGATCGCTGAATTGAGCGAACGTCTGCAGCAGAACCGTTTGAAACTCGTGTTGCACAATCTGCCCGCGGGCAACTGGGAGGCGGGTGAGCGCGGCATCGCGTGCCTGCCGGATCGCGTGGGCGAGTTTCAGGAAGGTGTCGGCCGCGCGATCGAATACGCGAAAGCCCTGAAGGTGCCGCAACTGAACTGCCTCGTCGGCATTCCGACTGCGGGCGTCGATGCGGACAAGGCACGCTCGACGATCGTCGACAATCTGCGCTTCGCCGCCGGCGAACTGAAAAAAGCCGGCATCAAGCTGCTGGTCGAGCCGTGCAATTCGTACGACATCCCCGGCTTCGCGCTGAACCGTTCGGGCGAAGGCCTCGACGTGATTCGCGCGGTGGGGTCGGACAATCTGTTCCTGCAATACGACATCTATCACATGCAACGGATGGAAGGCGAACTCGCGGCAACGATCAAAAAGAATCTGCCGCAGATCGCGCACATCCAGCTCGCCGACAACCCCGGCCGTAACGAACCGGGCACCGGCGAAATCAACTACCCGTTCCTGTTCGACCTGCTCGACTCGCTCGGCTACGAAGGCTACGTCGGTTGCGAATACAAACCGCGCACGACCACCGCCGCCGGCCTCGGCTGGGTGCAGAGCGTGGCCGGGCAAACCCGCGGCGCAGCCCACGCCGCTGCCTGATCGAATCATTGATCGGCTTAGGCATATCACCCCAAACAACACTGGAGATTTAGACACATGGCAAAGATCGGTTTCATCGGCCTCGGCATCATGGGCGCGCACATGGCGCGCAACCTCATCAAGGGCGGTCATTCGCTGTTCGTGAATGGCGCTTATCCGGTGCCGGAAGATCTGAGCAAGACGACCACCGTGGTCGCCAATTCGACCGCAGTCGCACAAGCCGCCGACATCGTCATCATCATGGTGCCGGACACGCCTGACGTCGCCAACGTGCTGTTCGCGGACGACGGCGTCGCTGCCGGCCTCACGCAGGGCAAGCTGGTGATCGACATGAGCTCGATCTCGCCGCTCGACACGCAAGCCTTTGCGAAGAAGATCAACGCCCTCGGCGTCGACTACCTGGATGCACCGGTCTCGGGCGGCGAAGTCGGCGCGCGCGAAGCGTCGCTGACGATCATGGTCGGCGGTCCGGAAAAAGCGTTCGCGCTGGCCAAGCCGCTGTTCGAACTGATGGGCAAGAACATCTCGCTGATCGGCGACAACGGCGCGGGTCAAACCTGCAAGGTCGCGAACCAGATCATCGTCGCGCTGAACATCGAAGCGGTTGCTGAAGCGCTGCTGTTCGCGTCGCGCTCGGGCGCCGATCCGGAACGTGTGCGCAAGGCATTGATGGGCGGCTTCGCTTCGTCGCGCATTCTCGAAGTGCATGGCGAGCGTATGACCAAGCGTAAGTTCGATCCGGGTTTCCGCATCGAATTGCACCAGAAGGATCTGAACCTCGCACTCGACGGCGCACGCAAGCTGGGTATCGCCCTGCCGCATACGGCAAGCGCGCAGCAACTGTTCAGCGTATGCGCAGCGAATGGCGGCAAGGCATGGGATCACTCAGCAATGGTGCGCGCGCTCGAAATCATGGCGAACTACGAAGTCGCGCAAGCGCCGGGTAGCGAAGCCAAGGCAGCTTAAGCAACAACAAGGTTGCAGTGACGGTTGCGATTTCAACGTGACCGTCGTGGCGACCGCAGGTGGGGCGCCCGGTTCGTCGTGCGGCATGCATGGCGGAACGGGCAAATCGTGCCGCTCTGGGCTGAGAGCGGCAAGTGGGGTCCGCAGCGGCACCCGGCGGCGCCGGGGAAGCCTTGGTCGGTCAGACGTCGTCGTCGGGTGTCCGGCTGTCGGATTTCAAATTTATGCGTTTTCCGCCAATCTCTCGCAGCGGCTGCATCATGCACGCCGCCTGCCCGCACCTCTCCTTGCAGGTGTGCTCGCAAGTCTGCTTGCATTTGCTTGCAACTCCGCGCCCGCAGCACGACCTTTTTTGACACATCCCTCCACGCTTTTCTCCTACACTCGTTGAGTCTGGTTGCTGGCGTATCAGCGTTCACGTGTGGCTTGCCGATCATTGCAGCGCATGTGCTCTGTTTCATTCGCCCGATTCGCAACCAGAGTTCAACCCGTGAGCGGAATGTGCTTGCGCCGGTAACCCCTCTGCAAAGGATTCAGCATGAGTATCTTTGGTGACATCGTAAACAAGCTCTTCGGCAAAGCGAAGCCCGACCAGCCTGCGCCTGCGGTTGAGCCGACACCGGATCCGGCAGCGGCACAAGCTGCCGCACCGGACGCTGCACCGGCACCGCCGCCGCTGACTGACGTCGACGTCGCTGTCGTCATGGACCAGTTCGTGAGTGAGAGCGGGCAAACGTTGAACTGGCGCACGTCGATCGTCGACACGCTGAAAGCGCTCGGCGTCGACAGCAGCCTCGAGCATCGCAAGCAACTCGCACAGGAACTGAAGTACAGCGGCGACACGAACGATTCGGCGAGCATGAACATCTGGCTGCACAAACAGGTGATGCAAGCGCTGGCGGCGAACGGCGGGAAGCTGCCTCCGGATCTGGCGGGCTAACTGCTTGCCGGCGTCGCCTGTTTCCGGCGACAGCCATAAACCTTGAGCTGAAACGACAACGCGGCGCTCGGGTCGATGACCTGGCGCCGCGTTGTCATTCAAGCTTCATGTGCGGGACACGGTTCTGACTTTGAACCGGGATGCCCGTGCTCAATCAATCAGTACGTATCGAAAGTCTTCTGCAACGCAACCGGCCCTGTGCCGCCCGCGGCCAATGCCAGCATCAGCAGCACGCGCGCCTTGTACGGATTCAGCGAACCTGCGCTGACGAAACCGAGTGCGTCGTCGGCGGCCGCGCCGTTGCGCATCACATGCCCTGAACCCACGCGCGACGCACGCACCACCACGACGCCTTGCGAAGCGGCATCGGCCAGCGCCTGCTGCACCGAAGCGTGAATCGAGCCGTTACCCGTGCCCGCCACGACGATACCGCGCACACCAGCAGCAACCAACGCATCCACGGCAATGCGCGAGACGCCCGCATAACTCGCGACGATCTCCACGTGCGGCCACTTCGCGCCGATCACGAATTCGGTCGCGAGCGTATGCGGACGGACCACGCCGCGCTGGAATTCGACGCGACCGTCCTGCACCCAGCCGAGCGCGCCAATATCCGGAGACTGGAAGGCATCGACCGCATACGTGCTCGTCTTGATCACGTCGCGTGCGCTGTGAATCTTGTTGTTGAACGCCACCAGCACGCCCTGCCCGCGCGAACCGGCATTCGCCGCGACCGTCACGGCGTTCAGCAGATTCAGCGGACCATCGGCGGACAGCGCCGACGCCGGGCGCATGGCGGCGGTCAGCACGACCGGCTTATCCGACTTGATCGTCAGATGCAGCAGATAGGCGGTTTCTTCGAGCGTATCGGTGCCATGTGTAACCACCACGCCGTCGACGTCATCGTCGGCGAGCAGCGTGTTGATGCGTTGCGCGAGCGTGGTCCACAGCGACATTTCCATGTCTTTACTGTCGACGCTGGCAATCTGCTCGGGCGCGATGCGCGCCACCGTGGACAAGGCCGGCACCTCGGCCAGCAATTGCTCGACGCCGACCACACCGGCCTGATAGCCCGATGTGTTGGTCGCGTCCGCGGCCGCGCCGGCGATCGTGCCGCCGGTCGCCAGCACGGCGATGCGTGGCAGCAGCGGCGTGGCGCCTTCGTCTGAAGGCGTGGTGGAGGAAGAAGTCAAAGTGTTCATGGCGGCGATTGTAAGCGATGCGCCGCGCGCTGCCATGCATGAAAAAACGGATACCCGTTCGTTTCGGAGCTGGATGAGGCCGGCGCTCCGTGCGCCACCAGTTTGCGCAGCGTCTACATCAAGGCCGGCCGCAGCTCGCTTGAAGATCGCACTTTTGGCGCCGCAATGAATTCACGCGGCGCCTTGCGTGCCCTGCGCCGAACCGCGACGATCCGGCGCAACCCTCAAACCGCTTCGCGCAACTGTGCGGCGATTTCCGCTTCATTCAACTGCGGCGCGAACATTTCGATCAGCCGGTACGCATACGCGCGCAGGAACGCACCCTTGCGCAAGCCGACCCGTGTCGTGCTCGCTTCGAACAGATGCTGCGTGTCCAGCGCGACCAGTTCCGTGTCGCGCTTCGGATCGTAGGCCATCGCGGCAACCACGCCAATGCCCATGCCGAGTTCGACGTACGTCTTGATCACGTCGGCATCGATGGCAGTCAACACGACATCAGGCAACGCACCCGCTTTCGCGAACGCCTGGTCGATGTGCGAGCGGCCCGTGAAGTCCTGGTCGTACGTGACGATCGGGAATTCGGCAATCTCGTCGAGCGTCAGATTCTCGCGGCCAACCAGCGGATGCCCCTTCGGCACCACCACGATGTGATGCCACGAATAGCACGGGAACGTGACGATATCGGGAAAGCGGTCGAGCGCTTCCGTCGAAATGCCGATGTCCGCTTCGCCGTTGATGATCATCTGCGCAATCTGTTGCGGGCTGCCCTGGCGCAACGCCAGATGCACCTTCGGGAACACCTCGGTGAATTGCCGAATCACCTTCGGCAGCGCGTAACGCGCCTGCGTGTGAGTCGTCGCCACGACGAGGTGGCCGCTGTCCTGATCGGCATACTGACGCGCGACGCGGCGCAGATTCTCCGCATCGAGCAACATCCGCTCGATCAACTGATGCACCGCCTTGCCCGGCTCGGTGAGGCCCGTCAGACGCTTGCCGCGCCGGATGAAAATATCGACGCCGAGCTCGTCCTCCAGATCCTTGATCTGTTTCGATACGCCCGACTGCGACGTGTACAACACGTTCGCCACCTCAGTCAGATTCATGTTCTGACGCACGGCCTCGCGCACAAAGCGCAATTGCTGAAAGTTCATCTGTATGTCTCCGGTTGAGCCAGAGTTGAGTTATTAGAGTTTGATTGAAACGCCGAGTGGTGTTGCGCTGCCTGTGTTGCTGCTCGTGGCGCCGCCTATTGCGCCGGAAATACGCGCAACGCGCGCGGCACAGCCGTCACGCCGTCGCCGATCGACAGTTGCAGATCGCGCCACGATTCGCGATCGAGTTCAGCCTCGAGCACATTGCCTTCGCGGCCCGCCAGTTCCACACGCACCGAGCCGCCGAGCGTGACCACGCGCCGCACGTCGACCACAATGCCTTCGCGATGGCCGGATGCTTGCGGATACAACTGCAGATCGTGCGGACGTACATAGGCGAACGCCGGCCCCTTGAAGTCAGCCTTGATCGCGACCGGCAACGCCGCGCCGTCGACCACGAAGCCGCTCGCATCCACGTTGCCATGCAGACGGTTCGCCGCGCCGAGAAACTCGTAGACGAACGAGGTTTGCGGATGGTCGTACACGTCCTGCGGACTGCCCACCTGCTCCACATGCCCACGATTCAACACGACAATACGGTCTGCCACTTCAAGCGCTTCTTCCTGATCGTGCGTGACAAAGATCGTCGAGATATGCAGATCGTCATGCAAACGACGCAGCCAGCTACGCAGTTCCTTGCGCACCTTCGCATCAAGCGCGCCAAACGGTTCGTCGAGCAGCAGGACCTTCGGTTCGACAGCGAGCGCACGCGCCAACGCAATCCGCTGGCGCTGACCACCCGACAATTCCGACGGGTAACGTTGCGCGAGCCAGTCGAGTTGCACGAGCTTCAGCAGTTCATGCACCTTCTCGCGAATCACCGCTTCCGAAGGCCGCTCCTTGCGGGGTTTCACACGCAAGCCGAACGCCACGTTCTCGAACACCGTCATATGACGGAACAGCGCGTAATGCTGGAACACGAAGCCGACTTCACGCTCGCGCGCGCCGACCGTCGCCACGTCCTGGCCTTGCAGCACGACCTGGCCGGCATCCGCGTATTCGAGGCCCGCAATCACACGCAGCAAGGTGGTCTTGCCACAACCCGACGGCCCGAGCAGCGCAACCAGCTCGCCCGGCGGAAAATCGAGCGAAACGTTGTCGAGCGCGACGAAATCGCCGAAGCGCTTTTGCAGGTTACGAACGGTGATACCCATTACAGCTCTCCTTGCTTGAGCGCGTGTTGATGCGATGCATGCGTTGCATTGACGGACTGTGAGGCGGATGGCGGCGTGACCGGCCCTGCATACGCCGGCACATCACGCGCGGCCGACAGTTCCGCCGACATATGGCGCTCGGCGAGCAGCTTCAGGCCGAGCGTTACGAGTGCGAGCAAGGCCAGCACCGACGCCACGGCGAACGCCGCCGAGAAGTTGTATTCGTTATAGAGAATTTCGACGTGCAGCGGCATCGTGTCGGTCTGGCCGCGAATGTGGCCGGACACCACCGACACCGCGCCGAACTCACCCATCGCCCGCGCGTTACACAGGATCACGCCGTACAGCAGGCCCCATTTCACGTTCGGCAGCGTGACGCGCCGAAAGATCTGCCAGCCCGATGCGCCGAGTACATGCGCGGCCTCTTCTTCGTCGTTGCCTTGCGCCTGCATCAGCGGAATCAATTCACGCGCGACGAACGGGAATGTGACGAAGATCGTCGCCAGCACGATGCCCGGCACCGCGAAGATGATCTGCACGTTATGGTCCTGCAGCCACGGGCCGAACCAGCCCTGCGCGCCGAACATCAGCACGTAGATCAAACCGGAGATCACCGGCGAGACCGAGAACGGCAGATCGATCAACGTGGTCAGCAATGCCTTGCCACGGAACTCGAACTTGGCGATACACCATGACGCCGCGAGGCCGAACACAAGATTCAGCGGCACAGCGATCGCAGCCGTGATCACGGTGAGCTTGATGGCCGACAACGCATCCGGATCGGCCAGCGATTCCAGATAGAAGCCGATGCCCTTGCTCAAGGCCTGATAGAACACGGCGACGAGCGGCACGACGAGAAACAACGCGAGAAACAGCAACGCGATGCCCGTCAGAATCCAGCGCACGACGGGTGGTTCGGTAACCGGATCGGGCCGGCGTGCAATATTGAGCGGCGCGCGCGGCGCCACGGCAACAGTCGTAGCATCCGCGCTATTCAAGGAGTTGCGGCTCATTGCACACCTCCGCCGACACCGACACCGATCGCCGCCACACTCGCTGCGGCAGGCGCCGGGCCTGCGCCGCCACGTCCCGTCCGGCGCTGCAGATACCACTGCAGCGTATTGATCAACAACAGCATCAGGAACGACACCACCAGCATTACGACCGCAATCGCGGTGGCGCCGGCGTAATCGTATTGTTCGAGCTTGGTAATGATCAGCAGCGACGTGATTTCCGATTTCATCGGCACGTTACCGGCGATGAAAATCACCGAGCCGTATTCGCCGAGCGCCCGCGCGAACGCCAGCGCGAAACCCGTGAGCAAGGCCGGGAACACCGCAGGCAGCACCACGCGCCGAAACGTCAGCCAACGCGACGCGCCGAGGCACGCAGCCGCCTCTTCCTGTTCGCGCTCGAACTCTTCGAGCACCGGCTGCACGGTTCGTACGACGAACGGCAAACCGATAAAGGTCAGCGCGATCAGCACGCCGGCCGGCGTGAAAGCGATCTTGATGCCGAGCGGTTCGAGAAACTGTCCGATCCAGCCGTTGCCCGCATACACCGCCGCAAGCGATATACCGGCCACAGAGGTCGGCAAAGCAAACGGCAGATCGACCACCGCGTCGACGATACGCTTGAAGGGAAAGGTATAACGCACCAGCACCCACGCAACCAGAAAGCCAAACACCGCGTTGATCAGCGCGCCACCGAGCGCAGAGAAAAACGTCAGGCGATACGACGCGAGCACGCGCGGCGAGCTGACCGCGCGCACGAACTGAGGCCAGTCAAGCGTCGCGGTCTTGAGAAAGGTCGCCGCAAGCGGAATCAGCACCACGAGGCTCAGATAAGCCACCGTGATGCCGAGTGTCAGGCCAAAACCGGGCAAGGCGCTCGGTTTTCGGAAGGTCAACGTCGTCATGCTCAGTACTCTTTCAGGGTTGAGGCCGGCGGCTCTTTTTTCGGCCGCCTGGCTGGCCAAAAAGCGCGCCTCGCCGGCACGCTTTCTGGCGAAGTGTGACTACGCGTTCAACTGCGGCGTCTAACTGCGCATCTCGTCTGGCTGACTACCCGTTACTGCGGCGAGTAGATCGAATCGAACACGCCGCCGTCGGCAAAGTGGGTCTTCTGCGCGTTCGCCCAGCCGCCGAACGAATCGTCCACCGTGTACAACTTCAGCTTCGGAAATTTCGAGGTCAGCTCGGCCGGCACCTTGTTCGAACGCGGACGGTAGAAGTTCTTCGCCGCGATTTCCTGACCTTCCTCGCTGTACAGAAAGTTCAGATACGCTTCCGCCACTTTGCGCGTGCCGTGCTTGTCGACCACCTTGTCCACCACCGCAACCGGCGGTTCAGCCAGAATGCTCACCGACGGCACCACGATTTCAAACTTGTCCGGACCGAACTCCTTCAGCGACAGGAACGCTTCGTTTTCCCACGCAATCAGCACGTCGCCGATACCGCGCTGCACGAAGCTGGTGGTCGCGCCACGCGCGCCCGAATCCAGCACGCCGGCATTCTTATAGAGCTTGCCGACGAACTCCTTCGCCTTCTGGTCGTTGCCACCCGGCTGATGTTCAGCATAGGCCCACGCGGCCAGGTAGTTCCAGCGCGCGCCACCCGAGGTCTTCGGATTCGGCGTGACGATCGACACACCCGGCTTGATCAGATCGTCCCAATCCTTGATGTGCTTCGGGTTGCCCTTGCGCACCAGAAACACGATCGTCGACGTGTACGGCGAGGCGTTGTCCGGCAAACGCTTTTGCCAGCCCTTGTCGAGCAAACCTTTGTTAGCCAGCGCGTCGATGTCATAGGCAAGCGCCAGCGTCACGACGTCCGCCTGCAAACCGTCCAGCACCGAGCGGGCTTGCGCACCCGAGCCGCCGTGCGACTGCTTGAAGGTGATCGTCTCGCCCGTTTTCGCCTTCCATTCCTTGCCGAATGCCTGGTTGACATCCTGGTACAGCTCGCGGGTCGGGTCGTACGACACGTTCAGCAGCGTCATGTCGGCTGCATGTGCCTGCACCGTGACGCCGACCGCGGCGATCGTACCGACTGCGCCGAATGCGAGCGCCGCGATAAGTTTTCTGGTCCTGCCTGCCAGCCCCGTGCCTTGATGGTTCATGCCAACTTTCTCCGCGTTGTGGTCCGCTGAAACAGCGTGTGGTGTTGTTCTACGTCGCGGTCACGTGCACATGAGCGCCAACTCGAAGGGCAGTCTATCGAAGAGCTTTCATCATTAAAAATAATGTTTCTTCATTCTTTAATACGCAAAAGTGGTAATGACGGCCGGATAAGGCGTTGCGACACGAAAACGGGTGTTGAAGCGTCCATTTACGACGCTGGAACGCCACCCCAGGACACGAACTTAAAGTAAAGCTTGAATTGCGCGGAATACTGTATAAAAATACAGGCACCTGTTCATACATACAGTGGCGCCATGACCAAACTCACCGCACGACAGCAGCAGGTTTTCGATCTGATCCGCCGGGCCATCGAACGCACCGGCTTTCCGCCCACCCGCGCGGAGATCGCCGCCGAGCTGGGTTTCAGCTCGGCCAACTCGGCAGAGGAGCATCTGCGCGCCCTCGCCCGCAAGGGCGTGATCGAACTGGCGGCCGGCGCATCGCGCGGCATTCGCCTGCTGGGCGGGTCGGAAGATTCGCCGTACCAGTTCACACTGCCGCACGCCAGCATCATGCAACTGTCGTTGCCGCTGATCGGCCGGGTTGCCGCGGGTAGCCCGATCCTCGCGCAGGAACATATCTCGCAGCACTATGCGTGCGACCCGGCGCTGTTCTCGAGCAAGCCGGACTACCTGCTGAAGGTGCGTGGGCTGTCCATGCGCGACGCGGGCATCTTCGACGGCGACCTGCTCGCGGTGCAGAAGAAAAGCGAAGCTAAAGATGGCCAGATCATCATCGCGCGGCTTGGCGACGATGTGACGGTCAAGCGCCTGAAGCGCCGGCCGAACGGCATCGAGCTGATCGCCGAGAACCCCGATTACGACAACATCTTCGTTGAAACCGGCAGCGCGGAGTTTGCGCTCGAGGGCATCGCCGTCGGGCTGATCCGCCCGGGCGAGTTCTAACTGCCCACGTGTTAGCCAACCCAAAGCTGCCCCAACGTTGAATCGCCTGGAGAGACTCATGGAACGCCTTGCCCGCCTGCTGCCTTTTCGCCAGTTTGGTCGTTTGCGTCATCTGCGCAAGCTGGTGCCGTGTTCGCTGATCGAGGCGTCCTCCGCCAGTACTCCATCGCTGTTTGATGCACCCGTCGGCGTACCGGGCTTGCCGTCGTCGTTGCCGGCTTTTGCTCGCGTGTCGTTGAACTCGGGGCTGAATACGGCTGAACCCGCGCGCCGCGCGCCGGTGCGCGTGTATCACGGGCCGTCGCGGCTGATCATGGTCGGCACGGTAGACGCGGTGTGCCGCATGATCGATCGTTGCATCGCAGATGAAGCCAACGTGCACGGCGCGGTGTTCGAGTCATAAACCGCACTGCGCGTGCACCGCATCCCATTGCGGCTTTACTACGCGCGACACCCGGCGTACGGTCGTTCACCCGCCCGCGCCTTTTCGGATATCGCATCGCCTGGGATCGTTTTTGCGTGGCCGCGGTCCACGTTAGATCACACCTGATGGAGAGTCCCACTCGATGGCAGTTTCAACACGCACGAAACGCAATGCCGCCCGACCACTGATCGTCACCTTGATTGTGATTGTGGTGATTGCCGCGTTGGGGTTCAGTTACGCGTCGCCTTACATGGCGCTGAATAAGCTCAAACGCGCAGCGGATGCGCGTGATGCGCAAACCGTCAATGAATACGTCGACTTTCCCGCGTTGCGCGAGAGCCTGAAGCAGCAAGTCACCGGCTTGTTGACGCGTCGGCTCGACGTGCAAGGCAACGGCAATCCGTTCGCGGCGATTGGCGCGATGATCGGCGTGGCCTTGATCGGCCCGCTGGTCGACGCTTATGCAACACCCGACGGCGTCGCGGCATTGCTGAACGGCATGCCACCGCGCGGCAACCCGGGCGAGCGCCCTCCTGTTCCGGCTGGCACCGACAATCCGCCGGCCGCAACGGCTCCTGCACAGGAACCAGCGCACCCTGCTACAGGTAACAACGCGAACAGCACCACGCCACCCCAACCGCCGCAAACCACGGCGGGCTATCGCGGCCTTAACGAGTTCGTCGTCAGCTATCAGCATGGCGCTGGTGACGCGCGTTACTCGGCGATTTTGCGGCGCGAAGGTTTGTTCACATGGAAGCTGGCGGCGGTCAATCTGAACGAGTGATCGCCCGGCGCTCGCTATCGACTTGAGCGTATGAGCGAATCACGGTTTGGCCGAAGCGAACGCGGCGACCGTTCGGCCACGTGGCTCATTCAACTCATTCAATCCAGTCCACGCGCTTCGCCCCGCCGTGCATCAGGCCGCCGCCGCTTGCTGCTGCTCCTGCGCGGAAGAGCACGCCACCAGAATGCTGCATGAGACCCGATCGAGCAGCGGGGTATTGCCCGCGCCCATCCACCATCGTGATAGCCCGGTGCGGCAACGATGGCCGACCACCACGAGGTCGACATGCAATTCGTTAGCAAGATTGGCGATCTCGTCGATCGGATGGCCAAACGCAAAATGTCCTTGCGCGGTCACGCCGCGTTCGGTGAGCCAGTCCACCCCTTCCTGCAGGATGTCGCGGGCTGTTTTTTCGAAGCTGCCGCAGGCCACATCAGTCAGCAGGCCCGCGCTTTGCGCAATGCTCGAGCGCATGTCAACCACTGATAGTAGGTGCGTTTCCGCCTTCAGATCCAACGCCAGGTCGGCGCCGCAACGTAACGCTTTGCGGCCTTCGCGCGAGCCGTCGTAGCACAGCAGGATTTTCTGGTAGCTCGCCATGATTTTTCTCCCATCCGCGAGGAACGCGGTCTGAATGAATCATGGTGCGCCGCAATTCAGGTTGCAAGGGATGGAAAACGCTAAGTGCGCCCTAAACCGGTGCGCGCTGGATTTGTGGCGGGTTTGGGCTGGGTTTGAGTCACCCACGAGCCTTTGCCGCAGCGCAAGAAACGCCGTCCGGCGCATCCAGTGACGATCAACACCTCACTACCGATGCCATAGAATGAGCGGCCTTACCGGCCATTTGCGTCTTTTCGCGGAGCCTCGATCGATCCATGTCTGAAGCCGCCATTGAATTCCACCAGGTTAAAAAAAGCTACGGCGAAAAGACGGTCGTCGACGGACTGTCGTTTCATGTCAACGCCGGCGAATGTTTCGGCCTGCTCGGCCCGAACGGCGCAGGCAAGACCACCACGTTGCGCATGCTGCTCGGCATCGCCGCACCGGATGCCGGCACGATCCGCCTGTGCGGCGAGCCGATTCCCGGCCGCGCGCGCGTGGCCCGGGCGCGTGTCGGCGTCGTGCCTCAGTTCGACAATCTCGATCCCGATTTCACGGTCCGCGAAAACCTGCAGGTGTTCGGCCGCTACTTCGGTCTGAGCGCCGCGCAATGCCGCGAGATGGTGCCGTCGCTGCTCGAATTCGCGCGTCTCGAGAGCAAGGCGGATGCA
The DNA here is from genome assembly GCF_050434225.1 of Paraburkholderia sp. GAS32. Lineage (NCBI taxonomy): Bacteria > Pseudomonadati > Pseudomonadota > Betaproteobacteria > Burkholderiales > Burkholderiaceae > Paraburkholderia > Paraburkholderia sp. GAS32. The sequence continues at coordinate 132,363 of NZ_JBNPVS010000005.1, read as the reverse complement.
CGTGTGAGCGAACTGTCGGGCGGCATGAAACGGCGCCTTACGCTGGCTCGCGCGCTCGTCAACGACCCCGACGTGCTGATCATGGACGAGCCGACCACCGGCCTCGATCCGCAAGCGCGCCACCTGATCTGGGAACGGCTGCGCTCGCTGCTCGCACGCGGCAAGACCATTCTGCTGACCACGCACTTCATGGAAGAGGCCGAACGGCTGTGCCACCGCCTCTGCGTAATCGAGGAAGGCCGCAAGATCGCCGAAGGCGCGCCGCGTGCATTGATTGCATCGGAGATCGGCTGTGATGTGATCGAAATCTTCGGACCCGATCCGGTTGCGTTGCGCGACGAACTGGCGCCGCTTGTCGAGCGCACCGAGATCAGTGGCGAGACGCTCTTCTGCTATGTGAACGACGCCCAGCCTGTGCATGCCCGGCTCAAGCAGCGCGCCGATCTGCGCTACCTGCATCGCCCGGCGAATCTCGAAGATGTGTTCCTGCGTCTGACCGGGCGCGAGATGCAGGACTGACGCGAATCGACATCGGCTCAGCTCGCAATCCTCTACAGCTATAACGACACGGCAAGAGACACGCAATGGACGCACGCACTTACGAACCGCACGGCGAGACACCGCCGAAGCAGGAAACCTTCGCCGCTTTCCCTGCCAACGCCGTCAACTGGATTGCGGTGTGGCGCCGCAACTATCTGGTCTGGCGGAAGCTCGCAATTGCTTCGATGTTTGGCAATCTTGCTGACCCGATGATCTACCTGTTCGGCCTGGGTTTCGGACTTGGGCTGATGGTCGGGCATGTCGACGGCGTGTCGTATATCGCGTTTCTCGCTGCCGGCACGGTGGCATCGAGCGTGATGATGTCGGCGAGTTTCGAGTCGATGTACTCGGGGTTTTCGCGCATGCACGTACAGCGCACGTGGGAGGCGATCATGCATACGCCGCTCACGCTCGGCGACATCGTGCTTGGCGAGGTGATCTGGGCGGGCAGCAAGTCGATGCTATCGGGCGCGGCGATCATGCTGGTCGCGGGGGGGCTCGGTTACGCGAGTTTTCCGTCGATGTTGCTGGCGTTGCCGGTGATCGTGTTAACAGGGCTCGCGTTCGCGAGTGTCGCGATGGTGGTGACGGCGCTTGCTCCGTCGTATGACTTTTTTATGTTTTATCAGACGTTGGTGTTGACGCCGATGTTGCTGTTGTCTGGGGTGTTCTTTCCTGTTTCACAGTTGCCTGCTGCGGCGCGGGTTGTGACTGAGCTTTTGCCTTTGGCGCATGCTGTCGATCTGATTCGGCCGGCTATGCTTGGGCGGCCTGTTGATGGTGCTGTTTTGCATGTTGCCGTGCTGGTGGCTTATGCGGTGGGTGGGTTTGTTGTTTCGGCGGTTTTGTTTCGGCGCAGGATGATGAAATAAAGATTTAGGCCTGCGGCCGGTTTTTTGCCTGCGCGGCGCTTTTTGTCGGTGTTCTTAGGGCTTTGGCCTTTCCTTGATCTAGTGCCTGCGCGGCGCTTGTTGTCAGTGTTCTTAGGGCTTTGGCCTTTCCTTGAATTGCTAGTGGTCTATTAGCGTTGCCCCTGTGCGGGGCGGCACCTACTTCTCTTTGCCGGCTGCAAAGAGAAGTAGGCAAGAGAAAGCAGCTCAAACCGCTCATGCTAAGTGGGCGCCGTGGTCTGCCGCGGGTAGTGGTACATCTGGAATCCGTGTCCTCGCACACTCCGCGTTAGTGACAAAGGTGTCATCAGCTCCCACTCCGCACTGCGTGCGTCGCGGACGGGTCTGCATGGGAAACCACGGGCTTCGGTTGAGGTCCATGAACGCCGAAGCGTAGCGGGTGGTTTCAAGAAGTACTCTTCGGCGCGCGCAGCGCCGCCGGAAGTATGACGCCCTTGTCACAAGCGCATGCAGGTGCACGAACACAGATTCCAGATGCACCACTACCCGTGGCAGACCACGGGCCCCACTTAGCAGTAGCGGTTTGAGCTGCTTTCTCTTGCCTACTTCTCTTTGCAGCCGGCAAAGAGAAGTAGGTGCCGCCCCGCACAGGGGCAACGCTAATAGACCACTAACAATTCAAGGAAAGGCCAACACCCTAAGAACACGGACAAACAAGCGCCGCGCAGGCAAAAAACCCCAAACCTCAATCCTCATCATCCGTCCAAGGAATATCCACATCAGAAATAAAAGCCACCGTTGCAAACGGCCCCCCATCCTGACGCCCGATCTTCCCGTCGGCGCGTTGCCATTCAACCCTGAACACCGTCGCCGGATCATCGGCAATCAACCGCACCGTCCGAACCTCATCCGGGTCCTGCTCCTCGACAGGACCATCAAGCGAAACCTGCAGTTCCTGCGGCCACAGCCCATCAGTCGGATCGTAAATCTTGTCGCCGTCCGGAATCAGCGTGAATGCCTCCACGCCAATCGTCGCCGATGCCTCGACGATCATCTTGCCCAACGCACGCAGCAACGCCGTCGCCCGTGCCGAGTTGGCCTGGCGAATTGCAAGATCCCCGCGCGTCAGCGCCTGCTCAAGTTTTGGGTTTGTTTTTTGTTGCGCCATTCGATGTCCTGAGTCCTATCGCTCTGTTGTGGACGGCACGCCCATTCATCGCGCACCGTGCTCCATTTTTCGGGCTGAATCCTACCACTGGTATGGGCCACAGCACCGCCAGCCGTGCAGTAGAGGCTGACCAGCCCGCCCCGTCCCCACAGTTTAGGTCGTGATTCGACGTCCGGCAGGGAGATTTGCCTTTCAACGCGCCTCGCCGCGCTTTCGAGCCGGCTTCGGCACTGCAGCATTGGTAGGCTTGGCGCCGCCGATTTCTGCGATCAGGTGGTCGCGGAACGCCTTCACCGACGGCGGCAACTCCCGTCCGGCCATCGTCTGCACCTGGATGCTGCGCTGGCGCATCTGCGGATGCGTCAGCGGCATCGCGACGAAGCCGTCGCCGGCGTAACGGTCGCGTACCGACAGCAGCCCCGTGAACATGATCGCGCCGGACTTCTGCGCGTAACGGTACATCGCGCCGCTATTGTTGCAGGTGAGATCGGGCTCGAGCAGCACGCCTTCAAGCGCGCAAGTGATGTCGATCAATTGCCGGATCGTGGTGCCGGGCTCCGGCAGCACCAGTGGATAGCGCTGCAGGTCGGCGAGCGACACCTTCGCGCGCCCGGCCAGCGGATGATCGGCGCGCAGCAACGCCAGCACCGGCGCCCGCTCGGTGTGTTCGACCTTGACGCCCTTTTCCGGCGCGAGACTGAAGGTCAGCGCGAGATCGGCGTCGCCATCACGTACCCGGCGGGTGGCCTCGCCCGGCGGCATCACGGAAAGCGTGAAGTCGATCCCGGGGTAGTGGCAACGGAACGCCGCCATCGCGCTGGGCAGGAAATCCGCGGCGAAGCCCTCCGAACTGGCGACCTTGATCATGCTGCCGTGCAACGCCTCGAGGCCGCCGATCTCCTTCATCACGTGCTCCGCCTCGAGCAGGCTGCGCTGCGCGTAGGCGAGCAGACGCTCGCCCGCCTCGGAGAGCGACATGCCGCGCGGCCGCCGTTCGAACAGCGCGACGCCGAGGTCGCTTTCGAGCCGCGCGATCTGCCGGCTGATCGCCGACACGGCCACATGCAGCCGCGCGGACGCGTCACTAATCGAACCGGTGCGCGCCACTTCGACGAAATAGCGCAATGCGATGCCGTGTAATGAAAGTGCCATGAGCGATGCCTTTTGCAAGCGGATGTGGCCGTGTGTCAGTGTATCGAGCTTTGCCTTTTCGGCAACACAAGCTTCGAAAGACGATCATTGTGACAAAAATAACGGCCTCCTAGAATCGTTTCGAAGTTGATGGCCGCGAACCAGACGTGCCACGCACGGCGCCGCGTCGCCGCCATCCCCGCACCCCGCATCGGAGACAAACATGAGCCGCAATCAGGCCATCGAACACGCAACGCATCATTTCGAATCAGGCGCCTTCCTCGAGAACCTCAACCGGCGCGTCGGATTTCGCACGGAGAGTCAGGAAAACGATCGTGCAGTTACGTTGCTGTCGTATCTGACCGACGAGATCGCGCCCGAAGTCGAAGGGCTTGGCTTCAGCGCACGCATCGTCGATAACCCGGCGCAAGGGTTCGGGCCGTTCCTGATCGCCAATCGTCACGAAGACGACCGTCTGCCCACCGTACTGATCTACGGCCATGGCGACGTCGTGCGCGGCTACGACAGTCAATGGCGCGCGCCGCTGACGCCGTGGGCCGTGACAATCGAAGGCGAACGCTGGTATGGCCGCGGCACCGCCGACAACAAAGGCCAGCACACCATCAATCTTGCCGCGCTAGCGAGCGTGCTGGCCGCGCGCGACGGCAAGCTCGGCTTCAACGCAAAACTGCTGATCGAGATGGGCGAGGAAACCGGCTCGCCAGGGCTCGACGCGATTTGCCACACACACAAACAGGAACTGGCCGCGGACGTGCTGATCGCCTCCGATGGTCCGCGCCTCGCCGCGCGCCGCCCCACCGTCTTCCTCGGTTCGCGCGGCTCGGTGAACTTCAAGCTCTCGCTGAATCTGCGCGACGGCGCGCATCACTCAGGCAACTGGGGCGGTCTGCTGCGCAACCCGGCCACCGTGCTGGCGAACGCACTTGCAAGCCTCGTAGATGCGCGTGGCGTAATCGCTGTCGACGGCTTGCGTCCGCCGCCGATTCCGGAAGCGGTGCGTCGCGCGTTGGCGGATATCACGGTAGGCGGCGGTCCGAACGACCCGGCCGTCGACGATAACTGGGGCGAGCCCGGTCTCACGCCGCCAGAACGTGTGTTCGGCTGGAACAGCTTCGAAGTGCTCGCTTTCAAGGCCGGCAATCCCGAGAACCCGGTCAATGCCATCCCGGCGTCAGCGTTCGCGCATTGCCAGTTGCGTTTCGTGGTCGGCACCGACTGGGAAAGCCTGGAACAGCACCTGCGCAAGCATCTGGACGCGCATGGCTTTTCGCTGGTCGAGATCAACGTCGAGCGCGGTGCGCCGGCGACACGTCTGAATCCCGACGATCCGTGGGTCACGTGGGCCATCGCTTCACTCGAACAGACCACCGGAAAGAAAACGGCTGTACTGCCGAATCTCGGCGGCACGCTGCCCAACGAAGTCTTCGCCGACACGCTCGGTCTGCCGACCATCTGGGTGCCGCATTCGTACCCGGCCTGCTCCCAGCACGCGCCGAACGAGCATCTGCTCGGACCGGTGGTGCGCGAGGGTTTGCAGATCATGGCGGGGCTCTTCTGGGATCTCGGCGAGAACTCGCCGCACTCAACCCCGACGACATCAAAAGCCGCGGCCTGAGCGATCGACGCAGTACGCCTGCCGCACACCCGCAGTTAACTGTTAGCCGCATCCGCCACGAGGCACGCCACGATGAGCACGTCCACCTTGCAAGCCAGCGCCGCGCGGCCGTCCGCCGCAAAGGTCCATCGCATCATTCTCGCGGCGTCGATCGGCAATGCGCTTGAATGGTTCGACCTCGTCGTCTATGGATTTTTCGCGGTGACGATCGCGAAGCTGTTTTTCCCGGCACGTACCGAAGCGATTTCGTTGATGCTCACGCTCGGCACCTTCGGCATCTCGTACATGATCCGGCCGCTCGGCGGACTCGTACTCGGTTCACTCGCGGATCGCGCGGGGCGCAAGGTGTCGCTGCTGTTGTCGATCGGCTTGATGATGATCGGCACGTTGACGATCGCCGTGATGCCGCCGTATGCCGTGATCGGTTTGTGGGCGCCGGCCGGCATCATGCTGTCGCGGCTCGTTCAGGGCTTCTCGGCGGGCGGCGAGTTCGGCGCTTCCACCGCGTTTCTGGTCGAGCATGCACCCGAGCGGCGCGGCTTCATGGGTAGCTGGCAGTTCGCCAGCCAGGGCCTCTCGACACTGCTCGCCTCCGGCTTCGGCGCGTTGCTGACAAGCCAGCTCACGACGGCGCAACTCGAATCGTGGGGCTGGCGTATTCCGTTTCTGTTCGGCCTCGCGATCGGCCCGGTCGGCTTCTATATTCGCCGTTACGTGGACGAAGGCGCCGAATTCAACACGGAGCCGAAAACCCGCACGCCGCTGCGCGATCTGTTCGGCACGCAGAAAGTCCGCATGCTGCTCGCGGTCGGCTCGCTGGTCATTTCGACCGCGGCCAACTACATGATCCTGTACATGCCGACCTATGCGATCAAGCAACTGCATCTGCCCGCTTCGACCGGCTTCTCGGCGACGCTTGCAACGGGAATCGTGCTGACGGTGCTGACGCCGTTCGCCGGCCACCTGTCCGATAGCATGGGACGCATCCGCATCATGGCAGTCGCCGCGACGTTGATGCTGCTGACGGTCTATCCGGCCTTCGTGTATATGAATGCGCATCCGTCGTTCGCCACGATGCTGCTGGCGTTGATCTGGATCGGCGTATTGAAGGCGACGTACTTCGGCGCACTGCCCGCGCTGATGTCGGAGATTTTCCCGACGCAGACGCGCGCGACCGGTCTCGCGGTCAGCTACAACATCGGCGTGACGGTGTTCGGCGGCTTCGCGCCCTTTGTGATCACCTGGCTGATTGACGCGAGCGGCAATAAACTTGCGCCCGGGTTCTATCTGATGTTCTGCGCGGTGGTGAGTTTGCTGGCGCTCAATGCGGTGCGCTCGAAATTGAAGATTCGCTGAGCGAGCCTGGGCGACGTTGATTGAGTTCGAGGCAAGCAAGGCGGATCAACTCGCCTTGCCGCCCCGGCAGCTACCTCAAGGCGCCGGATTCGGCTGCAACTCATGCAGCTTATCAATCTCCGCGAGCACTTCCGGCGAGAGTTTCACCTCAGCACTGCCGATGTTTTCCTTCAACTGATCGAGCGACGTGGCGCCGATCAGATTGCTCGTCAGGAACGGCCGGCTATTGACGAAGGCCAGCGCGAACTGCGCGGGCGACAAACCGTGACGCTTCGCCAGTTCCACATAGCGCGTGGTCGCCTGAATCGCTTGCGGCTTGCTGTAGCGTTGAAAGCGCTCGAACAGCGTGATGCGGGCACCATCCGGACGCGCGCCGCCTTCATACTTACCCGACAACCAGCCGAAGGCCAGCGGCGAATACGCAAGCAGACCAATGTTGTCGCGATGCGCATACTCGGACAGACCCACTTCGTACGTGCGGTTCAACAGGCTATACGGATTCTGGATACTGACGATGCGCGGCAAGCCGAGCTTTTCCGCCGCGCGCAGAAACTGCGCGACACCCCAGGGCGTTTCGTTCGACACGCCGATATGGCGAATCTTGCCCGCCTTGACGAATTCAGCGAGCACCGACAGCGTTTCTTCGATCGGCACCGTATACGCGTCATCGACCCACGGATAGGCGGGACGGCCGAACGTCATCGTGCTGCGATCCGGCCAGTGCAACTGATACAGATCGACGTAGTCCGTTTGCAGGCGCTTCAGGCTATCGTTGAGCGCTTCGGTCAGGTTCTTGCGGTCGAACTGGTTGCCCTCCCCGCGAATATGACGCGGGTTGTGCGGTTGACGCGCCGGGCCGGCGATTTTGGTGGCCAGCACGATCTTCTCGCGCGCGCTGCGATGTTGCGCGATCCACGTGCCGATATAGCGCTCGGTCGAGCCTTGCGTCTCGGGACGGGGCGGCACCGGGTACATTTCCGCGGCGTCGATCAGATTGACACCATGATCGAGCGCGTAATCGATCTGCGCGTGCGCTTCCTGCTCGGTATTCTGCTCGCCCCACGTCATGGTGCCGAGACCGATCAGGCTAACCTTCACATCCGAGTCGCCGAGTCTGCGGTATTCCATCGAACCTGTCCTGTTGTGTGTAAAGGGAAAGCGCTGACGTTACCATGCCGGCGCGATGCCTGCAGCGCAGCTAAAATGCTGCTTCAGCGGGTGCTCGCACCGCCTCGCTCAATGAACTTTCCGTCGACCCACTTGCGATGAACCCCGAACACCTCGAACTGCTGGTCACGCGCGTGATGCCGTACGGAAAATACAAAGGCCGGCTGATCGCGGATCTGCCCGGCCACTATCTGAACTGGTTTGCGAGCCAGGGCTTTCCGCCGGGCGAAATCGGCCGTCTGCTGGCGTTGATGCACGAGATCGATCACAACGGTTTGTCGTCGCTGATCGAGCCGTTACGCAAGCGCTGAGAGCGACGCCTTCGGCAGATGCCAACCATAGGTGACGGCCAGCACGCGCAAGACGAAGCACACCGCACCGCCTGCTAAAGCCGCGACGCCCGGCGGCCAGCCGGTACGCCGCGCAACCACCACAATGAATGCGCCAGCGAAAGCAGCCGTCGCATAGATGTCGGCATGCAGCACCAGCGGCACGCGCGCCATCAGCACATCGCGGATCACCCCGCCGCCCACACCGGTGATGGTGCCCATCAGCATCGCGATAAACGGACGGATCCCGAACAGCAGCGCTTTCTCGACGCCCGCAACAGCGAACAGCGCGAGACCAGCGGCGTCAAGCACGGTAATCAGCGCGACAGGAAACTGCTGCGCTGTCGAATGGAAAATAAACGTGAGCAGACCGGTGACGAACGTCAACGCCGGATAACGCCAGTCGCGTATCGCGTTAGGCGGTGAATCGCCGATCAACAGATCGCGGATCACCCCACCGCCGAGCGCCGCGACAAACGAGATCACCATCACACCCAGCAGATCGAGACCGCCGCGCATCGCGCTCACCGCGCCCTCGATCGCGAAAACAACCGTGCCGGTCAGATCGGCCGCCAGAACGAGCGTTTCGAAGTTCGGCTTTATTTTTCGTATCGACAATGTCGGCATCGACGCATCACCCCTTCTGTCCACAAGTAGGCGAAAAGGTATAGCGAAATGCGCCGCGCCGGGTGGAAAATTTGCGCGGCCGAATACAGGCACACACCTCGCGGCGACTATTTCGCGAGACGAGGCCTGCCGAGCCCGCTTTCTTCCCTCGACAGGCAACCCATGGCGCTCAGATGCATAAGCAGGCGGCCTACGGCCTCTTCGATCGACACGCGATCGGTTTCGATCATGACATCGGGGTCGAGCGGCACATCGTACGGCCCCGAAACACCCGTGAAATTGGGTATTTCACCGCGCCGCGCACGCACGTAGAGGCCTTTGACATCACGCGCTTCGCACACCGTCAGCGGCGCATTCACGAACACTTCGACGAAACCGGCGCCGACGATCTCGCGAGCCATGCGCCGATGTTCATGCTCGGGCGAGATCACCGCGGCAATCGCGATGAAGCCCTGTTGCATGAACAACGCCGCGACGTGCGCGATCCGCCGCAGATTTTCGGCGCGATCCTCGGGCGTGAAGCCGAGGCCCGCGGTCAGGCCGCGCCGCAGCACGTCGCCGTCGAGCACGATCGAGGCATGTCCGGCTTCTTTCAGACGCTGATGCAACGCCTCGGCTACGGTCGATTTACCGGCGCCGGACAAACCGGTCATCCAGATGACGGCTCCACGCGTTGCGCTCACGATTTCCGCTCCATCCCGTTGGCCGCTGTCCCGGCATCTGCCCGAGGCGCCCGCTCGCGCCCGCTGACGCTGCCAGCGGGCGCCAACTCCGGTCCCAGACCGTCGAACAAGGGTTGCAGCAACGCCTGCTGCGGTTGCCAGCGCTGCAGCGATGTCTTGTAGAGCGGGCGGCGCACCTGTGCCGCGCTTGCCGTGTTCACCTGCCGCGTGGTCTGGTGAAACGCCAGACAGCGCTCATCCCAGTCGAGTCCGCAATGCGCGAGCAGGCGTCGGACATTCCCTTCGAAATCTTCAATCAGCTCTTCGTATTTCACTTCGATCATCGTGCCCTCGGGTAACACGCGTTGCCAATGGACCATCAACGCGTCGTACGCGCGATAGTAGCGGCCCAGTTCACCGAGATCGTAGCTGAACGGCACGTCATGAAAAATTCGCGCAAAAATCGACAGACAACTTTGCAACGGCGAGCGGCTGCTATGAATGAAGCGCGCATTCGGCAACGCCAGATGAATCAGCCCGACGTTGATGAAATTGAATGGGTATTTGTCGGTGAAACGTGCGTAGCCTGGCGTTGCGGTTTGCATTGCCGGCAGCGACGTCCGTATGCGGTGCAAATAGTCGGCGCCGAGCGTGCGCAATTGCGCGGGGCCGATGCCATGCAAGGCTTCGATATCGATGCGCAAGGGATCGTCGAGATCGCGGCCGATGCAGTTCACCAGCGCCGCGCCGAACTCCGTGCGTTCCCCCGCGCCGAAAACCTGCGGATGACTCGCGAGAATCTGTTCGATCAGTGTCGAACCGGAGCGTGGCATGCCGACGATAAAAATCGGTGCGTCCGACGCATCGCCCAGACCATGCTTGGCCGCCAGCACCTCTGAAGTCAGGAGCTCAGGCAAATGCGCGAACAGGCCGAGCGACGCGGCTTCGTCATAGCGCACGCCGGCACGGTGCAGTGCATTGCCCTTCAGGAAGTGATCGAACGACGCATCGTTGCGGCCCACATCGGACAGCGCCTGGCCATACGCGAAATGAATCTCCGCCTGATTGGCGGGTGTCAGCGAGGCGGCATCGCCGACGAGTTGCTCCAGCGCGGCAAACACCGGATCATCGGCGCCAAGGCGCTTGGACTGCACGAAGTTGCGGTAGTACAGCGGCACCTGCGGAGCGGCCTCGATCGCGCGGCGATAGGCTTCGTGAGACTCGTCGAAACGACCGAGTGCCTGCAGGCAGTTGCCCATGTTGTTGTATGAGCCGTCGGCTTTTGGATTCAGCCGGACTGCTTCACGATACGCGTCTACCGCCTGCTCGAGTCGATGCATCTGTTCGAGCGACCAGCCGAGGCCATGACGCAAATCGGTGTTCCGCGAATCGAGCCCGATCCCTTCGTGATAGCGGATGACGGCTTCGGGAAAACGGTTCAGCGCGGCGACCGTCGCGGCGAGACGCTCAAGGGCGACGGCGTCGACAGGATCGTGCGCGCGCGCTGTTTCGAAACATTGGAGTGCGGCCTGGAGGTCGCCGCGAGCGGCACAGGCGTCGCCTTCGGCGCTCCATGCCGATGCGGTCGCAGGCTGTGTATCGTGCTTCATTGACGACCAGGTTTTTGCAGGCTTTGCATCAGGCGGCCCGGCAAAGTGGGATGCGTTCTTCTTCGTCCAGCGTCAGCACAAGCATGGATCTGGATTCAAAGGGAAATTGTCTGACGGGAAAGTATCAGGCGCGCCCTACAGTTACGTTGCGAAAATTTAACCAACTGTTACAGCGCGATGAATCCGTCATAGTTTGGAAGGCTGGCGTAACGGGCGGCCGCTATGGCGTTGGGTTGCGGTGCAGGCGTAACGGAAGCCGGGTGGTAAATCCGGGCCGTAATTTGCGGACACAAATCCTGCTGAACTCCCGGGTGCGCCGTTTTTCTCATTCACATACGAGGGAGAAAATCGTGAGCAGGCTCATTGCATCAATCGCGATGTTGGTCGTGGCGGGAAGTCTCGCCGGGTGCGTGGTCGCGCCAGGATACGACTATGCCTACGCGCAGCCCTATTACCCCGGCTACGGATATGCCTATGGACCGGTGTATGGACCGGCTTACGGCACGGTGGACATCTGGGGCGGTTGGGGTGGGCCGTGCTGTTACTACCATGGAGGTGGCGGGTACTGGCACGGCGGCGGGTGGCATGGCGGAGGTTGGCACGGAGGCGGCGGAGGTTGGCATGGCGGAGGTTGGCACGGAGGAGGAGGCGGCTGGCATGGCGGCGGCGGTGGCTCCCACGGAGGCGGCGGGGGTAGTTCGTGGAGCAGCGGCGGCAATGGGGGGCATGGGCATTGATGCCAATCGGACCACGTATCGAATGACGAGACCATCCTGTATCGCGCGACGTTTTGCAAAGGCACAAACAAAAACGGCGTTGTGATTTCTCACAACGCCGTTTGGTCAAACTTTTTACTGCTTGAATTCTTTGGGGTGGCTGATGGGGCTCGAACCCACGACAACAGGAATCACAATCCTGGACTCTACCAACTGAGCTACAGCCACCACTGACATCTGCTTGACTTGCTAGCAACTCATTGCTGAGAAACTTGGCTCGCCGATGAAGAAACGAGATTATACGAACAAGAATCCCGTTTGCCTAGTCCTTTATTCAAAAATTTCGACGGGCTCACGCAGATGCTGTCTTGCCTCGTCGAAGATGGTCAGATCGCGCGCGGCAAGACGCTTGCTATCGGACAACACGCGACGCCATCCACGTGCACCGGCTTCACCGCGATAGAGACCAAGCGCGTGACGCGTGATCGAACCAAGGTACGTGCCGCGTGCCATTTCAGCCGCGCAATATTCAATCAGCTTCGCCTCGACCTGCTCGCGCGTAAGCGGCGCTTCTGTCGAGCCATAGAAGCGTGCATCGACATCGGCGAGCACATAGGGATTGTGATAAGCCTCGCGCCCAAGCATCACGCCATCGATATGCTGAAGATGCGTTTCGACCTCATCAAGCGTCTTGATACCACCATTGATGATGATCTCCAAATGCGGGAAGTCGCGCTTCAACTGATACGCGTAGTCGTACTTGAGCGGCGGAATCTCGCGGTTCTCTTTCGGGCTCAAGCCCTTGAGAATTGCATTGCGCGCGTGCACGACGAACACGTTGCAACCAGCATCCGCTATCGTGCCAACGAAGTCGCGCACAAAGCCATATTCCTCAACTGCATCGACACCGATCCGGTGCTTGACAGTTACCGGTACTGACACGGCATCGCGCATCGCCTTCACGCAATCGGCGACGAGTTGCGGCTCGTTCATCAGGCAGGCGCCGAACGCACCACGCTGCACACGCTCGGACGGACAACCGCAGTTCAGATTGATCTCGTCATAGCCCCATTGCTCACCGAGCTTAGCCGAGCGCGCAAGGTCGTCAGGCTCACTGCCACCGAGTTGCAAAGCGACCGGCGCCTCTTCGGGCGTAAACGCCAGATGGCGCGGCACATCGCCGTGCAGCAACGCGCCGGTGGTAACCATTTCGGTGTAAAGCCACGTGTGACGCGATATCACGCGATGAAGCGAGCGGCAGTGGCGATCGGTCCAGTCCATCATCGGCGCGACAGAAACGCGGCGTGCACTGGGAGTTTGAGCTGAAGACATGGGGCGGGGGGACGGCTTGAATCAAACCGCAATTTTACCGCAAGTGGCCCGATGCCCCGGAAACGCTCGTGACGAGCCGCGAATTCCGGAAAACGCCACCGATAACCCACCCTCCCAACCCGGTCTTTGACCGCCAAAACCGCTTGACAGACGGGGGCAGACCACCGCTGACGCCTGTCGCATAACCCTCCGACCGATTATTTCAATACCGAGAATAGTAATTTCAGATTATCGGTACAAATTTTCAATAGTAGGGGTATACACTGCCTTCCATCGACGTTGCAGACACACCTCACCGGCCCCTGCGACGCCTTCCTGAAATGAAATCGAAACTTATCGGAGTCACACCATGAAGACCAAGCTCATCGCCGCCCTGTTGGTTGCTGTTTCTGCCTCGATCGCCGCTCCCGCATTCGCTAGCGGCTACGGCCCGGCACCGTTCTACCGTCCGTCGGTCGGCGCACCGGCTTCGCAACAAGGCCAGAGCGCACAAACCGTCGCGGCTGAACGCGCTAATGCCGAGTCGAACGCATACGGTGGCGTGAACAACGTGTCGTCGCAATCGGGTACGCGTGCACCGGCTTCGTCGGGCCCGCAATCGGTTTTCTTCGGCCACTAATCTGTCGCCGTTGAAGGTTGCCGTTCACAAGACGGCAGCCGAACTGGGCGCCGCGAATGCAATGCATGCCGGCGCCCGGTTCCGTTTACACGACGGCCGCGACCGCGGCGTCAAGCCCCTGCCACTGGCTCATCACGCCCCACGCATATCCTTGTTCGGCGATTCGCAAAAACGAATCCGGTTGCCGAACGGATCGACCGTCTCCAGCAAGTCGAAAGATCGTCAGCTTAATTGAATGCGCTCGCCGGCTCGCGCGCTTGTGGCTACGTGGTGAGGCCAGCATCGATCGTTTCCCGCGCCGCCTTGAAGCCCGCCAGGGCCGCGGCATGCTCAGTGGACCATAGCGTGTCGATATGCACGAGCCGCCAGTCGACCACCACCGCGTCGTTGCGCAACACCCGAAAATGCGCTTTGACACCGGTGAGCACCTGTTCGACCGCGACTTCAATCTCGTAGTCCTGATAGCGCTCCTGGTAGTCGCCCATGTCGAGGCCTTTCGGCTCCATGATCGCCTCCTTGGTGTCTTGCGTGCCCTTGAATGTCGGCGGCCGCGCCTTTCCACCGGGCCGTCGTTGCGGCTCGGAGCATGCACCGGCCCGCCCTCGCCTGACGATCAGTCGCAATCGCCAGAAAGGTACTGCCGGCCGCTACAGGTGATTTCGACTTCGCCGCCGCTTGCTTCGGCGGCAAGCCCGTTCGTCAGCAACTCCGCCGTGACGGATTGCTCAAACTTCGGCATGGGCTGTCCGACGCCGACATCGTTCAGGCGCCGCAACGCTTCAACCGCTTCCGGACTTAATGACTTCGACATGGCCGTCTCCGTCGTGGTGCTCAATTCATCGTAGCAAGTTTTGCGGGGGCACGCAGGGGCGCGTTGAGGCATGCGGGTTGCGTGGTGCCGTATGGATGCGTGGCGGCAACAAACCGGCAAGTGGTATCGGCAAGGAGGATGAGATCAAGCGAAGCGGCGCCAACGCAAAATAGCGTCGGCGCGTGTGAAGATGCGATCAATGCGACTAGTGCCCTCGCGCGCTTACAGACGAGCGATCGACACCTCCGTCGACTTCACCAGCGCAACCACTTCCGAGCCGACCTTCAGGTCGAGTTCGTCGACCGAACGTGTGGTGATCACCGAGGTGACGATACCGAACGGCGTGTCCACATCGACCTCGGACACCACCGGCCCGCGGATGATTTCCTTGACCTTGCCTTTGAACTGATTGCGTACGTTGATTGCGGAAATGCTCATGTCGAGTGACTCCAGAAAAGCGATTGAAAACAGTCAGTCAAGGGATGTCAGACGGCCCAGCGGACGTCTGTCGGCCGCGTGAGGCGGCCCTCGTCACGTGCGTCGTAAGCGCGATAGGACAGCGCGTCGTCGTTCGGCGCCGTCTTCAGTACGCGTTGCAACACATGTTCTTCCAGCGCGGCAAAACCGGCCGACGCACGCGCCCGTGGGCGCGCCAGCGGCACCGGCTGATCGAGCGCGATGCGCCCTTCTTCGATCAGCAGAATCCGGTCGCCGAGCGCGACGGCCTCATGCACGTCGTGCGTCACCAGCAGCGCGGTAAATTGATGTTCGCGCCACAGCCGTTCGATCAGCGCGTGCATTTCGATGCGCGTCAACGCGTCGAGCGCGCCGAGCGGTTCGTCCAGCAGCAGCAATTGCGGCCGATGCACCAGCGCCCGCGCCAGTGCCACACGCTGACGCTGACCACCGGAGAGCTGCGCGGGCCAGTCGTTGGCGCGCTCCAGCAAGCCAACTTCGTCGAGCACGGCGCGCGCATCTTCACGGGCGCTGCGGCCGAGGCCGAGCATCACGTTTTGCAGCACGCTCTTCCAGGGCAGGAGCCGCGCGTCCTGGAACATGATGCGCGTGTCGAGCGGCTGGCCGTCTTCGGCGCGCTTTTCGAGCACGCCCGAGGTGGCCTTCTCCAGACCCGCCACCAGGCGCAGCAAAGTCGATTTCCCGCAGCCGCTGCGGCCAACGATCGCCACGAAACTGCCGCGCTCGATCGACAGATCAAAATCGGACAGCACCGTGCGCTCGCCGTACTGCTTGCCGACGCCGCGCAATTCGACCGAAAAATCGCCAGAGCGGCGTGCGTCGTTGCGCGCCGATGCACCGGTCGCCGAAGGCACGACGCCCACGCGCTGGCGATCGTGCGCCGAATCCGCACGGTCGAAGCCGGCAGCCTCATCCGCGTCATGATCGACAGTGCGCGGTTGCGCCAGTTCGGCTTCGAGATCGCTGCCCGCGATGCCGCCGAACGAGGTCGACAATGTCGTTGCGCTCATGTTTTCGCTCCTCGTTGATAGGCAGGATGCCAACGCAGCGATACACGCTCGAGACTCTTGGCCAGCACGTCGGCAAGTTTGCCGAGTGCCGCGTACAGCAGGATGCCCACTACCACCACATCGGTTTGCAGGAATTCGCGTGCGTTCATCGTCATGTAGCCGATGCCCGACTGCGCGGAAATGGTTTCAGCGACGATCAGCGTGACCCACATCAGCCCGAACGCGAACCGCACGCCGACCAGAATCGACGGCAACGCCCCCGGCAAAATCACATGCCGGTACAGCGAAAAACCCTTCACGCCATAACTGCGCGCCATCTCGATCAGGTTGGCATCCACCGAACGGATACCGTGAAACGTGTTCACATAGACCGGGAAAAACACACCCAGTGCGACGAGAAACACCTTCGCCTCTTCCTCGATACCGAACCACAGGATCACGAGCGGAATCATCGCCAGCGCGGGAATGTTGCGGACCATCTGCACAGTCGAATCGAGCGCGATTTCAGCGGGTTTGAAGAGACCCGTGGCAAGGCCGAGCACGAGTCCGATGCCGCCGCCGATCGTAAAGCCCGACACCGCGCGCCACGTGCTGACCTTCACGTCCGCCCACATTTCGCCGGACTGGATCAGCGACCACGCGGCCTTCACGACCGCGAGCGGTTCGGGCAGCACACGCGTCGAGAGAATGCCGCTGCGCGCGGCGAATTCCCACGCCAGCAGAATCGCCAGCGGCACGAGCCACGGCGCCAGAGGCGCGCCGATGCGGCGCAATGCGCCGACGAGGCCCGCGCTGAAAGCCGCGCCCGAGCCTGCCTGTGTGCCTCGTTCCTCACTCACAGTGGATTGAGCCATGATGATTGTCCTCGTTGCTTATCGATGGGCGTCATTGCCGAACCGGGCGCAAGCGCTCAGCTCGAACTTGCCGCCTTCGGCAGATAGTTGTTGCCGACGATCTCGCCGAACGGCCCCGACAGCGGACCGCCCGCGACCTTGCTTTGATGGCCCGGCAGCAACGGGAACACCAATTCGGCGAAGCGATACGACTCTTCGAGATGCGGATAGCCGGACAGGATGAACGTGTCGATACCGAGCGCCGCGTACTCGTTCATCAGCGCGGCCACCTGCTCGGGATTGCCGACCAGCACCGTCCCAGCACCGCCGCGCACGAGACCGACGCCCGCCCACAGATGCGGATACACCTCGAGTTCCGCGCGCCCGCCGCGCTTGCCGCCGTGCAACGCGGCCATGCGGCGCTGTCCTTCGGAATCCATCTTCGAGAACGAAGCCTGCGCACGGGAAATGGTTTCGTCGTCGAGCTTGCTGATCAGCTTGTCGGCGGCGGCCCATGCTTCTACTTCGGTTTCGCGCACGATGACGTGAAAGCGAATGCCGAACTTGATCTTGCGGCCACGCGCTTCAGCGCGAGCGCGAATGTCGGTGATCTTCTTCGCGACGGCTGCGGGCGGTTCGCCCCACGTTAGATACGTGTCGATGTGATCGCCCGCGATGTCGTGCGCAGCCGCCGACGAACCGCCGAACCACAGCGGCGGATGCGGGTTCTGCACCGGCGGATACAGCGCCTTGCCGCCCTTCGAGATCAGATGCTTGCCGTTGAAATCGATCGCGTCGTTGGTATGTGCGGCAGTCAGCAACTTGCGCCAGATATGCAGGAATTCGTCGGTGATTTCATAGCGCGTGTCGTGATCGACGAATACGCCGTCGCCTTCCAGTTCAGCCGAATCGCCGCCGGTCACGACGTTGATCAGGAGACGCCCATTCGACAGACGGTCGAAGGTCGCCGCCATGCGCGCCGCCAGACCCGGCGATGAGATGCCCGGACGGATCGCCACCAGAAACTTCAGACGTTTGGTCGCGGCGATCAGGCTGGACGCGACGACCCATGCGTCTTCGCACGAACGGCCGGTCGGCAGCAGCACGCCCTCGTAGCCGAGCGTATCGGCGGCGACGGCGATCTGCTGGAAGTAGTCGTAATCCGCTGCGCGTGCGCCTTGGGACGTACCGAGATAGCGGCTGTCGCCGTGAGTCGGAATGAACCAGAACACATTCATTTGCTGCTCCTGCTTGTTCGAAACTGGATTGAATGGAAACGGTGCGTCGAGTGAAAGTGCACACGCCGGCCGCGCGCCGCTGGTCGCGCACATCCATCCGGTACGAAAGCCGGAGATGCAAGCGCAAAAAGGAACGGAAAAACTGCGGCGAAAAGCGGACTAGCTCCGACAGCGCATCCGCAAGCGCGTGTGTGCCATGGAGCGGCTGAAGATCGGCATCAGGCAGGACATCGCGACGGCTTCCCTCGACCAGACGTGCGCGTGATGCGCTCGATTAAATGGGCGACGGCGGCAAACACCGTCTGCATGGAGAAACAGTCTATGGATCGGGGCGCGGCTTTTGAACGATTTTTTTTAGCTTAGGTTTTCCACTTTCGTGATTAGCCCGACGCTAAAGCATACGGATGTTGCGCCTTACCTACGCTGGAAGCCGGGCACCCCTATATATAATGGCGCCACGTTTCCAATAATCCGGTGCAGGCCGCGTGAACCACGCCGCCTGATCTCTCGCGGTGCAATGCATGCAAAAACTCATCCTGCCGTTCATCGCCGGTTTTCTGGCTTCCCTGTTCTTTCATGAATCGACTCTGGCGCTGCTGCACGCAGCCGGTCTGATCGACCCTACCGGTTTTTCGACCGCGCCGTTTTTGCCGCTCGGGCTGCCGGAGTTTATTGCGAACGCGATCTGGAGCGCATTCTGGGCTGTGCTGATGGCGTGGCTGTTGCGCGTTGCGCCGGGGCGCCGCGCGCCGTGGGTGCCCGCCTTCGTGTTCGGCGGCCTTGCGTTGACGGCGGCGAGCGTGTTTGTGGTCGATCCGTTGCGCGGCATCTGGCCGAGCGGCAACATGCTGCCGCGCCTCGCGGTGGGTTTCGCGGCGAACGCGATGTGGGGCTGGGGCGCGCTGGTGTTCATGCGCGCATTCATGGCGAGCGAAGACGAAGACTGAGCGTCTTCCTGGTGTCTGCTTAACCTCGCAGATCTCGCAACGGGTGTTCGTTTGCCGGCCACGGGCTTTCGAACATCTTCGCCACGTCGGCGGCGCTCACGTCTTCGATACGCGCAAAACGCCAGCGTGGCGCGTTGTCCTTATCGATGATGCGCGCGCGAATCCCTTCGATTGTGTCGCCTTGCGCGAAGCACGTGCGCGTCAGATCGAGATCGCCGCGCAGCACGTCCGCCATCGAACCCTCCGCGCGCGTCACCACTTCCAGCGACACGGCCATCGACAACGGCGAACGTTCGCGCAACACGGCAATCGTCTGCTCAGCCCAATCGGCCGAATCGCCGCCGTGCTCCCGTTCCTGCTCCAGCGACGCGAGAATCTGCGTCATGTCAGGCAACGCGAAATGCCGGTCGATCAACGCTCGCGTGCTCGCTAGCGGTGAAGCGTCGGGTTCTGGTACGACCTGATGCTTAGCGGCCTCACGCTCGATGCTCGCCACCACGTCTGCACCACGTTCGAACGGCTCGCTGCGCAATGTATCGGCTAGCGCGGGCAATGCCGCGTCGTCGATATAGGCGTCGGCTAGACCTGCGTAGAGTGCGTCTGCTGCGCCGATCGTCTCGCCCGTGACCGCCAGATAGCGGCCGAGCGCGCCCGGCGTGCGCGCCAGAAACCAGCTCGCGCCGACATCGGGAAAGAGGCCAATGCGGGTCTCGGGCATCGCCATCTTCGTGGAGTTCGTCACCACCCGCAGGCCGCCGGTACGATGCGCGCCCTGCGAAATCCCCATGCCGCCGCCCATCACGACACCGTTCGTCAAGGCGATATACGGCTTCGGGTAAGTGAAAATCGCGTGATTGAGCCGGTATTCCTCAGTGAAAAAGATATCGCGCGCATCATGCTCGCCGCGCTGCGCCGACTCGTACAGAAAGCGGACATCGCCGCCCGCGCAGAACGCGCGCGGATGCTGGCTGCGCACCACCACGGCAAGCACGTCGGAATTTTCGCGCCACTGATCGAGCGCAGCGTGCATCGCGCGAATCATGCCGGTCGACAGCGCATTGAGCGCCTTCGGCCTCTCCAGTTCGATGAAACCGATGCGGTTGGCTACGTAAGTCGCGACTTCGTCGCTGACGGCGGGCGAGGCGGAAATAGACATGGAGAGCGAAGCGCGATGGCGCGAAATGAATCGGAACTGAACGTTATCACGCGCTCGCGGCTTTGGGCTTGGTGGCGGGTTTGACGCCCGTCTCAGCGGGCGATTCTGCGTGCGCTTCTGCGTGCGCTTCTGCGTGCAATTCCGCTGGCGCTTCAGCAGACTTTTTCTTGCCGGCACGCGTGGATTTTGCGGCGCCTTGCGACTGCCCGGCGGGTTGCATGCCCAGCCAGGTATCGAGCGCGACACCCACCACCGTATCCAGCGGCGCGCTCGGAAACACAGGGCATGTGAGGTTGAGCGCGACGATGCCGTGCAGGGTCGCCCAGAACGCCTCCGCCCACACGGCCACGTCCATCGATGCGGACAAGCGCCCTGCTGCTTTCAACTCTTCGAGCGCCCGGAGCATGATGTGTAACGCGGCGTCGCCGGGGTCGTCGTCCGCTTTCGCAGGCGCGAGGTCGGCTTTTCCGGAGACGGTGGGAGCCGCTGCAGTTGTTCCTGTTGCGGATACTCCTGCTGCCGTGGTTTCCACCGCTTCGCTCGCGGCGGTCACCCCTGCATCCGCCACGGCAGCCACCGCCCCACCCGCACCCTTACCAGCCGCGGCAGCCGCGCCGCCCAGCGCCGCGCCTGTGTAGCTCGGGTCTTCCATGAAGATCAGCCGATAGGTTTCCGGATGCGCAACACCGAATGCCACATAAGCACGCCCGAGCGCCTTCAAACGCTCCGCCGGATCGGCGATCTGCGCGAGCGGCACGAAGGTGGCCAGCAATTGCGCATAACCTTCCGCACACAAGGCCTGCGCAATTTCATCGCGGCTCGCGAAGTGAAGGTACAACGTGGCGGGTGAATACTCGATGGCGTCGGCAATCTTGCGCATTGACAGCGCAGCGAAGCCTTCGCGCATCACGATGCGCCGCGCTGCATCGAGGATGCGCTCGCGCAGCGCCTGTTTCTGGCGGCTTTTTCGTTCGACGATTCCCATGCCGGGCATTTTCGGCTTGACAAACTGAAATGTCAAATTAAACTGAACACTGTTTACTGAACGGTGTTCACTAAATTCTCATCGATCAGACAAGCTCACCCAGGCGCAATACGGCGCCGTCTTCAGGAGTCGTTCATGCAAGCTACAGGGAAAGTAGGTTTATTCGGCGCCGCGGGCGCCGCCGGTCAAATCATCGGGGCGGCGCTGAGCGCGGCGGGCCGTGATTACCGGGTAGTCGGCCGCTCGCGCGCGCCGCTAGAAGCGGCCTTCGGCCACGACCCGCATGCGGAAATCGTCACGTGGAATCCGGACGACCCGGCTTCGATCAGCGCCGCGGCGGCCGGTTTGCAGACGGTGATCTATCTGGTGGGCGTGCCCTACGATCAGTTCGCCTCGCATCCGCCACTCATGCAAAAAACCCTCGACGGCGTGACGGCGGCAGGCGTCGAACGCTTCATTCTGATCGGCACCGTGTATCCGTACGGCCGCGCGAACGGCAATCCGATTAGCGAAAATCATCCGCGTGAGCCCCATACGTTCAAAGGCAAGATGCGGCTCGAGCAGGAAAAACTGGTGCTGGCGGCACACGGGCGCGCGAGCGGGTCTACCAGTTTGTCGACGCTGGTGCTGCGCCTGCCGGATTTCTACGGTCACTGCATCGAACGCAGTCTGATCAACGGCATATTCGAGGGCGCGGCGCACGGCAAGCGCGCGCAGGTGATCGGGCCGGTGGATGTGCAGCACGAATTCATCTACCTGCCGGATATCGGACCAGTGGTCGAGAAACTCACACGTACGCCCGAAGCGTACGGCTGCTGGTGGCATCTGGCCGGTACGGGCACGATCACGCAGCGCGAAGTGGCGAGACAGGCTTATGCGCTAGCGGGCCGCGAGCCGAAGCTGATGGTGGCCGGCAAGACCATGCTGCGCGTGCTCGGCCTCTTCAATCCGCTGATGCGGGAACTGGTGGAGATGAACTACCTGATGACCGAGCCGGTTGTGCTTGACGACTCGGCACTGACACAACTGCTCGGTCCGATCGCCAAAACCTCGTACAAAGACGGTATCCGGCATGCGTTCGACGCCGCGCGCGCAGCGGCATCGGCGAATACGGACACGCAACGGGACGCCGCAAAAACCGCTTGATTGTCGCTGTGGACGGCTTTCGCAAGCGAGCGGATGTAAAGCGCGTTTTTTGTGCGTGTGCGAATGAACCGGATCAGCCCGCCATGTTGCCGGGCGGAAAGTGGCCGCTCTTGAGCAACACAGGCGTGCCATTGCTGATCTGCAAATGTTCGCGCGCAACCGCCTCGATGTGTGGACGTCCGGCGTCGAACGCGCGCATCCAGCCTTCGAGATCCTCGGTGTACGCGCCGAAGTGATCCTCGAGCGCCTCGACCGAGATCGCGCACGGCACCGGTTCGCCGTCCACGAGCGCGCGAAAGACCACCGTCAGATTGGAGTCGCGGTAAGCGGGCGCGTCCGCGGGAAACCGAATTTCCATGGTCGCCTCATCAGAAGGATCCGGCGGGAAACGGACACCGGGGAGTACCGGCCGCCCCCGGATATGCCCGCTATGGTACTCGCGCGACTGGACCGCGGTCCAGCCTCCAGCGCCCGCCTGATCAACGTCGTACGCCCCATGCCGATAAGCTTCGCAGGCAAATCGACACGCCGGATTGCACTTGTGCCGACTGCTTAGGTCGAACCGGTTCATCGGCACGATCC
The DNA here is from genome assembly GCF_050434225.1 of Paraburkholderia sp. GAS32. Lineage (NCBI taxonomy): Bacteria > Pseudomonadati > Pseudomonadota > Betaproteobacteria > Burkholderiales > Burkholderiaceae > Paraburkholderia > Paraburkholderia sp. GAS32. The sequence goes on along the minus strand of NZ_JBNPVS010000005.1, from coordinate 109,434 downwards.
GTGCTGACGCAGTGACGCCTTTTCGAGGTCAGCGAACACAGTATGGGAAAATATTTCCTGCAGAACCACGAACTGCCTGAACCGGATGCCGCAAACACCTGGTTTGCTTACGCAGAAAGCCATGGCATCGACATTCCGAAAGCCATCAGCATCTGGGAAGACGCAGCGACCGAAAGCGGCGCGGAAAGCCGCCAGTTGGTCAGCGCGGCAGGCATCACGATCGAAGCGCCTTAACCTTGTGGGCACACGTTCGCTGTGCGTGGCGAGTCTCGATATCTATTTGAAAGGAAACATCACGATGCATTTCATGACGCAACTGCGCCGCTCCGCCCGCTTCCTACCCAGCAGCGCCGCGCTTGCTCTCGTCCGCAGGGGGTCCCTGTCTGCCGCGCTGCCCGCCGCTGTGCTGCTCGGCGCGGGTCTCACCGGCTGCGCATCGTCGAACACCACCTCGCTGATCAATCTGCCGAACGGCCAGACGGGTTTTGCGGTGAACTGCAGCGGCGCCGACGCCGCGTCCAGTTGGGCCTCCTGCTACGTGCAGGCCGGCAAGGCGTGTGGCGCAACCGGCTACGACATCGTGTCGAAAGACAACGACGAAGGCGGCGCCGCGGGCGGCAGCGTCACGAACGTCGTCTCGGCCAACGTGAAGAACCGTTCGATGATCGTGCGCTGCAAGTAACGCTCAGTGGACGCTCAATGAGCGCTCAGTGCGCCTGCATCTTCGAGAACATGTTCAGCACGGCGACCCCGGCAATGATCAGCCCGAGCCCGATGATGGCCGGCACGTCCGGCACTTGCCGGTACATCACGACCGCGACCAGCGTAATCAGCACGATGCCGGCGCCTGACCACACTGCGTAGACGATGCCCACCGGAATAGTCTTCAGCGTGAGCGACAGGCAATAGAACGCGATGCCGTAGCCGATCACCACGACCGCTGCGGGCAGCAGCCGCGAAAAACCTTCCGAGGCCCGCATGGCGGAGGTCGCGATGACTTCGGCAACGATCGCAATGGCGAGCAACGCATAAGGCGGCATCCGCATCGCCTCAGGCCTTTGCAAGCGCGAGCTTGCTGTAGTCGTGGCCGAGGTGCGCGCACAGCGCTTCCACCACCAGCTCATGATCGGCGCGTTGCGGCAAACCGGACACCGTGATCGAGCCGATCACGCCGGCGCCCGCCACCGTCAGTGGAAACGCGCCGCCATGGGACGCATATTCCGTGACCGGCAAGCCGTGCTTGTCGGCGAGCGTGCTGCCTGCCTGTTGCATCTTCAAACCGATCGCATACGAACTGCGCCGGAAATGCGCGACCGTGTTGCCCTTGCGACGCGCCCAGTCGACGTTGTCCGGCGTCGCGCCCTCGAGCAAGCTGAAGAACAGCGGCTGACCGAATGTGCGCACGTCGATAGCCGCGGCAATGCCGCGTGCTTTCGCGACTTCGTGCAGATAGGCGCCGATCTGCCATGCGCGGTCGGCATCGAATTGCGGGAACACCAGCGCTTGTTCCTGAGCGGCAATCACCTGTAGATCGTGAGCGATATCCATGGAGTTCTGAACAAGGTAAGAAGTGAAGCGCAGGCCGTTGCACATGCATCCCGGCGCGCGAAGAGAACCTGGATTCTAGCGCAGCGTGCAACGCAGGCCTTCCGGCATACGACGCCGGCAATGCACGCCGCGACTTTGGAGGCCACTGCGCTTTGGCGTTCCGCTTTGAAGTTCGCCCGCAGCGGCGCGCATTGAAGCCGGTTCTTAACAAGCTATTGCGCTGGTCGCCGCTTTGTTCTATAATCTTTTCTTCGACGGACGCGGGGTGGAGCAGTCTGGCAGCTCGTCGGGCTCATAACCCGAAGGTCGTAGGTTCAAATCCTACCCCCGCAACCAAGTAGCGCTTAAGTAGCTAAATCGGTTCGAAGACGTCGAAAAACTTCAAAGGCTTGCCCAACCGGCAGGCCTTTTTTGTTTTCTGTCTCCCGTTTTCCGCCTCGCGGCTGCGTGCGCTGACGCCCGCTCGTGCCCGTTGATCCGGACTCCAAACATATCCGCATTTTTCCTCCACAGTATTCGCAATGCCGTCGCATCGACGGGCGCCTGATCAGCGAAATTCCCCACCCCACACCGACTGGCCCACACCGTCATGGCCCGCTCCCGACAAAGCTCGCCCCAGTGATAAACTCCCATCACCCTTTCTCGTCCCCTTCCTATGAAATTCTGTTCTGTCTGCGGCCACGGCGTCAGCCTGAGCATTCCGCCGGGTGACAACCGCGAGCGCTTCGTGTGTGGAAGTTGCGGTACGGTGCATTATCAGAATCCGCGCAACGTGGTCGGCACCGTCCCGGTCTGGGACGACAAAGTGCTGCTGTGCCGTCGCGCGATCGAACCGCGCTACGGCTACTGGACGCTGCCGGCAGGCTTCATGGAAATGGGTGAAACCACCGCCGAAGCGGCTTCGCGCGAAACGCTGGAAGAAGCCGGCGCCCGCGTCGAGGTGCAGAGCCTGTTCTCGCTGTTGAACGTGCCGCACGTGCATCAGGTGCATCTGTTCTATATGGCGCGCCTGCTCGATCTCGACATCGCCGCCGGCGAAGAAAGCCTCGAAGTGAAACTCTTCGAGGAACACGACATTCCGTGGGACGAGATCGCCTTCCCCACCGTCGGCCAGACTTTGCGTTTCTTTTTCGCCGACCGTGCCGCCGGCAGCTTCGGGCTGCATACGGGCGACATCTTCCGCTCGCTGCGCGAAGGTTGAGCGGCGCGCATGGTTCCCTGGCTCGGACCTGACGATCCGTTTCCCTCCGTCGAGCGCGCGCTCGGCGCGGCAAGCGGCGCACCCGGCCTGCTCGCCGCCAGCGGCGACCTGCTGCCGTCGCGGCTGATCGACGCCTATCGGCGCGGCATCTTCCCCTGGTATTCGGACGGCCAGCCGGTGCTGTGGTGGAGTCCTGATCCGCGCATGATCCTGCGCCCCGCCGAGTTCAAACTATCGCCGTCACTGCGTAAAACGCTCAAGCGCGTGCTGCGCGAGGACGCGTGGGAAATCCGTGTCGACCATGATTTTGCAGCTGTTATGCGCGCCTGTGCGCAGGCGCCGCGGCGCGGCCAGCGCGGCACGTGGATCACCGCGGATGTCGTCGAAGCGTATTCGTCGCTGCACCGGGTCGGCGATGCACACAGCATCGAAACCTGGTTCGAAGGCAAACGCGTAGGCGGTTTGTACGGGGTGTCGTTCGGCCGGATGTTCTTCGGCGAATCGATGTTCGCGGAGGTCACCGATGCGTCGAAAATGGCGCTGGCCGCGCTTGTCGGACACTTGCGCTGTCACGAAATAGAAATGATAGACTGCCAGCAGAACACGTCGCATCTGGCGTCGCTGGGCGGTCGCGAGATAGCGCGCAAAGCGTTCATCGCGCATGTTCGCGCGTCTGTCGATGCACCGCCGATTCCCTGGCGTTTCGACAAGACCGTCTTGCACGATGTCGTAGCGCCGGCGGCGTAGGAAAAATCAGGCCGAATCCGGATCCGTCGCCAACCGAGCCGCGGGTCACGAGCCGCAAGGCACGCCGGGTTTGCAATACCAGAGACGCTTCGAGAGCTGCCAACGTGACTCATCCCAACGAGCTGCCTCTTTCTCCGCTTTCGGCGCTGCAATTTTATGCAACGGCGCCCTATCCCTGCAGTTATCTGGATGGACGCATCGCGCGTTCGCAAGTCGCCACGCCCAGTCACCTGATCAACTCCGACGTCTATACCGACCTCGTCAAAGCCGGCTTCCGTCGCTCGGGCGTGTTCACCTACCGCCCGTATTGCGATGGCTGCCGCGCCTGCGTGCCGGTGCGCGTGCCGGTCGATCATTTCGAGGCGAACCGCACGCAACGCCGGGTGTGGAAGAAGCACGGCGAGCTGATCGCAACGGTTGCCCCGCTGCATTACGACGAAGAGCACTACGCGCTCTATATGCGCTATCAGTCGGCGCGGCATGCCGGCGGCGGCATGGACCGCGACAGCCGCGACCAGTACGAACAGTTCCTGCTGCAGAGCCGGATCAACTCGCGGCTGGTCGAATTCCGCGAGCCGCTGCCGGACCATCCGTCAGCACCGGGCATTCTGCGCATGATCAGCATGATCGACATCCTCGGCGACGGGCTCTCGTCGGTGTACACGTTCTTCGAACCGGGACTGCCGCACACCAGCTTCGGCACCTACAACATCTATTGGCAGATCGAGCAGGCGAAAAGCCTCAAGCTGCCCTACGTGTACCTCGGCTACTGGATTCGCGAGAGCCCGAAGATGGCGTACAAGGCGAATTTCCGGCCGCTCGAAGGTTTGATCGACGGTGTCTGGAAGATGCTCGATCCAACCAGCATCGATCTGCCGCCGGTCGATCTGGCGATTCAGGGTCGGCGCGGGCCGCTGCGGCCTTAACCCTGCCATAAGGTAACCCGAAGGTGACCACAACGTGGCCATAACGGTCCCTACCAGTTAGTCTCATTAATGCCCCAAAGCCGGTAAAATGGCGGGTTCCCATTTTCCGGCCGCCCGGCTTCGTCCCGTGTTCAGTTCCCTCTACCCGCTCGTACGCGCCCAACTCTTTCGCATGGACGCGGAAGACGCTCACCACCTGACTTTGCGCATGCTCGGCGCCGCGGGCCGCACCGGCCTTGCCGGCGCGCTCGCGCCACGTGTGCCGGATTCGCCACGCACCGTGATGGGGCTGACGTTCCGTAACCCGGTCGGGCTCGCCGCGGGCCTCGACAAGGACGGCGCGTGCATCGACGGTCTGGCGGCGCTCGGCTTCGGCTTCATTGAAGTGGGCACGGTCACGCCGCGCGCGCAGCCGGGCAACCCGCGTCCGCGCATGTTCCGCCTGCCCGAGGCGAATGCCGTGATCAACCGGATGGGCTTCAACAATGCGGGTGTCGACCAGTTCGTCCAGAACGTGCAGGCCGCGCGCTATCGCGGCATTCTCGGGCTGAACATCGGCAAGAACGCCGACACGCCGATCGAGCGCGCCGCCGAAGACTATCTGTACTGCCTCGAACGCGTGTACCCGTTCGCGAGCTACGTGACGGTCAACATCTCGTCGCCGAATACGAAGAACCTGCGCCAGTTGCAAGGCGCGGGCGAACTCGACGCGCTGCTCGCGGCGCTTAAGGACAAGCAGCAGCGTCTGGCCGACATGCACGGCAAGCTGGTGCCGCTCGCCCTGAAGATCGCGCCGGATCTCGACGACGAGCAGATCAAATCGATCGCCGATACGCTGTTGCGCCACAAGTTCGAAGGCGTGATCGCCACCAACACCACGCTGTCGCGCACCGCCGTCACCGGTATGCAATACGGCGATGAAGCCGGCGGCCTGTCGGGCAAGCCCGTGTTCGACGCGTCGAACGAAGTGATCCGCAAGCTGCGCGCCGAAGTCGGCGAAACGGTGCCGATCATCGGCGTGGGCGGGATTTTCTCGGGCGAGGATGCGCGCGCCAAGCTCGCGGCGGGCGCTTCGCTCGTGCAGCTCTATACCGGCTTCATCTACCGCGGACCCGCGCTGGTGGCCGAGTGCGCGCAGGCGCTGCGCTAAGCCGCCTCAACTCGCACCCGTAATATAGACATAAACAAACGATATTTAGGTTTCGATAGTCTGCTTTGTTATGCTTTCGTCTGTTAAAACGCCAGACGAACAAAAAGGAACTCGATGAAATTTGGCTTGTTAAAAAAGATGCTCGTCGCCGGCCTGATCGGCGCGTCGTTCACTGCGGTCACCGCCCACGCGGACGACCTGCTCGACCAGGTCAAACAACGCGGCACGCTGCGCATCGGCCTGGAAGGCACCTTCCCCCCGTTCAATTCGAAAGCGCCGTCGGGCGAACTGGTCGGCTATGACGTCGACATCGCCAAGGCCGTTGCAGCCAAGCTCGGCGTGAAGCCGGAGTTCGTCACGACCGAGTGGAGCGGCATCATCGCCGGTCTGCAGGCGAACAAGTTTGACGTGATCGTCAACCAGGTCGGCATTACGGACGCACGCAAGCAGGCACTCGACTTCTCGCCGGCGTACACGTACTCGGCCGCGCAACTGATCCAGCGCAAGGACGACACGCGCCAGTTCAAATCGCTCGACGATCTGAAGGGCAAGAAGCTCGGCGTCGGTCTGGGCACCAACTACATGGACATGGCGAAGTCGGTGCCGGGCATCGACGTGAAGACGTACCCGGGCGCGCCTGAATACCTGCGCGATCTGGCCTCCGGCCGTCTGGATGCGGCGCTGAACGACCGCCTGATGCTCGCGTATCTGATGAAGAACTCGCAACTGCCGCTGCGCACGGGCGCGACGGTCGGCGCGGGCAACCCGTCTGGCATTCCGTTCAGGAAGGGCAACCCGAAGTTCGCCAAGGCGATCGACGACGCGATGACCCAGCTCGAAGCGGACGGCACGTTCTCGAAGATTTCGGACAAGTGGTTCGGCATCGACGTCAGCAAGCCGATCAAGTAACGCACGCCGGATGAAACGAGGGGCGGCATCGTCGACGATGCCGCCCTTCGCTTTTGTCCATGATGTGCCCCCATGTGCACTTTGCGCGTCAACCTTACCCACCGCTCATGTCCACCACTTCCCTGCTCGTCCAATCGCTTCCTGTGCTCGCACAGGGCGCCGTCCTGACGGTCAAGTTCGCGGTTCTGTCGATGATCTTCGGCCTGCTTGCCGGCGCCGTGCTCGCGGTGATGGGCGTCAGCCACAACCGCGCGTTGAACTGGATCGCGCGCGTTTATGTGAGCGTGTTCCGCGGCACGCCGCTGCTGGTGCAGATCTTCGTGATCTATTACGGCTTGCCGAGTCTCGGTATTTCGCTCGACCCCACGCCTGCGGGCGTGATCGCGTTGTCGGCGAACGTGGCGGCGTATCTGTCGGAGAGCATGCGCGGCGCGATTCTCGGCATTCCCAACGGCCAGTGGCTGGCCGCTTATAGCCTCGGGCTCTCGCGGCGTCAGACATTACGCTACGTGATCGCGCCGCAGGCCTTGCGCATCGCCGTGCCGAGTCTGTCGAACAGTTTGATCAGCCTGATCAAGGATACGTCGCTGGTGTCGGTGATTACCGTGACCGAGTTGCTGCGCAGCGCGCAGGAAATCATCGCGTCGACCTATCAGCCGCTGCCGCTGTACCTCGCGGCAGCCGCGGTCTACTGGGTGCTGTGCCAGGTGCTCGAGTGGGTGCAGCACTGGTACGAAAAGCGCCTGGCGCTGCCGTCGCGCCACTGAGGAGCCTCCACACCTCCCCGCCAACCTACCGGCTGGCAGCTAGCGCCGCTGCATCCAGCGGCGCTCCGAAGCGCTCGAAGCGCGGTTTGTAGAAGTGATCCGGGTCGAGCGAAAACGCGACGTGACGCGTGCGGCCCATCAGTTCCTTGCGCGGAAAGAAACCGAAGTAACGCGAGTCGGCGCTGTTGTCGCGATTGTCGCCGAGCATCAGATACTCGCCTTGCGACACGAGCACCGGACCGAACGAATTGCGCGGACTCGGCGCCTCAGGTGCAAGCCGCACCGTGTGCGTAACGCCGTCGAAGCGTTCGGTCAGATAGTCGCCGGGGGATGTCGCATCGCCCGGCAACGGCTTGAGTTTCAGCGGCTGATAACGTGCGCGCACGCCGTTCACATACAGCACGTTGTCGCGCATCGCGACGCTGTCGCCGGGCAAGCCGATCAGACGCTTGACGATCAATTCATGCGCGGCCGAAGAATCGATCGTGACGATGTCGCCGCGCTGCGGATCGTGCAGATGCGCGATCGTGATATGGGTGAGCGGCACGCGCAGATCGTAGGCCATCTTGTCGACGAAAATCCGGTCGCCTTCGCGAATCGTCGGCAACATCGAGCCGCTCGGCACGACGTTCCAGTCGGCCACGGCGCTGCGAAACAGCACCATCAGGAACAGAAAGGCGACGAGGCTCTTGTTGTCGCGCCACAGTTTTCCAAGCATGCGCATCGCAGGCGGCTCCAGTGGAAGGTGATCGAAAGCTGTGGGTACGCGGCCCTTTTTGTTCGAGTCCGCGCGCCCGCGCAAATCGTACCACCGCCGCGGGAAGCAACGCGGCGACGGACTCTCACTCCCCCGCGAACTTGAGCCCCAACGCAGCACGCGCCGCATCGGCCATCTCGATCATCTGCAACGACTTACTGTGCGGCATCAGCGGGCTCTCAATCTGCCCCGCTCGAATCAGCTCGCAGAAATGCGCGGTCTCGTAGTTCAGACCGCCGCCTTCGAACGGCTCGTCGAGCTCGACCACACGACCGTCGGCGTACCGGATCGTCGCGCGCGCCGGATTCCACCATGGTTCATGAATCGTGACATGGCCGCTCGTGGCCATCAGCAACGCGTCGCCCTTGCCGTGCAGGTCGAGTCCGCAGAACAACTGAGCGATGCCGCGCTCATGCTGGCTGTTCAGGCTCGCGAACGTATCGACGCCGGTCGAGCCGAGCCGTCCGAGCGTCTGTACCTCACGCGGCGCACCGAGCCAGTCGACCGCGAGAAACATCTCGTAGACGCCGATATCGAGCAGCGCGCCGCCCGCATGCTCGAACGACAGCGACGGATGATCGTCCGGCACGCCCGGCACCGAGCAGCCGGCGCGCACGAGACCTACCTCGCCGATCGGCTCGGCATCCAGATGCGCGCGCAACTTTCTGTACAGCGGATAGAACGGCGGCTTCATGGCTTCCATGAAAAGCCGTTGCTCGGCGCGCGCGACCTCGAGTACACGCTCGAGTTGCGGCTTGTTGATGGTGGCGGGTTTTTCGCACAGCACGTGCAGACCGGCTTTAAGCGCGGCGATCGCGTAATCGGCGTGACTGTCCTGGACGGTGGCGATATAAAGCGCGTCGATACCGCTCGCGAGCAGCGCGTCGAAACTCGCGCACACCTCGCCGCCGAATTCCCCGGCGAAGGCCATGGCCGGTTCGGCGCGGCGTGACCACAGCGCGCTCAGCGACGCCTGCGGCACATGATTGAGTCCAAGAGCGAAGCGACGGGCAATGCGGCCCGTCCCGACGATCCCCCAGCGAATCACGCCGCCCCCAGGGGCTTCTTGCAGTGCAATTGTCATCGTTCCTTCGAGTCCGTGCAGTTCAGAACAGGCGCTATTGTGACGCAAGCCACGCGCGCATGCGCAGGCATGCTGTCGCGCCGTTCGTTATGCAAGGTCCCGCAGGAAGGCACCCCCAGTTGCTACTGGTAGCGGCCGCGCTCAGCGCACCGGGGGCTCCGGCGTAAAGTTGCTGCCGAGCTCTTCCGTGGTGTAGTCGATCATCGCCAGCGAGGCGAGTTCCGCTTCCTTCGGATCGCGCCGTTCGATCGCTTCGACCACGCGCTGATGCGTGCTCACCGCCTTCTCCCACATCCCGTCCTTCTGATTGACGATCGGGTTGACGGTCGACAGCGCGCCGCGAATGATGGCCGCCATCTGCTTGAAGAACTGATTGCCGCTCGCCACCACGATGCGGGCATGGAACAGTTCGTCGGCGGCCTGATAGCCGGCCTCGCCCGGCCGGATCACGCGGAACGCGTCGAACGCCTCGCGAATCGCGGCGATGTCGGCCGCACTGCCCCGCGCGGCCGCCTGCGCCGAAGCACGCGGTTCGATCAGGATGCGAAACTCGATCACGTCGCGCAGAAACAGCGGATCGGGTTTCGCGCGAAAGCGCCAGTTCACGACGTCCTCGTCGATCATGCGCCAATCGCTCATCGGCCGGATGCGCGTGCCGATCTTGGGCCGCACGTCCAGCATGTCGCGCGCGAGCAGCATCGACAGCGCCTCGCGCATGACGGTGCGGCTGACGTCGAATTCCTTCGACAGCACGTCCTGCGGTGGCAGGATGGCGCCGTACTTCTCTTCGACAATGCCGGTCACGAGTCCATCCATGACTTTGCTGACCAGCGATCGATCCTTGTTTGCCTGTTCCATTTTGACACTCTCCCCGAAGCGGTGTTTGCCCCCGCGTAGCCTGTTGATCAAGCAGCCCTCATGTGTCGTTTTATCCAGGTGTCGTTGTTCTTTTACGATACGTTGCTAGCTTCGAAACGGTTGCGCCAGTTGGGAAACGTCCTGAGAGGGTTATCCCTCTGAAGAATTGTTTCGTTCATGTAACGCCGCATGTTTTGACGGGCCATAAGCTTGCGTCTCAAGCGTGCCTGCGTTGCGAAATTTGCATAGTGCGAAGACGCACGTAGCGAATCGATTTGTCTGATCCACACGCCCTGGACGGTTCCGGACAGGCGCGAAAGCACTTGCGCAACGATGCGGCGCTTCAGGGGCCGAGCATCGTCGGCAAAAGAATGCGAAAAAATCGCGGGCAAATTGAAAGGAAATCCGGCGCACTCACCGCTTCAGCAGCGGGCTGATCGTGACCGGCGTTCCGACCGGCATTGTCACCGGCGCCTCGAACGGCTTGGCCACCGATCCATAGCGCCCGCCAAAAAAGATCAGCGGCGCGTGTTCGTCGAGCGAGAACACCAGCACTTCACCGACGAAAAGCGTGTGGTCGCCGCACGGATGCCGGTCCACCATGCGCGCCGCGAAACGGGCGGCGGCGTGTTCGAGCAGCACCACGTCCGGCAAGCCGTCCACCGGCGCGAAGCGCGGCGCAAGCCGGCCCTGCGGCTCACCGGCGAAGTGGCGGCTATGGGGTTCCTGGGCGTCGGACAACACACTCACACCGAACCTCGCGCTGTTCATCAGACGCTCGTGCATGCGTGCGCGGTGCCCGACCGACACGACGATCAGCGGCGGCTTGAGCGAACCCGACATGAAGGCATTGGCGGTCATCGCATGCATCCCGTCGCCACTGCCGGTCGAAATCACCACGACGCCGGTGGCAAAACGCCCGAGCGCATGGCGGAAACGGCGCTCGTCGAAGCTCGCCACGTTCAGGTCTGCTGCGTTTGAGGCCGCCGCGCTCACAGCGGTCGTGCCCGCGCAGGCAGTACCTGAACCGGCCGCGCCGCCTGCGCTGCAGGCCACAGGGTCCTGCAACGTCGCGGCACGCACCGCCTGCTGTGCGTCAGCGTGAAGTACCCGCGCCTGCATGGCCGCTCTCCTGATCGCGGCCGTATTGATCGTCGAAGCGCACGATGTCGTCTTCGCCGAGATAGCCGCCTGATTGCACCTCGATCATTTCAAGCGGCGTCTTGCCCGGATTTTCGAGCCGGTGCGTGACGCCGAGCGGAATATACGTCGACTGATTCTCCGAGAGCAGGAAACACGCATCGCCGCGCGTGACGCGCGCGGTGCCGCGCACCACGATCCAATGTTCCGCGCGATGGTGATGCATCTGCAACGACAGACGCCCGCCCGGCTTGACGACGATGCGCTTCACCTGGAAGCGCTCCCCGCGCTCGAGCGAGTCGTAAAAGCCCCACGGCCGGCCGACCTTGCGATGCTCCTGCACCTCCGCGCCCTGCTCCGCCTTCAGGCGGCTGACGATCGCCTTGACGTCCTGTACGCGATCTTTCGCGGCGACCAGCACCGCGTCGGCGGTCTCGACCACCACCACGCCGCTCACGCCGACACACGCGACGAGGCGCCCCTCGGAATGCGCGAAGCTGTCGGTCGAGTCCTCGAACATCACGCGGCCACGCGCGACGTTGCCGCACGCGTCCTTATCGGACGCTTCCCATACCGAATCCCAGGCACCCACGTCCGACCAACCCGCGACCAGTGGCACCGCGACGCCGGCGAGGCGAGCGTCGATGGCGACGCGCTCCATCACCGCGTAGTCGATCGAGTCGGAAGGACACGCAGCGAACGCTTCACGCGCCAGATGCAGCGTGCCGTCGCCATCCACGGCGGCATGCTCGAAAGCCGCCGCGCAAGCCGCCGCGATCGCGGGCCGGCACAACTCGATGGCCGCGAGCCACACCGACGCGCGCACCACGAACATGCCGCTGTTCCACCAGTACTCGCCGGAGGCGACATAGCGTCCGGCGAGTTCCGCATCGGGCTTCTCGACGAAGCGTTCGATCGCACGCGCCCCGCGCGCGCCGAGCGCCATACCTGTGCGGATATAGCCGTAACCGGTTTCCGCGCGCTGCGGCGGCACGCCGAGCGTCACGATCGCCCCGCGCGCGGCGTGAGAGAGCGCTTCTGCAAGCGCCGCGCCGAAAGCCGCATGATCGGCAATCAGATGGTCCGCCGGCAACGCGACGAGGATCGGATCGTCGCCGGCCGCGGCTGCCGCGCGCGCGGCCAACGCCGCAACGGTCAGCGCCGGCGCGGTATTGCGCGGCACCGGTTCGAGCACCATCCGCACCGGCCGGGCGCACTGCTCGAGCCGTTCGAGCGTTTGCAGGCGCAGGTCCTCGCAGCACACCACGAGCGGCGTGCCCATGCTCAGCGTGGCCGCGGTTGGCCTCTCAGTCGGCCTCTCAGCCGCCGTCGCACTGTGCCCCGCAGTGGCGAACGCAAGGTCGATCCGGCGCAAGGTCGCTTCGAGCAGCGATTCACCGCCCATCAGGCCGATCAGTTGTTTCGGATTACGTTCGCGCGACAACGGCCATAGCCGCGTGCCGGATCCACCCGCGAGAATCACCGGCTGGACGCACAAACGCGTGGCCTTTCCGGTGACACCCGCAGCCGACACGATCGGATTGCCTGGTTCAACGATGCGATTCATGTACGATTCCCGTTATGTTCAATCTGGTCTGTTAGTGCTTTTATTGTGTGCAATGCGCGTGGCGCACCGCCTTCGCCCGATCAACGGCGGTCAATCGAAACAGCGCGCGGCAAGCGGTTTGCGCGCAATGAAGTGAAACCACCACGTGTCGCTGATTTCCACGTCGTCAGCAATACGGTTGCCTTCGCAACTGCCGAATACCGCGCTGCTCTCAAAGCCGATCTGCGCGAGTTGCCGGCGCTGCTCACGCAGCGTCGTATAGACGATCACAATGCCGAAGTTGTGCGCCGCCGCCGTCTTCACTGCGTAGTCGCCGTAGTCGTGATTCAGCTTTACGTTACGCATATAGTTCAGCGTGCCGAGCTGAAAGTGCCGCATCGAACGCAGCGTGCGCCAGCCGAGCTTGAGCGGATTAAAGGTGAAGTGCGGCAGCAATTGCCAGATGTTCTCGTGGTAACCCGGGCCGCCGCGGTTGTGCGAAGAAAACAGCACATAACCGCCGGGCCGCACCACGCGGTACATCTCTTCGAGAATCGTCACGCGATCGTCGTAGTCCACACAGTCGATGCCGTTCCAACTGAACTCCGCGAGCCCGTAATGCCCGGATGGCAGCGCCGACATATCGCGCGCATCCATATGCCGCAAGTCGAGCCCGGGATAGCGCGATTGCGCGATCTCCAGCAGCTTCAGCGTGTAGTCGACGCCGATGTAATCGTTCGAGATCGATGTCATCAGCGGAATCGTGCGGCCGGTGCCGATGCCGACATCGAGCAAGGGCTCGCCGACGCAGCGCGGCGCAAGCCACTCGAACGCGGCCTGTTCGCCAGGGTCCGAGAAGGTCTTCTCGATCGTGAATACGCGAGTGGCGTCCGGCGAATTCCATGCGACACGGTTGATGCGGTCCAGCTCGGATTGGCTGCTCATGGCTTACTCCATCTCAGTGGGGGTGCGTCGGATCGACAACCAGCGTGCTTGCGCACTGGTGCGCAAGCGGTTCGCTGCATCGACATGACGTCGCGTGTTCATTGCGCTTCCCCTGATAGACGAAGCGCACGCGCACGTTTTAGAAGCCACTGTGTGGCGCGCGCATGCCGCCAGCCGAGCCGCGCGTGGAGCGGTTCGACTGCAATGGATGGTTCGGGGTGATGGCCCTCGCCAAAGGTGTTTGCAAAGAAATCCTCGAAGTACGACATCACGTTTTCCTGCGCACGGGCCGAGAGAATCGCGTGGTCGGTGCGCTCGCAAAACGTCACCCCAATCCGGCCGAAGCGCCGCAGCCGTCCGCCGCGCGCACCGAAGTAACGTTCAAGCTCCTCGACGCCCTCGTCCAGCACACCGTAGAAAAGACGCGTATGGACGCCTCGCGCGTGCAACGCGGTGAAGAGGCGTTGCTCGTCCTTCGATCCCAGCTGCATTGCGCAGATGCGTTCGATCCGGTCGGCGAGCGTCGCGCCAAACCTGGCCGCGAAGCGCGCCGCCAACTCGCGCGCGACCGGCAATCCGCCCGTCTGCCCGCGCACGACGCGAAGCCATTTGCGCGGCTGGCACATCGAGCGCAAGTAGTTGCGCGTCGAGCCGAAAGCGGCGACGGGAACGGTCGGCTTGCCGTGTTCATCGCAGATGTTCTGCCACGTGAACTTCTGCAAATTGACCAGCACGGCGCCGATCACCGCCGGTTCACGCGATGCGGCATGCAGACCGACGAAGGCGCCCGCGCAGATGCCGAGCAGCACTGCGCCGCGATGTCCCTGCGCCGTCAGCCAGCGCGCCGCGCACGCGGCATCGTCGGCACCCGCTTGCGCATACAGCGCATCGAGACTTACCGCGTCGAGCGATGGCTGGCTGTCGCCCAGACCGCCAAGGTCGACACGCAGCGATGCGATACCCTGGCGCGCGAGGCGTCGGGCACAGCGCACGCTGAGTCGCGCATTGCCGATGCGCGACACGGCACCGGTATTCACCATCAGCACTGCGGGTGCTTCAGCGTCAGAACGCGATACAGGTACGCAATAGATGCCGGACATCCTGCCGCCCTCGAGCCACACCGGCGTTTCGATCACGCCCGGTTCGACGAGGTGTCCTATGGTGTGGTCATCGAGGCGCTCCACCACATGGCCCGACACCTGGTCAGCAAGGCAATCCGCCATACCGTCCGCGCCGCTCCCGGCAGTCAGGCGCTCACGCGCAACCGGGTCACCGGCAGCGCCAGCCAGCCAGTCTTCGATCGATTGAAACGCCGCCCGCGGAATCGCGCTATCGAGCGACTCCATCATGAACTTGCCGTATTCGTCGAACGACTGCCGCTCTACCTGCATGCCCTGTTCACGATAATGCGCAACCAGCGCGTCGACCCGCGCGGGGTCCAGGGAATCGAGCACCAGCACACGCTCGGCGGGCCGCGCGGCATCGCGCCGCAAATCGACTGCGCGCAAGCTCTCCAGGGTGTCGCTATAGAGACGAAAACCGTATGCTTCGACGAATGCGTCGGTATCGGGCTCGGCTTCGCAATCCATCGCGGCCGGCATCAGCAGCCACTTGCGGTAGTGCGCCCGCAACTCGCGCTGATAATTCTTGCCCGACAACACCGGCGCCAGCATCACCAGCCCATCCACGCCGCCGAGTTCCTGAGCGGCGAGCGCCGCGAGCGTGCCGCCGAGCCGCAGCCCGCACAGGGTCACGCGCTCGACACCGGTGGTCTCACGCAGCAGCGCCACCGCTTGCTTGATGCTGTCGATCCACGCGCGCCAGCGGCCGGGCTCGCTCGCCTCGCCCGCCGCATCGCCGGTGCCTGGATAGTCGAACCGCAGCACCGGCATGCCGCGCGCGGCAAGCCGCTCGGCCAGCCGCCGCATGCCGCGATAGGTGCACAGTGCGTCGTACCCGAACGGGGAACACAGCACCACGCCACCTGGCCCCTCCGCCGGATGCAACCATCCGAACCGGCCATCGAACAATACTGGCCTCACGCTAGGCTCCTCACCGGGGGAACTCCGCTTTCGATCACTACAACAAACGCCGTCTGGTTCATCTGTACGTCCGCCCACACTATGTCGGACTCCGATGCTTATGCGGCTTAACGTGTTACGCGCGATGACGTCTGGCTCGCGCCAGATCGACGGGCGGGTCAACTGCCGTGCGGCGCGCGCGCGGCAAAGGTGGAGCGGGTGGCAAGCAGCACGTGATAGAAAAACCGCGCGCGCAGCCGGTCGCGCATCGGGTAATGCCGCGACAGCAGCACACGCCATGCGGCGGCTGATTCGCCGGCGCGCGCATAGGCGGATGCGGCGCGCGGCGCCACGCGCCGCAGCGCGTCCTCGCGCGCGGCCTGCGCGGCGGCGGGCACGCTGCTCGCGCGCAATTGCGCGAACGCGTGCATCGCCGGCAACGCGTGAGTCGATATCGATAGCGCCGTTTCGCGCGACACCGACACGAACTCATTCACGAAACAGATCGCGACCGCATCGACGCTGAGCCGCAAGCCAAAATCGAAGTCACACGCTTCGCCGACCTCGGCCGCCGCGCGGTACGCGATCCGGCGCGCGGCCAGCGTATCCACCAGATAGCCGTTATTCGGAAACATCTGGTCG
The DNA here is from genome assembly GCF_050434225.1 of Paraburkholderia sp. GAS32. NCBI lineage: Bacteria > Pseudomonadati > Pseudomonadota > Betaproteobacteria > Burkholderiales > Burkholderiaceae > Paraburkholderia > Paraburkholderia sp. GAS32. Next base: position 93,193 of record NZ_JBNPVS010000005.1, on the reverse strand, counting down.
ATCCCTGCCAGTGCCGGCACCGGCAGGCGGCCGGCGCGTTCAGGCACACGCAGATAATCGCGGTTCAGACGTTCAGTGGCTTGCGGCCGCGGCGTGCCGTCGTCGGCGATAACGTGCTGTTTGCCGAACGCCGCGGTCAACTCGGGATACGCGTGCCAGCACGCGTCGAGACAGGTCAGTGCGTCCGGCTCAAGCAGATCGTCGTCGTGCAGCAGCACGAGCCGCGCGCCTTGCGCGCGCGCGAACAGCCGGTTCACATTGGCCGCCTGTCCGAGGCGGGGCACATTGCGTTCATAACGAATCGGGATCGGCCGCGTGCTGCGCAAGCGGCACCGCTCCACCACCTGCTGCGCGCGGTCGTCGTTCGAGTCGTCACCGATGACGATTTCAAACTCGCCATACGTCTGCGCGTGGCAGCTCTCGATGGCCTGTTCGAGCAAGGCGGGCCGATTGCAGCTCGGAATGCAGATGGAGATCAGACGCACGGTCAATTCGCTGCCGCTACCCTGCCCGGCCTCGTTCGTGGTCTCAATCATGGGGGCTCCGAAAATCGTAACGGATTTCATTTAACCCTGCCGGACCCCAATTATCTGTACGGCCACCCACACATCCGCAAAGGGCGAAGGTGCACTATCGAGTGCATACGACAGGCCGGCGCCCTCGTTTCAAGCGCGCTGCTGGGTGCGGCTGCGCACCGACAGCATCGACGATCGACCACACCATCCAATGACTTCACCCGCCGGAAAAGCGCACCATGGAAAGAAGTATCGTCAAGAACATCTTCATCAATTTTGCAGGCGCGATCGCGCCGACCTTCGTCTCGCTCGTCACCGTGCCCGCCTATATCCACCTGATGGGTGTCGAGCGCTATGGGGTCATCAATCTGGTGTGGACGCTCATCGGCTACTTCAGCGTGCTCGATCTCGGCACGAGTCTCGCCACTGAAAATCAGATCTCCAAGGCACGCGCCGCCGAAGACGATTCGATCGAGTGCATCTTCTGGAGCGCGTGGTTCATGAATCTCGGGACCGGCATCGTGGGCGGCCTGCTGGTGTATCTCGGCGCGTTTCTCTACATCACGCACGGCGTGAAGATCGAACCCGTTTTTCAGCGCGAAGTGATGGCGAGCCTGCCGTGGATCGCGGTGGCCGTGCCGATCGCGAACGTCTCGTGGGTCTTTGCCGGGGCCATTAACGGGGTGGAACGCTTCACCAGCTTCAACATCAACCAGACCCTGGGCACGGCGCTGTTCCAGTTGCTGCCGCTCGCGGCGATCTTCTGCTTCTCGCCCTCGCTCGCGGTGGTGATTCCGGCCGCGGTAGTGGCCCGCCTGATAGCCGGCGTGCTGCTTGGCGCAGCCGCGTTCCGCGCGATAGGCATTCGCCGCGTGCGGATGCCGCAATGGCGCGTGATGGCCGAACTCTTTCGCTATGGCCGCTGGATGCTGATGTTCTCGGGCGCCAGCATGATCGCGTCGACACTGGACCGGGTGCTGGTCGGCGCGCTGCTGGGCGCGCGCTTCGTCACCTACTACGCGACCCCGCAGAACCTCATCACGCGCCTTAACCTGCTGCCGATTGCGATGGTGCGCACGCTCTTCCCGCGCCTGTCAGCCGTCTCGCGCGCCGACGCCGACGCCCTTGCGCATAGCGCCCTCGCCTTTCTGAACGGCGCCTTCACGCCGTGCGTGATCGTCGCGCTGTTCGCGCTCAAGCCTTTTCTGACGCTATGGCTGGGGCCGGCGGTCGCGGCCGCAGCGCCGGTTGCCAGCGTGCTCGTGCTGGGCGTGTGGCTGGGTGGCCAGTCGGGCATTCTGGGCATTCTGATTCAGGCGCAGACCAATCCGGCCTATATCGCGAGCGTGAACTGGCTCGAACTGCCGGTGTTCGCCGGCGCGCTGTGGTGCGGGATTCACTGGTTCGGGATCATGGGCGCGGGCGTCGTCGTCGTGACGAAGTCGCTGTTCGACTATGCCGTGCTGCTATGGTTTGCGCGACTGCATGTCTGGTCCATCGTGCGCAATATGGTGGTCCATCTCGCGTTCCTGGTCGTCGCGCTGGTGCTCTCCGAATCGATCACCGCGTTGCCGACGCTCATCGCTGCGGCACTTGTCATGGCGGCGGCGAATCTGGGCATGTCGCTGCATGGGTCCAGCGAACTCAGGAGTGTCGTCTACAAACTCTGGACGCGCGTGACGCTGTCGGCGAGTTAGTCGAGCGGTTGCAGCGGGAGGTGAAACAGGGAGTTGAAGCGGGCCACGAATTGAACTGCACGCCAAAGGTTGAATCGGTGTCCAACTTTTGGGGTGCATTTCAAATGGCGATCCGCTTTTTCAAGGCTTGTGTAAGGCATCCGGCACCGCGAGCGTGGCCGTGGCGATACCAGGCACACTGCCGCTGCGCGTCGCAATTGTCGCAAAGCGGCGCGGCTGGCAACGTGCCAACGTACGTTCGTAAATCGACAGATAGCCGTTACTCACCCGCTGCACGCTGAACGTGTCGAGGTTTTGCGCCGCCCGCGCAGCCAGCGCCGCATGCGCAACGCGATCGGTCAGGAGTAGCCCGAGCGTCTCTGACAGCGTGACCGGGTCGTGAGCCGGCACCAGCAGACCGGCCTCGCCGTCATCCAGCATTTCGGGAATGCCGCCCACCCGGGTCGCCACGATCACGCGTCCCATCTCGCGCGCCTCGCACAGCACCAGCCCGGCCGCTTCGTAGTGCGATGCCAGCGCAAACACGTCGGCCTGCGCGAGGTAAGCACGCGGGTCGGCAACAAAGCCTTCGAAGTGCGTCTGCCCGGCAATCCCGAGTTGCCCGGCGAGTGCTTCCATCGCGGCGCGGTCGGGACCATCGCCAACGAGATACAGCACCGCGTCCGGCACGCGCTTGCTCAGCAACGCGAAGGCGTGCAGCAAATCGCCGATGCCCTTGCGTTCATACATGCCCGACACCGTGACGACGCACGGATGCGCCAATTGCGGCGCCGCGGGAACCGGCATGCCGGCGAGGCGCGGCGTGCCGATCGTGCCGTTGCGCACCACGCTCAGGCGCGTCCTGGGTATACCTCGCCGCACCATCTCCACCCCTACGGCGTCGCTGACCGCCACCACGTGATCGCCGACGCGCATCAGCGTGGCGCTCCGCTGGAACGCGTTGTGCACTGTCGTGACGAGCACGAAACGCCGCCGCAGCGCGCTCAGGCGTGCAATCAGCGCGCCCGTCATCATGTGCGCGTGCACCACGTCGGGATCGACCTGCGCGACAAGGCGTCTGAAGCCCGCCACCATGCCCGGCACACGCGACGGCCTGGGCGACTGGGGAAGCAGCACGTGACGCACGCCGTGCCGCGCCAGCAGGTTTTCGAAGCCGCCGCCCGCCGACGCCACCGTGACGTCGTGGCCGGCGCGCGCCTGCAGGCAGGCAAGGTCGATCATCACGTTGACGATACCGTTGCCGACGCTTTGCGCGTGATTGGCGAGATGGATGATTTTCATGGAGTCTGCGCAACATCCGTTGAGTGAGGGGGCGCCGCGGCGAGCGGCGCCGTCTGTGGCGTGAAGCGATACATCAGCGCTTTGCCGTGTGCGTCTTCCTCGACCAGCACGAGGTACTCGCCCGACGCGAGGCGATGAGCGGTCAGCGGCATCGGCACATCGATCCAGCCGCTCGTCGAACCGACTTCCTTGCCCGGTTCGAGCCGGCCGACATCGCGTCCGGTATCCCGGTCGTAGACGCGCACGATCGCGGTGCGGGTTTCGATGGCGAAAACGTAGTCGCCCGCGACCGCGAAGCCGCTGATCGACGACCAGTCGGGCGCGCCACGGTCGGGCAAGCCGATGATGTAGCGCAGCACCGGCTTGCCGCTCTTCCAGTGGTCATAACGCGCCAGTTGCGAGCCCGCGCTATTCCAGTTGTCCTGAACAAATTGATGCGCCGGTGTCGACCCGGAGATGAACATCGTGTCGTCAGCGGGGAAATAATTCAGGCGCGCGATGCGGTAGAACGGCTCGGGCGGCGGATACTGCCGCATCGCGGCGTAGCGGTAGATCGGATTGCCGACCCGGTCGAAACCCTCTAAAGGAAACAGGCGGATGCCCTGCGACTCCGTGCCCTGCCAGATATCGCCATGGCTATCGACCCACCACGCGCGCATCTGCGGCGCATCGGTGCTGCCGGTGTTCTGGTCGAACGCGCCGGCGGAGAAATCGCCCTTGCCGGTCGCGTCGCGCCAGATCCATTCGCCTTGAGCCGGCTGGTTGGGCGGCCACGCGCCGTCGATGTGCGACTGCGCGAACAGACCCGAAGGAATCGCCGTCTCTCGATCGGCTGTAAAGCGATAGATGCGCAGATACGACGAATACATGTCCGTCGTATAGAGCAGCCGATGTCCGTGGACATCGCGCACGAGCGGCATGCCGCGCTGGCCGCCGAGGTAGAGATGGAAATACGGATCATAGGGATAGCGGAAACGGTCGGCGGTGTAGCCGGCGTACGACCACTCCTCGCCGACCGGGCGTGTCAGGTCGAGTGTGAAGCGCTTGCTGCCGCTATAGACCGAGGGCGGCTCGCCATCGACGAACTGCGCCCCATCGACGAACAGCAGCCCTTGCAGACTGAAGCGCTGCGTACCGTCGGGCGCATAGCTCTCGATCAGCGCACCGTCGTAGGTACTCGGCCCCGTGCCGATGGGACGCGGTCCCGCACCGTTCATCGACACGTAGAGGTTGCCGGCCCGGTCCACGCCGACGCCGGTTAATCCATTGAAACGCCGCGGCCCCGGCGCACCGGCGCGGCCGGCATAAATGCCGCCCTCTTCCCCAAAACTCGCCGACAGGTGCATGCCCGCGCCCGGCTGCGCGGCGGTGGATGCCGCTGTGTCAGGACTCGCCGTGAAAACCAGGATCTGCTGGCGCACGCCGTTGTCGGCGATCAGCAGCCGTCCGCGGGTGTCGACCGTCAGATCCGCTGGCACCACGCCTGGCGGCAAGGCGAGCTCGCCCAGGCGCGCGCCATTGCGCGCACGATGGACCACGCGCTCGGCGCCTGCGGTGCGGCTGTTCTCGACGATCCACAGCGAACCGTCGGGCGCGAGCGCGAGACGGCCCGGTTCGTGCACCGGAAAACTGCCGACCGCCTGCATGGTTTGGGCGTCGAAGATCTGAACGCGGTTGTCACGCTGATTCGACACGAATAGCCGCGCCTCGTCCGCGGCAAGCCCACGGATCGCGTAATCCTCTTTACTCGAGAAAGTCGAGACCAGCAGAAACGCCAGACGGTTGCCGCCCGGCCAACTCACCTGCCCGGCAAACGGCACGCCATCGCGGATATCGGCGCGGCTGCGGCGCGCCACGCCGGTCCACACTTCGCCCTCGTGCGGCATGCGCCGGTGTTGCGCCATCTCGTTGCCAAGACTGACGACGGTTTGCGCGACGAACACGTACTCGTCGTTCACGGCGATCGCGTCGCCGCCCATCATGCCCCAGCCGTGCGACTCGCCGCCGTAGCGAACCAGTTGACCGTTACGGTACTGGCCGATCTCACCGCCGCCTTCGTCCCACGGTGCGTTCGTGAAGACTTCGCCATCAGGCGTGACAGCAAGCGCCTGCACGTCGATCTGCACCCAGCGATGATCCGCGTAGCCCCAGGTATTGCCGATCCACGAAGTGCGGTACGACAGCGACGGATGCGCGGCGGCGGCGCGTACTTCGTCGGCGGGCTTGCTAGCGGAAGCCACGAAGTTTGCACCCGGCGCGGCCCCGGTTGTCTGCGCCGGCCCCAGTGTCGTGCCGCCCCCCGGGCCACTTGCCGCGATCAGCACGAGCACCGGCAACGCCAGCGCGGCGGCGCATACGAGCCGTTCGAAAGTTTTGCGTGTGATGCGTCGCATGATCTTTTACGCGTCAGAACGCGTCGATCGCTTCGCGGTAAATCCGGGCGACCTGCGCGGCGACCACCGGCCGGTCGAAATGGCGGCGGGCATAGGTGCGGCATGCCTGCGAGTCCGGCATCACGCGCCGGCCAAGCAGGACATCGGCAATACCTTCGCCGATCGCCTTGAATCCGCCCGAGGACAGCACCAGCTCAGCCGATAACGGCGCGACCGCTTCCGGCAGACCGCCCACCGGCGTCACCAGAACCGGCGTGCCGGCGGCGAGCGATTCGATTGTTGTGAGCCCGAAGCCCTCGAGCGACACGGTCGGCACTACCGTCAAATCCGCGGCGCGATACCAGAGCGGCACCTTGTCGTCGGGCACGTAGCCGGCGAGCCGCACGTGACGCTCGAGCCCGCGCGCGGCGATGCGCGCCTGCAACTCCGCCTCCAGCGGCCCTTTGCCGGCGATCGTCAGGAGTACGTCGGGAAGCATCGGCTTGACGATGGCCATCGCATCGATCAGGTCCTCGAGTCCCATGCGCGAGACGAGCCGCCGCATGCAGAACAGCAGCGGCCGGTCCATCGGCAAACCGAGACGCTCACGCGCCTGCCGCTGCGTCACGCGGGTATCGAATTGCCCGACGTCGACGCAACCGGGCACGATCCGGATGCGCGCTTCATCCACGCCGTAGGTCTCGCGCAGAATCTTCCCGAACGCCTGCGACAGCACGATGTGACGCGTGCCGCCCTGGTACACGAAGCGCTCGAGCGCAACCCGCATCGCACGCGACCAGCCGCCACCGCCGCCCGGGTACGACTCGGCCGCCCAGGGTCCATGAAAATGCACGACCTTCGGCACGTGTCTGAACAGGCCCGCGGTCGGCGCCGCGTAGAGCGCGAAATGCGTGGCGACGACGTCGGGCATCTTCGCCGCCCGCAGCGCGCGCGACTGCCTGCGCGAGCCCCACAGGCGCGTGCCGAGCGGCGCCTCTACGCCGGCGAAGGCCAGCACACTGCCACCCGACGCATTGAACACCCCGGGGCTGCCCGCCACCAGCCCACGGACATTGACGCCCTGCTCCGGCAACGTATCGATCAGCGCCTTGAACATGCGATCGAGGCCACCCGGCCGCTCGTTGAACCAGTGCATGCCGATCTGCAGCGAATCGATTGGCGCGCTCATAGGTCCACCGATGCAGTCGCACAGCCGGCCGGCAACGATTGCGCAGCGCGCCGCGCATGCACCTGCTCATAGAGCGACAAATAGCGCTCCGCCATGGCCTGCCAACTCAAGGTTCTGGCGACTTCACGCGCCGCCTGCCCCAACCGGTGGGCGTATTCGCGATCGCTCGCGAGGTGTTCGATCGCTGCGGCAAGCGCGGTCGCATCGTTGGGATCGTCGAGCACGATGCCGCTTCTGGCCGTAATCACTTCGGCGCCGCCCGCGGTCCGCACGGTAATGACCGGCAATCCCGCGGCCAGCGCTTCGAGCAGCACCAGTCCCATCGGTTCGTAACGCGAGGGGAACACGAACGCATCGACCGAACGCATCAACGCGGGCATGTCCATCACCATGTCCGTGAAGTGGACCCGTTCCGTCAACCCGAGCGACGCCACCAGCGCCGGATACGGACTATTGTGCAGAATCCCCGCGACTGCCAGATGCACGTCGGCCGAGGTGTGCACGAGTGCGTGCAGCACCGTGTCGAGATTCTTGCGCGACATGCGCAGGTCGCCTGCGAACAGCAGCATGAACGGCGCTGACGGCAGGCCGAAGCGGACCCGCTCAGGCGCACCGGGCGCGAATTCGTCGACATCGACACCGTTATGAATCACCAGCAGTTGCGCCGGGCCGATGTCCAGCGCGCGCACCTCGGCGGCGACCGCATGCGAGACCGGCACGATGACCTCCGCATGCCGGAAGGCCCATTTTTCGCAGCTGATATTCAGCAGCGTGTAGATCACCTGATACGCATCGTAGGCGCTGCGCCACAGACGGAACGGGTAAAAACCACAGCGATACCAGCCGTCATGAACGAAATGCGCCGCATTGACATCGGCGCGCGCCCACGCGATGAAGCCGTTCACGTGAATCACATCGAAGTCCTGACGATGTGCACGGATCCATGCGCCGCAACGCCACGCGAACATCTGGTACTGAGCCAGTTTGGTCGGCAGCCGGCTTTCTGCGATCTGCACGAAACGCACGCGCGGGTGCTGCACCAGCTCAGGCGCCGCCCCGGTGGCGAGCAGCGTCACCGAATGACCGGCCGCGAGCGCGGCCAGCACGATCTCGTAGTTGACGCGTCCCTGCCCATCGTTTTTGCGCACGACATGGGTGACAATCAAAATCCGCATCCTGTTGTCCTTCATCAGCCTGTCTTTTTTTTAGAATCGCGCCGGAGCCGCAGCGACCGCACCGTGGCGTTCACGTGCATAGCGCAGCGAAATCACCGGCAGGGTCACGCCGAGAAAGAAAAACATCCCCGACACCGAAGTCAGCGTGTTGATGAACACCATCATCGAGAAAATCGCCACCGCTACGCCGACGCCCGAGACCGCCAGCAGGTCGGTCGGATGCTGGCGGCTCGCGCGATACGCGCGCCACAGCAGCATGACGATGCCGGTGGTGTAAAGCAGCGTGCCCGGCCACCCCATCACGAAGGGCACCTCCATCAGACCGCTGTCGAAATTGAGCCTCGCCTGCGACGCCGTGTCGTCGGACAGCTTGCTGCCGAGGCCGGTCGTACCGAGCCCCTGGCCGGCGATATCGGTGAGCGCCGACGACATGAATGACTTGTAGAACTCCGCGCGCGCCTGATAGCTGTCGTCCTTGCCGAGGTCCTGAATCGTGCTCAAGCGCTGCAGCACCGGCTCCGCGACCTGATCGATCATCATCAGCGGCGCAGCCACCACGGCCAGTCCGAGCGCGCCGGCCATCAGCCGCCTACGGCTCTTGCCGTCGAGCATGACGAACGAGTACACCAGCGCGATCGCAAAGCCGCCCCATGTGCTGCGCGCACTGGTAAGCAGCAACACGGGAACCCCGACGCATCCGAGCACGATGCGCGCTTTACCCCGCGCGGCCAGCGACATCAGCAGGATCGTCATGAGCGTCACCGCGAAGGGGCCGCATGAATTCATCGTGCTGCTCACGCGCATGCCGAACGGCACCGGCTGCCCCTCGGACAGCATCTTCGAGGAGATCAGCCAGAACGCATCCCAGGGCATCGGCGAAACGAACTCGAGCAGGCCGTACAGGCTCATCAGGAGTCCGCCATAAACGAAGGTCTTCAGCAGAACCCGGTGATAGTCCGGGTAGTGGCGCCACGTCACGGTGAGGTAAAACGCCACCATCACGGGATACAGCCAGTTGATCAGCGTAAACGTCGCCGCCGCCGGACCGACCTGCGCCATGCCGACGACAAAGGCATAGAGCAACGCGATCACGATCAGCACCAGCGGCGCCGCGCGGCGTTGCCCAAGCAACGAAACATGCTTGAGCAAGGTCAGGCCGGTGAGTGAGACAGCGAGCAACGTCGCCACCATGATCGGGCTTTGCTGATTGAACGAACCGTTGACGAAGTCCGCGAGGCGCCGCACTTCGGGCGTCAGAAAGAACAGCCAGCAGACGAAGCCGATGTAATGCGCGGGCGAGCGCCAATACAACACCAACGCCACGCCGAACGCGCCGAGCGGAAAGAAATATTCGACCAGCCCGCCCTGATGCAGAAGGATCAGGCCCAAGGTCATGGCAAACAGGAGCACCGGCAAGCTCAGCGGATGACGCAAGCCTTTGCGTCGCGGGCGCGCTGCCGGCGCGCGAGGCGTGGCCCGCTCAGGCACAAACGCCTCACCAGGCAGCGCACGCGGTTTACCCGGCGATGTCGATAGTCCAACCTGGGTGGAAGGCGTGATCAGTGTTCGCACCATTACAGGAGCTCAAACGTATTGACGAGCGCCACGCCGTCACGCTCGCGGCGGCGCGTCCCGAAGAGCGGCTGGCTGCCGCGCACCTGGCGCGTCAAGCCGATGAACGCCACGCCATGTTCGAGGTACGGCCCTTCTGTCTTGCGAAAGCTGAATTGCTCGTAGAAGTCGCGCAAACCGAGCGGCGCGCTCACCCGCGCGGCGTGCCCCGGCCAACGCTCGGCGATCGCCTGCAATACCCGTTCGAGCAACACTTCGGCGGTGCCGTCGCCGCGCCGCAGCGGGCTCGTCAGCACCTTGTCGATGGTGATTTCCGGATCTTCGGCGTCGCCGGGTTGCAGGCGTGCGTAGGCCAGGATCGGCATCGGCCGCGCCATATCCTCAACCGCGAAGACATGCAGCGCGTTCTCGTCGCGACCGTCGGCGTCAAGAAAGACGTGCGATTGCTCGACCACGAAGACCGCGCTGCGCGCCCGCAAGATCAGATACAGCTCGCGTGCCGAAAGCTGCTCGAATTCCAGCGTTTTCCAGTTCATCACGTTCCCCAGCGGTAAATAAGTTCAGCGAGCACGGCATCGCACGCCGCCTCCGACGGCCTGGCTCGACACGCCGACCTGTTGTCATGGCTACAAGGTACGTCCCCGAAACGCGTGTTTCCGTGCGGCATCGCACCGACGCAGGCCTTTGACAATTCTTAAATACAAGGCGTTAGAACATGGTGTAGCTGGAAGCCGCCAAAGCGGCCCTCAGGGCACCGTGCAAGCGCGGCGAAGACGCGCGCCTGCGCCACGCGCTGCAATAAACACCAAAAGCGAAGAAGTCTGTTCGTTTTACGTCAGCAACATTCGAGAGACCGTTGACCAACAAGGGGGCACCTCAACATGAAAACCGCACTGCGACGCATCCTTTCCGAATCGGCCCGTCTCGACGTCGCGCCGGACACGCTGGCCGACGACGCCGATCTGTACGCCGCCGGCCTGTCCTCGCTCGCCACCGTGCATCTGATGCTGGCCATCGAAGATGAATTCGGCATCGAGATTCCGGATCGCATGCTGACGCGCCGGCTGTTCTCCAGCATCGATTCGATGGCCACCGCGGTCACCGAGCTGCAACAGGCGAAGGCGGCAGCATGAACGCCCCGCTGCTGGACACGGCCGCGGTGCCGGCGCCGCTCGCCGACCCCGCTGCGGTACAACCCGCCGGCGCAAGCGTCGTGCTGAGCGCGGTGGAAACCGAACCGGGCTGGCGCGCCGCGGCGCAGCGCTGCGCCGCCATAGCCGCGCAGTTCGCCGATCCGGTGGACCGCGAAGCGCGCTTTCCCCACGAAGCATTCGACGCGCTCAAGCGCGAACGGTTGTTGTCGGCGATGGTGCCGGCCGCGTTCGGCGGCGCGGGGCTCTCGCTCGCGGATGTCGCTGCGATCTGCGAAACGCTTGCGCAAGGCTGCGCTTCCACTGCGATGGTGTATGCAATGCATCAGATCCAGGTGGCCTGCATCGAGGCGTATGGCAGCGAGTCGGCATGGCACCGGCAGTTGCTCGCACAACTGGTTGAACATCAATGGCTGCTGGCTTCGGCGACCTCCGAAGAAACCATCGGCGGCAACATGCGCACCAGCGCCTGCTCGGTCGAACTCGACGGCGAGCCCGGCCAGCAGCGCTTTCGCATCGAAAAACTCGCGCCGACGATCTCGTACGGCGCGCACGCCGACGGCATCCTGGTCACCGCGCGCCGCACCGCCGAGTCGGCCGCGGCCGACCAGGTGCTGATCGTGGCGTTACGTGAAGAAACGCTGTTGGAAAAACGCGGCGGCTGGGATTCGATGGGCATGCGCGGCACCTGCAGCGAGGGCTTCCGGCTCGTCGCCACGGGTCTCGCCGAGCAGATCCTGCCGACACCGTTCGCCGATATCGCGGATCAGACCATGCTGCCGGTGTCGCACACGCTGTGGGCTTCGGTATGGACGGGCGTCGCCAGCGACGCGGTGAATCGCGCGAAAGCCTTCTTTCGCGCGCAGGCCCGCTCGAAACCCGGCTCGATTCCGCCGGCCGGCCTGCGCCTCGCCGAAGCGGTCGGCCTGCTGCAGATGATGCAGGCGCGCCTGTCGGTCGCGCTCGAAGCCGCGCGCACCGCCCACCACGCGAAACACGGCGGCTGCCAGGCCGACGCGCCGCTCTCGGCGATGCTCGGCTTCGCTTCCGACATGAACACGCTGAAGACCAGCATCTCGACCACCGCACTGCAAGTCGTGCAGGAAGTGCTGATGATCTGCGGCATGGCGGGCTACAAGAACGGCACGGAATACAGCGTGGGACGGCATCTGCGCGACCTCTACTCCGCGCCGCTGATGATCAATAACGACCGTATCGCGCAGAACACGGCAAGCCTGTTGCTCGCGCAACGTCCTGCCGCCCCGGGGAGAGCCTGACATGAACACGATGACCGATACCGCCGCGCTCGCCGCTGCCGCTCCGGAATCTTCGGCGCCGACTTTCCGCGACGAACTGCTGGCCACGGGCCTGCTGATCGATACCGGCGAAAACGGCCTGTACGGTCGCAGCCAGGTTTTCGAAGACGTGGTGGACCGTCTGAACGTGGCGATCACGCATCTCGGCGCGGACCAGCAGCCCGAAGTGCTGCGCTTTCCGCCCGCCATGCGCCGCACCGATTTCGAAGACAGCGAATATCTGAAGAGCTTTCCGAACCTCGCCGGCACGATCCACTCGTTCTGCGGCAACGACATGGGCCACCAGCGCCTGTTGCGCGCACTCGACGACGCGATGACCGAGCGCGACGATGAACGCAGCGAAGAATGGATGGCGCAGCAAAAACCGACCCGCGTGGTACTTACGCCGGCCGCCTGCTATCCGATCTATCCGGTGATGGCGCGGCGCGGCCCGCTGCCCGCAGACGGCCGCACCATCGACGTGCTGTCGTATTGCTTCCGCCACGAACCCTCGCTCGATCCGGGCCGCATGCAGATGTTCCGGCAGCGCGAATACGTGCGCCTCGGCAACGCCGAACAGGTAATGGCATTCCGGCAGATGTGGGTCGAACGCGGCTCGCTGCTGATTACGCTGCTGCAACTGCCGGTGGAAGTGGATCTCGCCAACGATCCGTTCTTCGGCCGCGGCGGCAAGATCGTCGCCGATAGCCAGCGTGCCCAGGCGCTCAAGTTCGAACTGCTGATTCCGGTGGCCGACCCGCGCGGCAAGACCGCGTGCCTCTCGTTCAACTATCACATGGACCACTTCGGCGCGATCTGGAAGATCGAGTGCGAAGACGGCGCGGTGGCGCACACGGGCTGCGTCGGCTTCGGCATGGAACGCATCACGCTGGCGCTATTCCGTCATCATGGGCTCGACGTCAACGCGTGGCCCGACGACGTGCGCGCGCTGCTGTGGGGCGACACCGAGGCACGCGTGGCGCAGGGCATGCAGTCGGCGTCCACGGTAGCTGAACAGGGTGCCGGAGATAGCGCATGAATCCATCCCTGATCCCCGTGCCGAAGGGCGTGCCGTCCGCCTTTGCGTTGCCCCGCCGGCTCGACCTGCCGGCTCAGGGCGGCGCGGCCGCGCCTGCCACGCCGCTGCGCCAGCACGCACCGCACGCGCTGCATCAAGGCGAGCGCGTCTGGCAGGAGACCAACTGCTACGTCGACCTGTGGATCGAACTGCTGCATGGCTTCGGGCTCGATCCGCGCGCGGCGTTCGGCTTTACCGTCACGCAGGACTTCGAAGGCGATCAGTTCACCTTCTTCAAATTTCCACTCGAAGACCTCGAGCGGCTGTACGGCACTCAGGTGCAGGAACTGGCGATCTACGACTCGCTCGAAGCCCGCGTGCTCGCGCAGACCTTGCGCGGCCATACCGTGCTGGTGGAAGTGGACGGCTATTACCTGCCGAATACGCGCGCCACGTCATATCGGCGCGAGCATCCGAAAACCACGGTGGGGATCGACTTTATCGATCCCCCGGCACACCGTCTCGGCTATTTCCACAACACCGGCTATCACCTGCTCGACGGCGAAGACTACGACGGCGTGTTCCGCAAGCTGCCGCAATTCGCGCAGCAGCCCGATCTGTTGTTTCCGTATGTTGAATTCGCCAAGCAGGCGCGGCCCGCGCTGGAAGGCACCGCGCTCGCCGAAGCCTCGGCGGAATTGTTGTGCGCGCATCTGAACCGGCGGCCGCTGACTAACCCCATCTCGCAGTGGCGCGCCGCGTTTCCCGCGCATCTCGATACGCTGCTCGAACGCGGCGAGGCGTTCTTCCACCCCTACTCGTTCAACCTGATGCGGCAGCTCGGCGCGAACTTCGAATTTCTCTCGAAGTATCTGTTGTGGCTCTCCGCGCAAGGCTTCGACATGCCGGCGGCGATCCCGGAGGCGGCGCAGCGTATCGCGTCGGAGTCGATGGTGATGCAGTTCAGGCTCGTGCGAGCGATCACGCGCGGACGCCGCGATTCGTGTGAAGACTGCTTCGACGTGCTCGAAAGCGCCTATGAAAAGACGCTGCCGCCACTCGCCGCGCTTGTGCTGTAACGAGCTCGTTTCGAGCTTCAGGAAATCGCCGTGGATGTGCTGACGAATGACCGGGTACCGGATGCAGGCGGCTCGCTTCCGGTGACCTTTGCCAAAACGCCGGAGGCGGCCGAAGTTGATGACGCTGTCGGCGCTATCACGGCGGTTGCCTCACCCCATGACCTCTGGCCGCAGCCACTCGACACAGGCTGGCAGTGCGTCAGCACGCCGGCCGGCGCATGCGCCTCCCCCGCCGACTTGCCCGCGCAGGGCTGGCTCGCCGCGCAAGTACCCGGTACGGTGGCAAGCGCGCGCCGTGCTGCGGGCCTGCTGGACGCCGCGAATCCGCCGCCGCTTGCCTTCGACGATCACTGGTACCGGCTCACGCTGACGGGCACAGGCAAACGCCGCCTGCGCCTGCACGGCCTCGCCACGCTCGCCGAAGTCTGGCTCGACGGCATCAGGCTTATCGAGTCGGATTCGATGTTCGTCGCGCACGATCTCGACATCGAACTGCACGGCAGTGCGACACTCGCGCTGTGCTTTCGCTCGCTGACCCCGGCGCTGGCGGCCAAACGCTCACGTGCCCGCTGGCGGCCACGGCTCGTCACGCCCCCCACCTTGCGCAACGTGCGCACCACCCTGCTCGGCCATATGCCGGGATGGTGTCCATCGGTGCAGGCCGTTGGCCCATGGCGGCCGATTGAAATGTTGAGCGACGCGCCGCACGCATTCGACACGATTGATCTGACAAGCCGCCTCGAAGACGACGACGGCGTTGTTTCGCTTACGCTACATTTCGTGCATCCGCATGACGTCGACACGTGCGCCGCAACGTTAAATTGCGGCGGTTGTGTTTCGTCTTTGCAATGGAACGATGCATATACACTGACCGGAAGCGTGCGTGTGCCGCATGCCGAACGCTGGTGGCCCCACACGCACGGCGAGCCCACTCTATATCCTCTGACGTTGCAGCTTGATGACGAACGCGCGATATCCCAGTCATTGGGATTCGTTGGCTTTCGCAGCATCGAAGTGGATCGCGGCGC
Source organism: Paraburkholderia sp. GAS32 (assembly GCF_050434225.1). Taxonomy (NCBI): domain Bacteria; kingdom Pseudomonadati; phylum Pseudomonadota; class Betaproteobacteria; order Burkholderiales; family Burkholderiaceae; genus Paraburkholderia; species Paraburkholderia sp. GAS32. The sequence goes on along the minus strand of NZ_JBNPVS010000005.1, from coordinate 77,821 downwards.
GGACGGTACGGGCTTCGCATTGCGCGTAAATGACACACCGGTGTTCTGCCGTGGCGCCTGCTGGACCAGCGCGGATCTCGTTACTCTGACCGGCACAGAGGCACAACTGCGCCACACTTTCGCGCTCGCTCGCGATGCCGGCATGAACATGCTGCGGGTAGGCGGCACGATGGTGTACGAGTCCGACGCGTTCTACGCACTGGCTGACGAATACGGCCTCCTCATCTGGCAAGACTTCGCGCTGGCGAATTTCGACTACCCGACCGATGCCGCCTTCGGTGCTTCCATCGAGCGCGAAGCGACGCAATTTCTGACCCGCACAAGGCGCTTCGCATCGCTCGCGGTGTTGTGCGGCGGCAGTGAAGTCGACCAGCAGGCGGCCATGTTCGGCCTGCCCGCTTCAATGCGCGCGCAACCACTTTTTACCGAACAGCTACCCGCCATCGCCGCGCGCGAGCGCGCAGACGTACCGTATGTGAGCAACTCGCCCTCGGGCGGCGCGTGGCCGTTTTCGACTAACGAGGGCATCACGCATTACTACGGAGTCGGCGCCTATCAACGCCCACTCGACGACGTGCGCCGCGCGCAGGTCCGTTTCGCCGCCGAATGCCTCGCCTTCGCCAACGTGCCGGACGACGCCACCTTGCACGACGCGCTGGGCACGATTCATCTGCACGATCCGCGCTGGAAAAGAGCCGTGCCGCGCGACCCCGGCGCCGGCTGGGACTTCGACGACGTGCGCGACCACTATCTTCAGACGCTCTACGGCATCGAGCCGGCACAGTTGCGGTACGAAGACCCTGAGCGCTACCTGGATCTGTCGCGCGCGGTGGTCGCCGACCTGATGGGCGACGTATTCGCCGAATGGCGGCGCGCCGGCTCGGCGTGCGGCGGCGCGCTGGTCTGGCAGCTTCAGGATCTGCAGCCGGGCGCAGGCTGGGGCTTGATCGACGCCACAGGACGGCCTAAAAGCGCCCTGCACGGCCTCGCGCGGACGCTGCAACCCATCCAGGTGGTCATGATCGACGAAGGCCTCAACGGCCTCGATATCCATCTGCTGAACGAACGTGCCGAGCCGTTGCACGCTCAACTTGAGCTGGTCTGCCTGCGCGACGGCAGCGTCAAGGTCGCGTCGGCCAGCCGCGCGGTCGAACTGGCGCCGCACAGCGCGCAGCGTATCGGCGCGGCCGGGCACCTCGGCCAGTTCTTCGATTTCACGCACGCATACCGCTTCGGGCCGCGCGCCCACGACGTCACGATTGCAACACTGCGCGATCCGGCGAGCGGCAAGATCGTGTCAGAAGCGGTTCATCTGCCAGAGCGGCGCGCCCGCGAACGACACGACCTCGGTCTGACGGTCCGCGCCGAGCGTACCGCCGACGGCTGGCAGTTGATTATCGAAGCGAAGCGCTTTGCACGCTTCGTTCATATCATTGACACGCATTACCGCGCCGCGCACGACTGGTTCCATCTGCCGCCGAACCGCCCCTGCGCCGTACCGCTCATCCCCGTTGAGAAACTCGTTGCGCACGCATCTACCGCGGCGTTTAAAGCTGATGCAACATGCGGGGTGCCCGCCGGCGAAGTCCGCGCGATCAATGCGATATCCGCCATCATCTACGGATGAATGTCGCCCCTGACCTAGCTATCCCTTCGCAAGGCGCGCAAAACCTCGCGCTGCGCGAATCCAGCTGTCTGGTCTGCGGAGTCACTGTTGGTTTTTTCCCGACTTTCCGGTCTTCAAAAAAGGCGTTGCGTACGCCACCGTACGCAACGCATGGAACACATATGAATCAAATCCGGCACAACCCGGACGGCCCCCGATAACGCACACGCAAAGGCTGGTTCATCCGTGAGACAGCCCCCGCAAAGGGACGCTCATCAGCCGCTAACCCAATCCGAACAAGGACTTGACTCGAATAAAAATACCCCTCACCGGGGGCGCGCGTTAAGCAGGCGTTGTACAGAATTGAAACAAAAAGCCACTTTTGCCTTCCCGCGCTGCTCGGGCTTTGTTCGCTGCGCCGCACCAGCACTCGTTTTCCCCAGGGTTGGCACGCTCCTCGCTAAAGAAAGAGCGCAACACCGCGACGCCGCGACGAGATCTACAAGAACGGCGGTGGCGCACCAGGCCAATACGGGGCCGTTCCTGTTCATCCTCGCTGCTCGCCAGGTAGCACGTCGTTCATTCAAGGATGCAGGCATCGGATCAAAAACACGAGGTTGCGCTGTGCGCCGCTTCAGCAAGGACCGATCATGTTGACACTTCAATCAGATCTGCACGGCAACCATTTGCTCGGCGCATTGCCGTCCCACGAATGGCAAGCACTTGCCCCTCATCTCGAACTCGTTCATCTGCGCACCGAGCAACTGCTGTGCGACTCAGGTCAACGGATCCATCACGTCTACTTCCCGACCACCGCGATCATCTCGATGCTTTCGACGATGGAAGACGGCAGCTCGGTCGAAATCGCCGCGGTCGGCCGCGAAGGCATGACCGGCGTGCCGGTGCTCACGGGCGGCGAAACCATGCCGAACCGCGTGCAGGTGCAATGCGCCGGCTTCGCCTACCGGATGAACGCACAGGCGCTCAAGCAGCAATTCGCACGCTCAGACTTCCTGCGCCGCCTGATGCTGCTTTACATGCACGCCCTGCTCACGCAGGTCGCGCAGACCGCCGCCTGCAATCGCCACCACGCGTTGAACAAGCAACTGTGCCGCTGGCTGCTGATTGAAGTGGACCGCGTGGCGTCGAACGATCTGACGGTCACCCAGCAACTGATCGCCGACATGCTCGGCGTGCGCCGCGAAGGCATCACCGAAGCGGCCGGCAAGTTGCACGACGAAGGCCTGATTCATCACAGCCGCGGCCACATCAAGATACTCGATCGCAAGGGTCTCGAAGCGCGCGCCTGCGAATGCTACGGCCTCGTCAAGCGGGAATTCGACCGCCTGCTGCCGCGTCTTCGCCAGGCCGAGACCGTCGAATAAGCAGTCAACTCAAGGCTGCATCGTTCGATTACAGGGTAGATCATTATGTTCAGGAATACTGCGCGATGTCTCGACGCACTCTTTGTGATTGCGGGCGGGCTGCTCGCTCACGGGATGCGCTTTTCGACGCCGATTGCGTTGTCGGACACCGAGCGCCTCCTGATCGCCTTTAACTGCGTGCTCGTGCTGTTGATGTTTCCCGGCTTCGGCGTCTATGAAACGTGGCGTGGCAAGGCACTGCCCTCCATGCTGCTGAGAGTCGCCGCCGCATGGCTGGTGGTGGTCGCCACCGCCCTTGTTCTGGCGTTCACACTGCACCGCATGGATGCGCTTTCGCGCCTGTGGTTCGGTTACTCGACGCTGATCTCCGGCGCGCTGATCATCGCCACCAAGTGCCTCGTGCATGTGGCCTTGCGCAGCGTGCGCCGGCGCGGCATGAATTTCCGCACGGTCGCGATCGTCGGCGCGCCCGGCTTCTCGCGCACCTTGCTCGCGCATCTCGACCATGCTCCGCAAGCCGGCTTCAAGCCGGTCTGCGTCTTCGACACCAGCATCGAAGCGGCCGGCACCTATGGCGCGCGGCTCAGCCGCCTGCCGGTGCTGACCGATCTGAATGCGTTCGCCGCCAAGGTGCGCGACGAACACGTGAACGAAGTGTGGCTCGCGTTGCCGCTTTCGGAAGAACATACGATCTATCGCTTCACGCGCCTCTTTAGGCATGACTTCGTGAATCTGCGCTTCATACCCGACGTGCGCAGCCTCTCGCTGTTCAACCACGCGCTGGTCGACGTCGTCGGTTTACCGACGCTCAATCTGAGCGCCACGCCCATCCCGTCGCCGCAGATGTGGCCCAAGCTGATCTTCGACCGCCTGTTCGCGGCGGCCGCGCTGCTCGCGCTCGCGCCCGTGCTTATCGCGCTCGCGATCGGCATCAAGCTGAGCTCGCCCGGGCCGGTGTTCTTCCGCCAGACCCGCAAAGGCGTGGACGGCCAGCCGTTCGCGATCTACAAGTTCCGTTCGATGACCGTGCACCACGAAGCGCACGGCCAGGTCACGCAGGCCGCGCGCAACGACGCGCGCATCACGAAACTCGGCGGCTTCATGCGCCGCACCAGTCTCGACGAACTGCCGCAATTCCTGAACGTGCTGCTCGGCCAGATGTCGGTGGTCGGTCCGCGTCCGCATGCGGTCGAGCACGACGATCTCTACAAGGATCAGGTGTACGGCTATATGAACCGCTACCGGATCAAGCCGGGCATCACCGGCTGGGCGCAGGTGAACGGGTATCGCGGCGCCACCACCAAGGTCGAAAAGATGGAAACGCGCGTCAAATTCGATCTCTTCTACATCCACAACTGGTCGTTCTGGTTCGACATGAAGATCGTGTTCATCACGATTTTCAAGGGGTTCGTCGGCCGCAACGCATTCTGATCATGCCACTCCGGAAACCGTCCCTGAAAGTCTCCGTGATCGTGCCGACGTACCGGCGCACCGCCGATCTCGCGCGCTGCCTCGCGGCGCTCGATGCACAGGAGCGCCGCGCCGACGAAGTGATCGTGATCGCACGCCACGACGATTACGCGACGCTCGACTGGCTGCGCACGCGCGAAGCGAACCGGCCCGACCCGCGCCGCTGGATCGTGCTCGTGCACAAGCCGGGCGTGGTCGCCGCCTACAACCTCGGTATCGACAGCGCCAGTGGCGACGTGCTTTGCTTCACCGACGACGATGCCGCGCCGCATTCCGACTGGATCACGCGGATCGTCCGCGCGTTCGAAAGCGATCCGGCACTCGGCGGCCTCGGCGGACGCGACATCGTGCATGAACGCAATGGCATTCTGCAGGGGCAGAAGCTGCGCGTGGGCATCGTGCGCTGGTATGGCCGGACCATCGGCAATCACCATATCGGCCACGGCGCGGCACGCGAAGTCCAGGTGCTCAAGGGCGTCAACATGGCGTTTCGCCGCGAGGCGATCGGCACGCTGCGCTTCGACGCCCGCTTGCGCGGCACCGGCGCGCAGGTTCACTGCGAGATGGCCTTCAGTCTGGACGTAGAGCGGCGCGGCTGGACCCTGATTTACGACCCGACGCTGCTGGTGGAGCACTTCCCGGCCCAGCGCAGCGACGAAGACCAGCGCTTCACATTTAACGACGCCGCTTTCTATAACGCGTCATTCAATCTCCGACTCATCATGTGCGAATACCTGACGCCTCCCGGCCGATGGGCGTTCGTCGTTTACTCGACGCTGATCGGCGATCGCGCGGACCCGGGGTTCCTGCGCGCATTGTCGTTGGCATTCGAGCGCGGCGGCGTGGCACTCGCGCTTCGCAAATGGAGAGTTGGTTTACGCGCAATGCGCGGGGCATGGCAGGAGGCGGCGCGCTGACCGAACAGTGCGCGGCTTCACGCGAGGGACCACTAAAATGACTATCAGAACGATTGCCGCAGGGCTCGCGGCCACATCTCTATGCGCCTGTGCACTGGCGCCAGGACCCTATCTGGACACCAACCGGCTGGAGCCGCCCGCTCCGCCGGAGCAGACCGCCGAGAAGTTTCCGGTGCACACGATCGACGTCGGCTATTTTCGCCAGCAACGCGCAGCCGCGGTACCGGCCGCCTGCCCGTTGTCGTGCCTGACGCCGCAGACGCGCGGTGCTTACGACTACCGGCTCGGCATCGGCGACCAGTTGAGCATCATCGTCTGGGATCATCCGGAACTGACCGGCGGCACACTGGGCGGCGTGCCGCCGCTGCCGGGCGTCGGCAACGGCACAACACCAACGCCCGGACCCACGCAGACGCAAGGCGCGACACCGATCGCGCCGACGCTGACAGGCGGCGGCGAAGGCGGACTGACCGTGCGCGTCGCCAACAACGGCACGATCTTTTTCCCGCGCGTGGGCCGCGTCAAGGTGTTCGGCATGACCGCGCAGCAGGTTCAGGAATCGCTGACGAGGGGCCTCGCGAAGACGATTCGCAATCCTCAGCTCGATGTGCGCGTGTCGGGTTTCAACAGTCAGTCGGTGCAGGTGACCGGCAATCTGCGCACGCCCGCCTCCGAAGCGATCACCGATACGCCGCTGACCGTGCTCGACGCGATCAATCGCGCAGGCGGCGCATTGCCCGATGCGGATCTGCAGAACGTGGGCGTGACCCGCAGCGGCAAGCGCTATACGGTCGACGTCGCCTCGCTGCTCGAAACCGGCGATCCGCAACAGAACGTGCTGCTGAAGGACGGCGACATCATCGACGTGCCGGACCGCTCGAACAGCCGCGTCTTCGTGCTCGGCGAAGTGAACAAGCCGACTTCGCTGCCGATGAACCGCGGCCGCCTGACGCTCGCCGATGCGCTGACCGGCGCCGGCAGTCTCGACGTCAAGACCGGCGACCCGCGCTTCGTCTACGTGGTGCGCGGCGCCGACAAGACGCTCACGCCCGACGTCTATCAGCTCGACATGACCCAGGTCGACGCGTTGATGCTGATGACCAAGTTCGAACTCCAGCCGAAAGATGTGGTGTACGTGCAGGTCTCGAGCGCAGCACGCTTTAACCGCGCACTCGAACAGATCACGCCGACTCTGCAGTCCATCTTCTACACGGTGCAGTTGGGCCGGTGAACAACGCTCGCAACGGAGTATTCCTATGAGTACGTACGACATGCTGGATCACGGACCGGCGCCCAACAGCGACGAAGATGCGGTGATGCGCGACTTGCTGCGCATGATCATGGATCAGATCTGGTGGGTGCTCGCCATTGCCGGTTGCGTGATACTCGCCGCGGTGATCTATACGAAGCTCGCCACGCCGATCTACTCCGCCGACGCCCTGCTTCAGGTCGACACGCAGACCGGCAACAACGGTTCGCAGAGTCAGAACACGCCGTCACTCGTGCCTTCGGTGGCCCCGATGCGTACCGAAGCGGAAATCGAAATCATCAAGAGCCGCGCGGTGGTCGAGCCGGTGGTCGAGCAGTTCAAACTGAACTTCAGCACGGCGGCGAAGACCATGCCGGTGCTCGGCAAGATTTCGTCGTGGTTCGCGCATCCGGGCCGCCCGCTCGGCGCGGCCTTCGGAATGGACTCGTATGCGTGGGGCGGCGAGCAATTCGAAGTCGGGTCGATCACGGTGCCGAAATCGCTGGAAGGCGCGCGCCTGACACTGCACGTGCTCGATTACGGCCGCTATGAGCTGACGGACTCGTTCGGGCAGCAGATCCTCACCGGGGTGGCGGGTCAGGAAGCAAGCGGCAACGACGTCACACTGTTCGTCAAGACGCTGGTGGCCCGTCCCGGCACCGAGTTCTACGTGACGCGTTTCAATCAACTGGACGCGGTCGCCGCCCTGTCGTCCGGATTGCAGGTCGCCGAAAAAGGCCGTGACACCGGTGTCGTGCAACTGTCGTACATGGGCACCGATCCGCACGCGATCACCGCGATCACCAATGCGGTGGCGGCGTCGTATCTGGCGCAACGCACAGAACGCGCGCAGGAAGAAGCGAGCCACATGCTGAGCTTCCTGAACAGTGAATTGCCGCGTCTGCGTGCCGAGGTGAAAAAGACCGAGACCGCGTTGTCGGAGTACCAGTCGAAAGCCGGATCGTTCCAGCCGACCCAGGAGGCCGGCGTCTACCTCGCCGGTGGTCTGGACTACGAAAAGCAGATTGCGACGCTGCGCATCCAGCGCGCGCAACTGCTGCAGCGCTTCACGGAAGAAAGCCCGGAGGTGCAACAGGTGGACGCGCAACTGGCGGCGATGTCGCGCGAAAAAGCCCGTTTCGAGGATCACTTCAGCACGCTGCCGAGCTCCGAACGCAACGCCCTTTCCTTGCAGCGCGATGCGAAGGTTGCCGAGGAAATTTATGTGGCGCTGCTGAATAAAACCCAGGAGCTGTCGATTTCGCGTGCCGGCACGATCGGCAACGTGCATATCATCGACGCCGCCTTGCTGCCGTCCCAGCCGGTGCGGCCCAAATCGGCGCTGATCATTTCGGCGGGCACGCTGCTCGGCATCATCGGCGGGATTCTGTTCGCGTTTTGCCGGCACACGTTCTTTACCGGCGTGGCCGATCCCGAGTTCGTCGAGCGGCGCTTCCAGTTGCCGATCTTCGGCTCGATCGCCTTCAGCCCGGAACAGGCGCGCAGCGACCGGCAGTTGAGCGCCATGCGCGCCGCAGCGCTGCCCGGCCCCAGGTCGACACCGACCGAAGTGTCCGCGGGATCGTCGGGCGCCATGCGAGCGCTTCGGCCTGGTTCGGCGGCGGCCCGCCAGGGGCAGGTGCCCGTCGGTACGCAAACCGTCATTGCGTCGGGCAAAACGCCGATGCGGCCGCTGCTGGTGAAGACCCATCCGTACGACTCGACGGTGGAAGGCCTGCGTGGGCTGCGCGCCACGCTGCAATTCGGCCTGGTCGATGCGCCCAACCGCATCGTAGCGATCACGAGTCCCGCGCCTTCGGACGGCAAAAGCTTTCTGTGCGCGAACCTCGCTGCATTGATCGCGGAATCGGGCAAGCGCGTGCTGCTGATCGACGCCGATCTGCGGCGCGGCCGTCTCGCGCAGTATCTCGGCCGCTCGCCGAATGGCGGCTTGACCGAACTGCTGACGGGTCAGGTCGATCTCGAAGCCGCGGCTCGCGCCACAGGCGTGGATGGCTTGCACTTCATCGCGGCGGGCGCTTATCCGCCGAATCCGTCCGAGATTCTGACGTCGTCGCGCTTCGGAGAAATCCTCGCGCGCTTCGAGCAGGAGTTCGATCTGGTGATCGTCGATACGCCACCGCTGCTGGCGGTGGCCGATGCGGCGGTGATTGCGCATATCGCCGGTTCGACGGTGCTGGTCATGCGCTCCGGTGCTCACACAGAGGGTCACGTGGCCGACGCGCTGAAGAAACTGCGGCGCGCGCGGGCCCGGGTGGTGGGAGGCGTGATGAATGCAGTGCCGCTCAAGAGCCACAACAAGAACGGCACGTACGACTATGCCTACGCGTACACCTACTCCGCCGGCGATCCGCTCGATACGCACGGATCACGATAGATCGGGTTAAAAGCAGTAAAGCGAAAGGGCTGCGCCGGATCGAGGCGCAGCCCTTTTTTATTGACGCACAACTGGCGCTGTGCGCCGCGTTCGTTTACAGAAACGCGCTGACGTCGGTATGAAAACGCGCGGCCAGCGCCTTCGCCACCTTTTTGCTGATGGAGCGCCGGCCCGCGAGAATATCGCTCACCACGGTGGGCGATGCGATACCGATCAGGTCCTTCTGCTTGAGCCCGTGCGTTTCCAGCAGATGCCGCAACACCTCACGCGGCTCCGCTTTCGGGATCGTCACGTTGTTCACTTCCCAGCTTTCGATCAGGTCGGTGACGATCGCGAACAGATCGGCCAGCGGATCCTTCTCGTTACCGTTCAGATGATCGGCGAGCGCGTTGGCGAGCCGCACCATCTTCTGATAGTCCTGCTCATTACGAATGGGTGTGATCGGCAACTGGGTTTGCAGGGCAGCCCAGGTTTGAGCGATGTCGGGAAAGGCTCCCGGAAGGCGATCGGCATTCATAAGTTTAGATTCTTCCTCGTCCAAAGGTCGTATTCCGTATGCGTCAATACGTGACGAACGAACAACGACTGCCTGTTGTAGGGAATCGCCGCGATGATCCGGAACCGGTTGCCGCCTACATCGAAAACGGTGTATTGCGGCGGTACGTAGTCCACGCCCGCGAACGTCTGCTCCAGGTCGTTATAGCCATACGCGAGGCAAGCCTGCGCCAGTGAGTACCACGTCAACAGCGCACTGCGCGCCTCCGGATGTCTCTTTATGAAGTCCAGCAACGCTTTCTTTGAAATGACCCGCATCGTATTTCCTCGCATGTACACGCGCACTGGACAAGCACGCTCTACCTGCGAGGCTAAGGGACGGGTTCGACACCGATAGTCAACCGGACGGCATAGGCCGAACAGCCCACTATGGCTTACTGCGGTACGACGAAGTCATTTTATTCGCATATGGCGAAGTTCGCAATATGCGAATAAAGAGATAATCTGTCGCGCTTCATGACCTGCACGCGCGTCGGCGTCAGCGTCCCCAACTGCCTCCTTGCGCGCGTTCGCCAGGCCACGCGAGATCCCCGGTGGCCAGATCGGGTTCGACGCGCTCTGCTGCCGCGACCCGCAGACGCCAACCCGATGCCGCGATCGTGCGCGTCACCTCAGCCATGAAGGCGCGCCGGAAAACCGCCGCGGAAAAACGTTCCGCATTCGCGCGGCATGCCGCCGGCGTGATCTGTTCACTCTGCCGTTCGAAGCGATCGATCGCGTCGAGCATCGACACGACCGTTTGGCGTGCGAAATACACGCCGGTAGGACGTGCCTCGCCGATCGGCACCACCGTTTCGAGCGCCCCGCCCTTGCCGAACGCAATGACCGGCGTGCCGCACGCCTGCGCTTCGAGCGCGACGATGCCGAAGTCTTCCTCGGCGGCGAACACGAAGGCGCGCGCGCGTTGCAGATGATCCTTGAGAACCTTGAACGGCTGATACCCTAGGATCGTCACATTCGGACCGGCCTTGGCGCGAATCGCCGCCATCTCCGGTCCGTCGCCGATCACGATCAGCTTGCGGTGCGGTGTCGCGTTGAAGGTTTCGACGATCAGATCAATGCGCTTGTAAGGCACCATCCGCGAGGCGGTCAGATAGAAGTCTTCCTTGTGCGTGCACAGTTCGAACTTGTGCACGTCGACGGGCGGCGGAATCACTGCGGCATCGCGCCGGTAAGTTTTCATCACGCGCCGCGCGACGAATTGCGAATTCGCGATCAGACGATCGACGCTGTTCGCCGAGTGCGAATCCCAGCCGCGCAGATAATGAAGCAACGCACGCACGAGCCATGACTTCGGCCCGCGCGTCAAATTAGCTTCGCGCAAATACTGGTGCTGCAGATCCCACGCGTAGCGCATCGGCGAATGCACATAGCTCACGTGCGTCTGATCCGGGCCGACCAGCACACCCTTGGCGACCGCATAAGAACTCGTGATGATGAGGTCGTAACCCGAGAGATCGAACTGCTCGATCGCGAGCGGCATCAACGGCAGATACGCGCGATAGTGGCGCCGCGCAAACGGCAGCCCCTGGATGAACGACGTGGTGACGGGTTTGCCGCCTACCGGCCTGCGGTCTTCGAGGAAATCGACGAGGCTGAAGAGATCGGCATCGGGAAAACACTCGATGATCTGTTCGAGCACTTTCTCGGCGCCGCCAGGTGCGACGAGCCAGTCGTGCACGATCGCCACTTTCATGATCTCCCCGCCTATTGATTAACGACCCATGGCCATAGCAACGAGTGTAAGTGCCGCATCATTTGCCGTGCGTGCGTATGCCCACATTCGACGCGCGACAGTCCGCGAATAATGAAGACTCGCTATTCGCTTCTTGCGAATGGCGAGTCCAATCACTTCGCCCGACTTTGCACTTTATGCGCCCGACGATCGACGCTACGCCCCTCGCTCATTCCTTGCCGCTGGTTCAGCCGGCCCTGATCGATCCATCTGCCGCGCCCGCATCATCGGCATCGGCTGCAAGCTCGGCAACGCTCTCGCCGACCATGCCGAGCGTGCTATTCGTCGACCAGAGCGGCCAACTCGGCGGCGCTGAATTCGCGCTCTTGCAACTGGCCGGCAGTTGCATTGCGCGCAGCGAAGTCGTGCTGCTCTCCGACGGTCCATTTCGCGCGCGGCTCGAAACACTCGGCGCACGCGTGCAAGTGTTAAACGACGCGCGCGTATCGGGCATCGTTCGGCAAGCGTCGGGGTCGAACTGCCTGCGCGTTGTGCCCGGCATCCTGCGCCAGGTCCGCGCAATCGCGGCGCGCGCGCGAAAATTCGACGTGCTGTTTCTCAACACACAAAAGGCACTCGTGCTCGGCGCGCTCGGCAAACCGCTGCATCGCAAACCAGTGATCTGGTATCAGCACGACATCCTCACGCGCGAGCATTTCGGACGCGTGCAGTTAAGCGTCATCAAGTGGCTGGTGCGCCTCGCAGTTGACCACGTGGTTGCGAATTCGCAGGCATCGAAGCGCTCACTGATCGCGCTGACGGGCATCGCGGCCGACTCGGTGCCGGTCATCTACAACGGGGTCGACGCCGACGCGTTCAAACGCATCGACGACAGCGACATGGCCGCGCTGCGCCGGCGACTGGGTTTGCCCGAGCATGCGTGGCTTGCTGGTTTGTTCGGCCGTCTCGCGCCGTGGAAAGGTCAGCACATTGCGCTCGAAGCAATGGCGCGACTGCCCGGCGTGCACCTGGTGCTGGTCGGTGCACCGCTATTCGGCGAGGACGCGTACGCGCAACGGCTGCATGAGCAGGCCGAGGCATTGGGCGTCGCGGATCGCGTGCGTTTCGCGGGCTTTCAGGACGACGTGCCCGTGTGGATGAAAGCGATGGATGTGATCTTGCACACCTCGACCGAGCCGGAGCCGTTCGGGCGGGTGATCGTCGAAGGCATGGCGGCTGCGCGCCCGGTGATCGCAGCGGCCGCGGGCGGCGTGACCGAGATCGTGCGGCATCGGCGCAATGGCTGGCTCGTGAAACCGGGGGATGTGGCCGCGCTGGCCGATGCGATCGGCGCATTGCGCGACGATCCGGCGCTGGCGCAGCGCCTCGCGAATCAGGCGCTCGCCGATGCGCAAACCGAGTTCTCAGTGGATCAGTATTTGCAGCGAATGATGCAGGCGATTGGGCGCGCCGCGCGCTGATGCTGGTCGGAGCCTCGCCAATGCAGCAGAGCGAGCCCGCTAAAGCAGGCTCGCTCGCGGCCGCAAAAGCGCGGTGATCAGCTCTTGCTGTATTCGATCGTCTCGACGCCCGTATCCGTGCCGAGCATGCACAGATTCGCGCCGCGGCCCGCGAACAGGCCTACCGTCACCACGCCCGGCCATGCATTGATGTGCATTTCCAGCGCGCGCGGGTCGCTGATGCGCAGACCCTTGACGTCGATGATCTCGTTGCCGTTATCGGTAATGAACGGCACACCTTCCCTGGTCACGCGCACCACCGGCACGCCGCCGAGCGCTGTCACGCGACGGCCGATCGCCGTACGCGCCATCGGCACGACTTCGATCGGCAGCGGGAAGTTGCCGAGCGTGTCGACCAGCTTGCTCGCATCGGCGATGCAGACGAATACGTCCGACACCGACGCGACGATTTTCTCGCGCGTCAGCGCGCCGCCGCCGCCCTTGATCATCGCGCCGCTGTGGTCGATCTCGTCGGCGCCGTCCACGTACACCGGCAGCGAATCGATTTCGTTCAGGTCGAGCACTTTGAAACCGTGCGATTGCAGACGCGCGGTGGTGGCGAGCGAACTCGACACGGCGCCGCGATAACGGGTCTTGCTGGCGGCCAGCGCGTCGATGAAACAGTTCGCGGTGGAGCCGGTGCCGACGCCGATCACGGAGCCTTCCGGCACGTTGGCGTTCACATAGTCGGCGGCGGCCTGGCCGACCAGTTGCTTGAGTTCGTCTTGGGTCATGGGGAATGCAGGCGAGCAGTAAAAACGATGAGTTTACCGGAGTTTACTTCTTCACCGACCGCTGGCGCACGGCTTCAAACAGACACACGCCACTCGCCACGGACACATTCAGGCTTTCGACCGTACCCGCCATCGGAATCTGCATGACCACGTCGCAGGTATCGCGCGTGAGGCGGCGCATGCCCTCGCCTTCGGCACCCATCACCAGTGCGACCGGACCGTCGAGCTCGGTCTCGTAGAGGCTCTTGGTGGCCTCGCCGGCGGTACCGACTACCCACACGCCCGCGTCCTTCAACTCACGCAGCGCGCGCGCCAGATTCGTGACGGTGATGTACGGCACGGTGTCGGCTGCGCCGCTCGCCACCTTCGCTGCCGTCGCGTTCAAGCCCACCGCGCGGTCACGCGGCGCGATCACCGCATGCGCGCCGGCCGCATCGGCCACCCGCAGGCAGGCGCCAAGGTTGTGCGGATCCGTCACGCCGTCCAGCACGAGAATCAACGGCGAACCGTTGATGCCGTCGAGCAGTTCGGCCAGATTCTGCGCGAGCGGCATATCGCCCGCACGCGCCACCACGCCCTGGTGCCGCTCGGTATGCGAGAGGCCCCACAGACGCGTTTCGTCGGCGGCGATCAGACGCACGCCGGCTTCTTTCGCCGCGTGCAGGAACTCGGTCATGCGACGGTCTTTGCGCGTGGCGTCGTAGTAAACCTCTTCGACCGTCGACGCATCGTGCCGCATACGTGCGGTCACTGCGTGGAAACCGTATAGAACCTTGAGACGTGACATGACTGACAAACCTTTGATTGAGCGCGCTTTGAAAGCGCGCTGCTGTGATGAATGCGAACCTGCTTGCTGTGTTGCTTGAGTCGCTGCTTCGGTAACTGACTTCTTTGCGATGAAACGAAGACCGCGCGCAACCGGTACGTTTCAACGTACCCGATGCGCGCGGTTCAAGCCTTCATACGACTTCAGCGCTTCTTGCGGGCCTGCGGTTTCGAGGCCGACTTGGCCGGCGCGCCGCCGTGTTTCTTCGCCGCGCCGCGTGCCGCGCGCGCTTCCTTGACGGCCGCGGTTTGCGCGGGCGCGGCCTTCTTGCGTCGGCCGCCCGGCGCTGCCGCGCCACCCGCACCGCCATCCACCGGCGGCAACGAACGCACGCGTGCGCCGCCGCTTTCGCCGGATGTCTTGTCGGCGAGCGCCGGACGACTCGCCGGCGGCTTGATCGGCGTGTCGCGCACGAGGCGGAAGTCGATCTTGCGCGCATCGAGATCGACGCGGCTCACCTGCACCCGCACCCGATCCGACAGGCGATAACGAATCCCGGTACGCTCGCCGCGCAACTCGTTCTTGATCTCGTCGTACTGGAAGTAGTCCGAACCCAGTTCGGTGACGTGCACGAGGCCTTCGATAAAGAGCGAGTCGAGTTGCACGAAAATGCCGAACGACGTCACGCCGTTCACCATGCCGCCGTACTCTTCACCGAGCTTGTCACGCATGAAGTAGCACTTGAGCCAGGCTTCCACGTCGCGCGATGCTTCATCTGCACGGCGTTCGTTCGCCGAGCAATGCAGACCGAGTTCTTCCCAGATCGCCACGTCTTTCGACTTGTTGCGAGCGCCGTGTTTTTCCTCGTCGGCCTGCTGCATCGCGCGGGCGCGCGGCGACAGCGCCGTGTTCAACTCGACGCCTTGCGGCGGTTCCGGCTGATACTTGCGGCCTTGCAGAATCGCGTAGATCGCGCGGTGCGTGAGCAGGTCGGGATAGCGGCGAATCGGGCTCGTGAAGTGCGCATACGCCTCGTACGCGAGACCGAAGTGGCCGATGTTGTCGGGACTGTAGACAGCCTGTTGCATCGAGCGCAGCAGCATGGTCTGCAACATCTGCGCGTCCGGCCGCTCGCGGATCTGCGCCATCAGCGCGGCGTAATCACTGGCGTGCGGCTTGTCGCCGCCGGCAAGCGTGAGGCCCATGCCGCGCAGGAAGGTGCGCAGATTCTCGAGCTTCTCGGCGGTCGGCCCGGCGTGCACACGGAACAGACCCGGGTGTTTGTTGCGCTTGAGGAAGTCGGCCGCGCACACGTTCGCGGCCAGCATGCATTCCTCGATCAGCTTGTGTGCGTCGTTGCGGGTGCGCGGAATGATCTGTTCGATCTTGCCCTGCGCATTGCAAACGATGTACGTCTCGGTCGTATCGAAGTCGATCGCGCCGCGCTTCTGGCGTGCGGCGAACAGCGACTTGTAGACGCCATACAGATTCTGCAGTTGCGGCAGCAAGGCGGCGCGACGGGCGGCCTCCGGGCCCTTGGTGTTTTTCAGCACCGCGGCCACTTCCGTATAGGTCAGCCGCGCCGCCGAGTGCATCACGCCCGGATAGAACTGATACGCCTTCACTTCGCCGCGCGCGGTGACGATCATGTCGCACACCAGCACGCAACGGTCGACGTTCGGGTTCAGCGAGCACAAACCGTTCGACAGCTTCTCCGGCAGCATCGGAATCACGCGGCGCGGGAAGTACACCGAGGTGCTGCGTTCGAGCGCGTCGGCATCGAGCCCGCTCTTCGGATGCACATAGTGCGAGACGTCCGCGATCGCGACGATCAGGCGGAAGCCTTCGCCACGGCCGACCTGAACCGGCTCGCAATAGACCGCGTCGTCGAAGTCGCGGGCATCTTCACCGTCGATCGTGACGAGCGGCACGTCGCGCAGATCGATGCGATGACGTGCGTCAACCGGTCGGACTTCGTCGGGGAGTCTCGCGGCTTCGTCGAGCGCGGACTGGCTGAATTCGTGCGGCACACCGTACTTGCGCACCGCGATTTCGATTTCCATGCCGGGGTCGTCGATATCGCCCAGCACTTCCACCACGCGGCCGAGTGGCTGCGAATGACGGCTCGGGAAATCGGTGAGCTCGACCACCACCACCTGGCCGACCTTGGCCTTCTTGGTGTTCTGCGCGATCAGGATGTCATGGCCGATGCGCTTGTCTTCAGGCGCGACGATCAGCGCGCCGTTCTCGTTGAGCAGACGGCCGATCACGCGCTTGTTGGCGCGGTCCGTGACTTCGACGATATGCCCTTCCGGCCTGCCACGACGGTCATAGCCGACAATGCGCGCGAGCACGCGATCGTTGTGCATGACCTTCTGCATTTCGCCGGTGGGCAGGAACAGATCGTCCTGACCGTCGTCGCGAATGAGAAAACCGTAGCCGTCGCGATGGCCCTGCACGCGGCCCGCGACAAAGTTCGACGGATGGGTGAGCTGATAGAGATTGCGCTGATCGAGCCGGATCTGGCCGTCGCGCTCCATGGCGCCTAGGCGCTTGAAAAATCCTTCGCGCTCCTGGCGTTTGATCGACAGGGCTTCGGCGATGTCGTTCGCGGCAAGCGGCGCTTCACTCGTGCGCAGGACGCCCAGGATTTCTTCGCGGCTCGGGATCGGATACGGGAATTTGCTCAAGGGCTTGTCGATGATTTTTTCTCGTTGCATGGACGTCGGTCGGCGATGTGGCTGGGCTTAA
Source organism: Paraburkholderia sp. GAS32 (assembly GCF_050434225.1). Taxonomy (NCBI): domain Bacteria; kingdom Pseudomonadati; phylum Pseudomonadota; class Betaproteobacteria; order Burkholderiales; family Burkholderiaceae; genus Paraburkholderia; species Paraburkholderia sp. GAS32. The sequence goes on along the minus strand of NZ_JBNPVS010000005.1, from coordinate 60,795 downwards.
GAGGCGCTTGGGTTGCGCTTAAGTTGCACTTGCGATTGCACTGGAATGACTGCTCGGGTCCGGCTCGTTCAAGTCTGAGTCCGACGGGCGTGTGCACCGTGCCAACGAACTACTGCGAGGCATTCTAACACCCGTCTTGTGCGCCAAGCGGCCCGTCAATAGTCGCTGTGAGGCGCATGCAGGCTCGCTGCGGCGATGTTTAAGCGACTTTTGAGAAACGCTTGACAGCCCTGAATCTGTCGCTATAATGGCGTTCTTTGCTGTTCATCACCTGCCCAGGTGGCGAAATTGGTAGACGCACTAGGTTCAGGTCCTAGCGGTGGCAACACTGTGGAGGTTCGAGTCCTCTCTTGGGCACCAGATTCAAAAGTAAAGCCGCCTGATGTTTCACATCGGCGGCTTTACTTTTTGTGTGAGGCTATGTGGTCCGATTCCGGTTTTTCGATCGGATCATGTGGTTAGCAGGACGGTTGCGTCAACGCGAGTTGGCAGTGATTGAGCAGCGAAGTTTTGCTTCGCTGCACGGCACAACCGAGCGGTTGATGAAGCGATGGCCAGTTTGTATGTAGGGATTGACACGCTGCATCATCGCGCTAAAATAGCGGTCTAGCTTGAAGACGTGCCCAGGTGGCGGAATTGGTAGACGCACTAGGTTCAGGTCCTAGCGGTGGCAACACCGTGGAGGTTCGAGTCCTCTCCTGGGCACCAACAGTTGTTCCGGCTTAGTTGCAACTCAAGCCGAAGAAGTTCGAGAAACCCCGTAAGATCAAAGTCTTACGGGGTTTTTTGTTGTCTGCAGATCCCTTGCGATCCACTGACATCGACGATTTTTGCGTATACACGGAGTCGAGATGTTAGGCCATGCCCAAACGCGTCGAACCGAACTCCGAAGTGGTATTTCGTTCGCCAATCCGCGCGAGCACCCCTATTTGCTCGCGGATGGGAATCGCTTGGCCTTGCGCATCTGGCCGGACGGGGGCAAAACCTGACTGCTCCGCTATCGACGGCTGAGTACGGGCAAGGAGAACTTCCTCAGCCTCGGTCCCTACCCCGATATCACACTCGCCGATGCGCGACGGTCGGCCACTGCCGCACGCAGTCTTGTACGCGAAGGCATCGATCCGGTCGAGCATCGCCGGGCCGAAGCCACCGGCCGCAAACGCGCGGCCGAAGGCGCCTTTCATCTCGTAGCTCAAAGCTGGCTCGACTTCAAACGTACGGAATGGGCCGACGAAGCGTACCGCAAGGCGGAGTTTGTCGTTCGCGAATACCTGACTCCCGCGCTCCGCAACAAGCCCATCTCCACGCTTGCCACGCCAGAGGTCAAGCCCGTACTCGAAGCGATCGCCTCCCACGCACCTAACCTCGCGACCAAAGCACGGCAGTATGTCGGTGGCATCGTGACGTACGCCATCCAGAACGGACTGCGCGAAGATGGCGCCGCGTTGACACTCCGCGGTGTTGTGCCACGCCACAAGAAAGGCCATATACCAGCGATCACCAAGCCGGCGGACATAGGCCCACTCGCTCTGGCTATCGATGCCTACAGGTCGCCCATTATCCGCGCCGCCCTCAAGCTCACCATGCTGACCGGCCTTCGCCCCGGTGTGGTTGCGGCAGTGCCGTGGGACGAGATGAACCTCAAGACAGCCGAATGGCATGTCGCAGCCGAGCGGATGAAAATGCGGCACGATCACATCGTGCCATTGCCAAAGCAGGCGATCGCCGTCAGTAAAGAGTTGCGCGCGGTGATGTCTAACAGCGAGCTGTTTCAGACGCCGGGTTTTGAGGTCATCAGGGACGTCGCGGTGCGACGCATCCGTGCGGGTATCAATCTGCGCGTGATCCGCTCGGGCCCCGGCAATACGCGCGATCTGTGGCGATCGTCGAAGCGCGATCTCCGTGAACTCCGTTTCTCGCCCGCCGATTTCGAAGTGGGTATCACGACCTATCTCTACGACGACACCGTGGCCTTCATTTCATCGCGGGCCGAGCACTACGCGCTGTCCATTCAAAGCGCGGAGTTCTTTGCGTTCGAGTGCATTCTGTTCGAAGTGCTATGGAACACGAGCATGCCCGATCAGTCCGACAAACCCGCGTGAACCGCTTTCATTCGCTCGTCCAACCTGGCCTTGGCCAACACCGCAGCGGCTTCATCGAACGTTTACTACCCCGGCTACGTGACTGGAGCGACAACAGCCGCCCCTGCGCCCGCCCACATCAGTACGGCGTTTGCGACGAGCGCGGTTTACGCTGCACTCCCGGCTGGCTGTATATCGCCCAGCGTTCGGGGCGGCACATACTACCTGTACGGCAGTACGTGGTTTCAACCGCCTACGGCGCGAATGGCGTTTACTATCGCGTGGTGCAAGTGCCTTGCGGAACGCCCAGAGTTGACTTGCTGCGCTCGCGTGGCGCAACCTTCGGAGTCAAATTGACGGCCGACTGGCGACGCTGCGCTTCGCACGGTATGGTGGGCGTTGCGGCCGGTAGCCTGTCCGCGTCGGGTCCAAGGTTCGCCTTCCAACACAACCGGAAAGAGTTAGGTTTGCTCGACCACCGCTGCCCTGCGTCCGTTTTGGATAACCATTGGCGCAGGGCTTACGACCAGAGACGGAGGATTGAACTGTGAGCGACTTCGTTATCGCGTTGATCGTGTTTGTATGTGTATTCGGCAGCGCGCTGCTTGGCTTGTACCTGCGTACCATGCTGCCGCAGCATCACCTTGGTGACGATTCAGTCGGTGTCGTAAAGCTGGCGACCGGCCTGATCGCGACGATGGCCGCGTTGGTGCTTGGCCTGCTGATCTCGTCGGCGAAAAGCTCATTCGATACAGTGAACAGTGAACTTGTGCACAATGCCGCCGGCGTCGTTCGCCTCGATCGCGTGCTGGCCCAATATGGACCTGAAACGCAGGAGGTCCGTGGCCTGATTAAGCAGAGCTACGGCACGTGGATCCAGACACTCGTTTCCCGCGACCCTGCGGAGGTGGCAGCGCTTGGCAGCGTCCAGGCGCTAAGAGGAATGGAGGGCCTTCAGCACAAGCTGAAAGAACTCTCGCCGCGTAATGCAGAGCAGCGTGAGCTGCAGACGAACGCCATCCAGATTGCCGATGAAGTGCTGGCCGTGCGCGGACTGGCACTGCTGCAAGCGGTGGGCTCACTCCCCATACCGCTGCTGGTAGCCCTGGTGTTGTGGCTATCCATCATTTTCGGCGCGTTTGGCATGCTCACCCCCGCCAACGCTACGGTCATTGCAGCATTGTTTATGAGCGCGTTATCCACTTCGGTGGCAATTTTCCTGATACTGGAAATGACCAAGCCGCTCGATGGACTGTTTACAGTCTCATTTGCCCCTCTGCGCGCCGCGCTCGCCATACTTGCTCAGTAGCGCTGATCGCCGGGCAGTGGTCGCTGTCGCGCGCAAACTTGTCGTCATTCTGCACAGGATGTGGATCGGCGGTTCCGGCTTACACGCCCACGTTGTTGAGCCGTCTGCCAGATTGCACATATACTGAAGTGACGCGCGGCCATGCGAATATTGGTTGCGCAGTTCTAGTGCCAGCGGGCCTGAGCGCGAGCATCGCGGCCGCTACTCTTATTGGAGTATGGTCCAATACCGCAGGTGGCAGTTGCGCCAATTGTCAGCGTCGCGTGAGCCTTGAGGTACCGTACCATGGAGGCAGAGATGCAGAGCGAACAGGTGTACTGGGTTTTCACCGTTACCGTCGATCAGATGGACAAGTTCAAGCCGCTAATACCAAAGCTTGTGGCCGCAACAGAGAAGGAGCCGGGCGCGCTGCAGTTTGAGCTCAACATCGCAGACGACCAGAAGACGGTTGACATCTTCGAACGCTACTCGGATTCGAAGGCGGCGCTGTTCCACCAAACGGAAAGCTTCGCCCCATTGTCGACGGAGTTCTTCGCTGTGGCCAAGCTCACTCGCTGGGTGATCTATGGCACGCCCTCGGACGAGTTCAAGAAGGCGAACGCCGACTTTCACCCGATTTATATGACGCGATCCGATGGTTTTGTCAGGTGACGGGATCGGCTCCTGAGCTTAAGGTCGCGAGTTTGGTAGTGGAAATCAAACTGGCCCGAGTTACGTTCGGCGCGCAGCCGTAGCAATATCTCTTTTCGGTCCCGGCCGTGCATACTTGCAACGGCCGACGGCTGTTTTGGCCAAGAACGTGCAGGCCGGCATGACTGCACTAATGTCCGTTTCACTTCGGAAAAACACGGAAAAAAACATCATCGGGTTCCCGGAATACTGTACAGCAGATCGGGCTCGTCAACGGTCAGCTGCGGACTAGCCAGCTCACCCATTAAAATTGGGTGACCTACCACCCGTACTTGAGCTCAATGCCGGCGTAGTCAGCATTGCGCCCACCCGCCTGACGGATCGAGTTCCCCACCTGGAAGTGCACGGCTTCGATCGAACCAATGAGGTTCGCCGCAATCGTCCAGTCCGCGCGCAACTGCACATACATCCCCGTCCACAGGCTGCCTCTACCCGCCGTGCCCGGTACAGCCTGATTCGCCTGCTGATACACGGCGTCGCCGGTCGTCTCGCGCCACTGGAAGCCCAGCGCGCCGAGCAGCGCCAGATTGGTCGTCGGCTTGAGCGTAATGGATGGTTTGATATGAATGAGGTTCGAATAGCCCGTATAGCCCGCGAGCGTGAAGTAGTAGCCGTTCGGAAACAGCGTATTGAAGGTCTCGATTCTGCCGTCGTGCGGGTGCCGATCGCCTGAAGCCGCGTCGACCTGCACAGCAACTTGCGGCGACCAGGGCATGTCGAGCTTGTAGGCCGCGATCGAGCCCATCGCCCACGCGAATATCGTGCTGTTACCGACCGTTCCCGTCTGCAGCATCCCTTCGACATCCCAATTGAAACGACCACGTGTGCCGGAGTAGCGCAAATCCCAGACATCGCGGCGCTCGACGCCGCTTGCATCCAGGTACCGCGCGTTGCTGCGGTTATATCGCGACCAGTAGCCGGACAGATCGCCCGGCCCTACCGACTGCCGCTCGAAACGCACGCCGCTGAACGTGAGGTCGCGATTCGATACGTCGTCGAACGCGGTTGCGTCGCGGTTCTGCACGGGTTGCGTCGCGTAGGCGATAAAGCGCCACTTCTGGTATTCGTAATCAGCCCAGAGCGCGTCGTACGTCTGGCGCACGTTCGGGCCGTCGCGCACAGAGATGAAACGCTGCAGGTCGAATGCCATCTCCTGGCGGCCGACACGAAACTTGAAGGTGCCGCCGCCGAGCGCGCCGGTGTAGGTGACAAACGCCTGTTCGAGATCGAGCGGATTCTTGTCCACCGGGGTGACCACGTTCTTGCCCCACACGCGTGCATCCTCGATCTGCACGAAGAACTGCCAGTGCTCGCCGAGATGCGCATCGGCATGGACTTCGACGCGCTGGATCAGATACGTATCCGATTGCGTGCCGATGCCGAACAGCGGTGCGTTATTGCTTTCGACGCGCTCGCGCATATTCACGCCGAGCGACAGATACGATGCCGGGTCGCCGCCGAACGGAATGTACTTGAGGCCGTCGAGCGGCTCGCGCGGCACGCACGGATTCGCGAGCACCGACCAGTCTTCCTGCCAGCGGTTGAACATGACGACGGGCCGCTTTGCATTGCAGGTGCCTGCCGATGTGCTGCCGCTCGCAGGCGCTACCGTATCGGCGGCATCCGCCGCGAGGCTCATCCCGGTTGCGGGTTGCGCGACCGTATCCGCGAAGCTCGCGTCTGCACCCGTCAGCAGCAGACCCGCGAAGGTCATGACACTGGCGGCCTTTTCGAATCGACTCCCCCGCATTGCAGTCGACACCATGGTTCCCCTCGCCATTGTCCGCGTGGGCTTATGTCAGGCCACCGCTCCGACTAAGAATGCAACGCGTCATTGCGCCGATTTCGCGTGAATCTCGGCGATATAGCCGCCCGGGAACTCGACGATCGCGGCGTCGCGCCCGTCCGAAGTAAACGGCGGCACGAGCACCTGCACGCTCGCGGCCTTCGCTTTCTCCAGCGTCGCGGCGAGATTCGGCACTTCGTAGCCGGTCACTTCCCGCCCAAACGGATAGGGCAGACGGCCATCAGTCACGAGCACGGTCATCTTGCCGAAGCCCGACTCGATACGAATGCGGCGATACGTGTCGTTCGGCCGGCCGATTTCGATACCGGGCGCGTTGCCCACATCGGACACCACCCGGCCGTGCGAGAACTTCACGAAAGCGTGAACCAGCTTGCGCATGTTTTGCGGCGACACATAAACACGGTTCTCGGGAATGGTCTGCAGCGCATCGTAGTGCGGCGCCTGGGTATGCCAGTAGAGCTGCATCTTAAGGCCGCCTGGCCACGAGATGATGGCGTCGCGGCCGATCGGATCGGGGAACGTGTCGACGATCACGTCGGCGCCGAGCGCGCGCGCGGACTTCATCGCCGCGTCCATGTTGGTCACGAGGTAGCCCGTGCGCTCCTCGCCGAAAGGATACGGAATGGGCGTCTTGAAGCCGAACACGGAGATCGTGCCCGACGGCGTAAACACGAGCTGCGACATCGTCTGGCTCGGCGTTGGCGTGACCTGGAATACGCCCTGCTTCGACTTGTTGCCGCCAAACGTCGCGACGAAGCTATCGGTGAAGCGATCGAAGTCTTCCGCCGCAACGTACACGTGCGTCGTATCGTACTGCGGACCGACGGCGACGTACGGCGGCAAGACGGCCGGTGGGGGTGGCGTCGCGAACGCAACCGGCGCGGCGACAAGACCGCTCGCGATCAGCACGGCGAGCAACGCAGAGCGAATCGTTTTCATGACGGAATTTCCTTGTTGTTTCATCGTTCTGTCTGATCAATCAGGTGCGGCTGCCGCCGGCCGCACCTTTCGTATCGCCGAGCATGGTCGCGAGCACAAGCGCCGCGATCAGTCCCAGATGCTCGAAAAAACTGTTGAGCGCCATGAAGCGCGCGGCGCCGGTCTGGTTCCAGAAGTCGTTGGCGACCAGCATGGCGACGACAGTCAGCACACCGAGGCCGCCCGCGCCAATCCACGTGAAGCGGCGAAATACGACGCATAGCGATGCGCCTATCTCGACCGCGACCGCCAGCGCTGCCCAGAGCGCGGGCGGGTGCAGGCCGAAATGCGCCTGCTCCGCGATTGCACTGTCGAAATGCAGCGCCTTGTTAAAGCCGCCGATCAGCCAGGCCGATACGAGCGCGAGGCGCACGAGCGGCCCGACCCATGCCTGCGCAAGCAGCGTGCGGACCCATGCCGGGTCGCTGCGGCCGGAGAATGCCGTCACGTCAGATGGCCCAGCAGGAGCAACCGAGCGCGCCCCAGAAGCCCTTCGCATCCGCGGTCGGCAACGCGCGGCCCCATGCGCGCGCGTGTGCGTGGCCGTGCACATTGCACGCGCTCGCGCATCCGCACATCGCCGCGGTGGCCGCGCGCTGAAGCGGCGCGCCTTCGCGCTGCTGACTTACATCCCCACGACCCCAGCCGCCAAAGCCGCCGTACTGCCGCACCGGCGACCAGTCCGGCATCGCGGCCGGAATCGGCGCATCGTGCTGCGAGAACGGGCCCGCGCCCCAGACAATCTTGCCTCCCACCACCGTGAGCAACGCGGTGGTGCCGGCGATGTCGTCCTCGGCGCATGCGAAAAAGTCGCGGTCCGGCACCATCAGGTCCGCGAGCTGGCCGACTGCGATGCGGCCTTTCCTGCCTTCTTCGTTCGAGAACCACGTGACGTACTCAGTCCACATGCGCAGGGCCGTCTCACGGTCGAGCAGGTTGCGCTGCGGATACATCCGCAGACCCGCGACCGTCTTGCCGGTCACCAGCCACGCAAGCGACACCCAAGGGTTGTACGACGCCACGCGCGTCGCATCGGTGCCGGCCGAGACCTTGATGCCCTTCTCCAGCATCTTCGCGACGGGCGGTGTGGCTTGCGCCGCCTCTGCGCCATAGCGCTCGACGAAGTACTCGCCCTGGTAAGCCATCCGGTGCTGCACCGCGATGCCGCCGCCGAGCGCCGCGATACGATCCATCGAACGCTCGGAGACGGTTTCCGCGTGATCGAAGAACCAGTTGAGGCCGGCGAGCGGAATGTCCTTGTCGACCTTCTCGAACACGTCGAGCGCGCGGCTGATGGTTTCGTCGTAGGTGGCGTGCAACCGCCACGGCCAGCGATTCTGCGCGAGCACGCGCACCACGCCTTCCAGTTCGCCCTCCATCTCGGGCGCCATGTCGGGTCGCGCCACGCGAAAGTCCTCGAAGTCGGCAGCCGAAAAGACCAGCATCTCGCCTGCGCCGTTGTGGCGGAAGTAATCCGTGCCGTCGTGATACCGGGACATGCTGGTCCAGTTCACAAAGTCTTCCTTCTCGGCCTTCGGCTTTTGCGTAAACAGGTTGTATGCGACTCGAACCGTCATCTCGCCCGCGTCGTGCAGCTTGCGGATGACTTCGTAATCCTCCGGGAAGTTCTGCGAGCCGCCGCCCGCATCGATCGCGCCGGTCACGCCAAGGCGGTTGAGTTCGCGCATGAAATGGCGCGTCGAGTTGTACTGGTACTCAGGCGGCAGCTTCGGTCCTTTGGCGAGCGTCGCGTAGAGAATCGATGCATTCGGATTCGCAAGCAGGAGGCCGGTGGGATTGCCCGCGCCATCGCGCAGGATCTTGCCTCCAGGCGGCTCCGGCGTGTCCTTCGTATAGCCGACCACACGCAGCGCGGCTGCGTTGAGCAGCGCTCGGTCGTACAAATGCAGGATGAACACGGGCGTATTGGGCGCCACCGCGTTGAGTTCCTCGATGCTCGGCAGGCGCTTCTCCTCGAACTGGTGCTCGGTAAAGCCGCCCACCACGCGCACCCATTGTGGCGCGGGTGTGATCGCGACCTGCTGCTTGAGCATTTCCATCGCCACGGCGAGCGAGCTCACGCCGTCCCAGCGCAGCTCCATGTTGTAGTTGAGGCCGCCGCGGATCAGATGCAGGTGATTGTCGATCAGGCCGGGCAGCGCGGGCCGGCCGCCCAGGTCGATGACCCGGGTCGCGCCGCCCGCGAGCGGCATCACGTCGGCATCGCTGCCGACCGCGACGAAGCGGCCATCGGTCATTGCCACCGCGGTGGCGACCGGGTTCGAACGGTCCAGCGTCGTGAACCGTCCGTTATGCAGAATGAGATCGGGTTGGGTGCCGGTAGCGCTCATGTGCGTCTCCTCACTTCGCTCAATTCGCAAAATTCGTTTGATTCAATCAAAGACCGAGCAACTGCTTGAGCGTCGGGACGGCCAGAGCGCCGATCAACATGCCGAGCAAGCCGATGAGGGCAATCAGCGGCGGCGCCGGCGAGCGGACCTTGATCACGCTATAGATCACGCCTATCAGCACGCCCGCACCCAGTGACACCAGATACGGTTTCATATGATCACTCTCTGTGACAAATTAACGTGCAGAACCGGGCGGTTCAGCTGTCCGGCGAAGCCAGGGCCGGCGCAAGCGAGGCGTCTGTGCTCAGGTGCTCGAGCCGCACGGCGTCGTGCGCATGAACACCCCGATGTCGTTCGGGTTGGACATGTCGCACTGCGCGCGTCACGGCGTTGCTCGACCTTCTCGTCGAGCATCTCGCTCACGTTCCGCAGACGGTGCGTGAGCGCGTCTTACTTCGCCGGCACGGCCGGCAGCGCCTCATGCGGCGTAGCCGTGCGCTGCGGCGCCTTGTGGACCATCGTGTAGGCATAGTCGATGCCCATGCCGTATGCGCCCGAGTGCTCCCTCGCGATTGCCATGATTTCGTCATAGGTCTCGCGGCGTGCCCAGTCGCGCTGCCATTCGAGCATGACCTGTTGCCACGTGACCGGCACGACGCCGGCCTGGGCCATGCGCTGCATTGCGAAATCGTGCGAATCCTTCGACATACCGCCCGACGCATCGGCCACCATGTAGATCTCGTAGTCGCCTTCGAGCATCGCGCAGAGCGCAAATGTCGTATTGCAGACTTCCGTCCACAGACCCGACACGATCACCTTCTTGCGCCCGTTCGCGGCCAGCGCGTCACGCACTTTCTGGTCATCCCACGAGTTCATCGACGTGCGCTCGAGCAGCTTCATGCCCGGAAACACGTCGAGCAGTTCGGGATAGGTAAACCCCGAGAAGCCTTCCGACTCGACGGTCGTGATCGTGGTCGGAATCTTGAACACCTTTGCCGCCTTGGCCAGCCCGACGACGTTGTTCTTCAGCATCTGGCGGTCGATCGAATGTACGCCGAAGGCCATCTGTGGCTGCTGATCGATGAAGATGAGCTGGCTGTTCTGCGGGGTGAGTACTTCAAGCTTCGGATTGCTCATGACATGCATCTCCTTCGGTGCGGAGAAAACAAAACCTCGCCTCGCCGGCGTGACCGCGAGGAGTCCGATATCCATTGCGCTGGGGCATGCGTCGTCCAGCGTTAACATTTAATACTAAACCCGGCAAAAGAACACCCCGAAAAATGAGTGCGATTCCGAGAATTGCACCTTTAAGTGAACTTAACTACTCTTCCCTTACTGGATCAGACCCGAAACGCTTGTGAACAATCTGTTGCGCAGTGCCTGTCGCCGGCCGACCGTCAAGGAGACTCGCATCATGAAGCCGTATATCCTCTCGTTCCTTGCCGGAATTCTTGCCGGTATCGTTTACAGCGCGATCGGCGTGCAGTCGCCGGCGCCGCCCACCGTGGCACTGGCGGGCCTGCTCGGCATTCTGGCCGGCGAGCAGATCCTTCCCGTCGCACGTCGAATGCTATTGGGCGTCAAGCTCAAAGCGGCATGGAGCGAAGCGAAGTGCAGCCAGCACATGTTCGGCCCACTGCCCGGCGGCCACGTTTCCGATGTAGCCGCAAAGGACAAGCAACCATCGTGACCCGTCATCCTTCACACAATTCCGTGCTGCACAATCTGCCTGCACGCGGATGAGCAACGTCGAGCTCTTTCATTACCTGCTGTTGTTGATCTGCGGCGCGGGCGCACTCACCTGGCTCGCCGAGCGCGTTGCGATCCCGCCCGCCGTCGTGCTGCTGCTCGGTGGCTGCGTGATCGCGGTCGCGGGCAAGCGCGTGCCCGACATGGACCCGAACCTGATGCTCGCGGCCGTGTTGCCGCCGCTCTTGATGTCGAGTTCGTTCTACACGGCATGGAAGGAATTCCGCGAGGAACTCGGCACGATCGTTTCTCTTGTGCTGGGCGCAGTGACGGTCACGACCGCTGCGGTCGCCGTTGCCGTGCATGCGTTCAACCCAGGTCTGCCCTGGGCCGCATGCTTCGCGCTCGACGCGCTCGTCTTCATCCTGATCGGCCTCGCGCTGCACGGCATTCTGGCGCGCGTGAATTACGACGTCGCCGTCTTGATGGCCGGCTTGCGTGTCGCGCTGCCTGCAACAGCGGCTGCGATTGCGGTCCGCCTCCTGTGGGTGTGTGCTGCGATCTGGTTGCCGAGCCGCATGCTCGCGAAGCTTACGGGCAACCCGCCGTGGTCGGCCGGCGAAGCCGTCGTGCTGGGATGGTCGGGCATGCGCGGCGTCGTGAGTCTCGCGGCCGCTCTCGCGTTGCCAGGCAATTTCCCGGGCCGCGACCTGATCGTCTTCAGTACCTTCCTGCTCATCATTGCGACGCTCGTCGTGCAGGGCGGCAGTCTCGCGCCGCTCATCCGTCTGCTGAAGCTGCGCCCGGTCGCGCGACAGACCATGTCCGAGCACGAGACGCGTGCGCGCACCTTTGGGGCTTCGCTCGCCGTACTCGAAGAGATGGGCAAGCACGCGTCCGGTATCGAACGCGCAGCGCTCGAGCGGCTGCTCGCCGAATACCGGATCCGCGTCGCGGCGAACGAAAACGCGCATGCGCTGGGAGTGGAACGGATCGAAGACCGCGCGCACTTTCTGCGTATCGAACTCAAGCCGGTCAGTGTGTCGCGCGAGGCGCTCCTTGGCCTGCATCGCGACGGCAAGGTCGACGATGGGGTCTTGCATCGCATCGCATCGAATCCGAACTCGATCTCGAAGAGCTTCGCCTGTTGCGCCTGCTCGAACCGTAAAGGCTGCGCGCCGGGCGCGTCGCCTTCGAAGCTTCAATTCACGGCATCCCGATCGATGCGCGATCCGCCACCCGTTCAACTCGCCGCACCTGATTCGAATCACCTGAAGCGAGAAACAAAGCAGCTTTGGCAACTTCGTCGGCTTCCCTCATGCGTCCCATCGGGATGGTAAATAAAATCCTCGCAATAGCGTCCGCAGGCTGCTGGCCAATGATCGGCGTATCAATTGGCCCCGATGGCCCTCACGGCTTCGTCGAGCTCTTTCTGGCGACGGCCGGTGATGAAGACGTAGGCGCCCTCGGCGACAAGGAGCTTCGCGTGGGTAAAGGAAATCGCCTCAATGAAACGGGCGAGCCTGGGAGCCGCGAATATCCGCTTGTCATATCGGTCACATCGTTAAAATAACTTTGCCAAACGGCCGATCCTCTATCAGGTGACGCAAGGCTTCGCGTGCTTCAGCGAGGGGATAGACCCGCTCGACGATCGGCTTGACTGATCCGCTTACGACTAACGGAATGATGTGCTGCCACGCAGTGGCGATCGCGGCCGGTGACTGGGCGAACAGGGAGAAGCCGGCCATCCGCGCGCGCTTCCAGATGAGGTCCGTGACATCGATCGTGGTTTTACGTCCTGCGGAGTAGCCCAACGTGATCAGGACACCGCCGTGACCCAGGCTGCTCAACGCCTCACTCGTCACAGCGCTGCCGATGCTCTCGATGACGATATCGACGCCCTTGCCGGCCGTTATTCGACGAACGCCGTCAGCGAGACCTTCCTCGGTGAGGTCAATCACGTCCTCGAAGCCAAGTTCGCGCGCTCTCGCGGCTTTCGCCGCGCTGCCCGCCGTGGAGATCACCTTGCCGGCGCCCTGCGCCCGTGCGAGCTGATAGGTCGCGTTGCCGACCGACCCGCCGATTCCTGGAGCCAGCACCGTCATGCCCGGCTTGAACCCGGCGTCGGTGAGGCTGATCTGTGCGGTCAGATAAGCCACCGGCATGCTGGCCGCGATGACGTCGCCGATCGAGTCAGGCGACGCCAGATGTTCCGGTCTCACCAGCAGCCATTCCTGCCATGCGCCATTCTCGCCAACGCCGTAGGGCCCGGTGAACATCACGCGGCTTCCCACCGCGAGCCCGGAGTCGCCTGCGTCCTCGACGACACCGACGCCCTCGTTGCCGAGCACCAGCGGCGCCTTGGCTCGAGGATGTCCACCCGACAGGAGCGTGTATTCGAGGGGCGTGACACCAGCAGCCGTCACACGAACCAGCACCCTGCCCTTCGCCGGTTGCGGCTTGGGTAATTCAATCTGCCGCAACCCGTCATAGCCCGAAAAGGTTTCCGCTTCGATCACACGCATTGGTATATCCTATAAAGTAACAGACCTGTAACTTTCATACCAGGTACCGATCTGTTACTTTGTCAACCAGAAAATCGAATCAAAGGAGTTTGCGGATATGAAGGCAGGAGCCAGACCTCGGCGGGGAGCCCCGCCCAAGGGCGAAGTAAGCGCGCGCGAGCGGATCCTCGCGACGGCAAGCGATCTGTTCTACCGCGAGGGCATACGTGCCATCGGCGTCGACACGGTCGTCGAGCAATCCGGCGTGTCGAAGACGAGCCTCTATCGCGTATTCGACTCCAAGGACGCTTTGATCTGCGCTTTCGCCGCCGAGAAAGATCGGCTGTTCTGGGCGTGGTGGGATGACGTTGAAAAGAAGCACGCCGATGACCCGCGCGCTTTGCTGCAGGCGCTGCTATCTGGAATCGCGAAACGGATTGCGCACCCCGCCTTTCGTGGCTGCCCCTTTCTTAATCTGATGGCGGAGTTTCCCGACGACAACCATCCTGGCCGGGTTATCGCCCGAGACAACAAAGAGGAAATGCAGGCGAGGCTCGCAGCGATCGTCGCCAAGCTGGGTGTTAGTAATCCCAACCGCACCGCGTCTCAGATAGCACTGGTCATCAACGGCGCGTATGTCACTGGTTCGATAGCGGAGTCGGCCAATCTGAAGGGCGACCTTATTGATGCCGCCACGAAGTTGTTGGCCTAGTCGAACGCGATCACTTGCTGGAATCGGTTCTTGCCTCGAATGCTTGGACGACGGCCGCCATGTCGGATTGCCCGTGCCCCAACGCCAACGTCTCGCCGAATAGCGCGTAGCAGACATCCAGTAGCGGTGACGCGACTCCGCCTGCTCTGGCCGCATCCGCAATCAAGCGATTATTCTCCAGCACATTGACGATCGACGCCTGCACTTCTTCGAAATCGCGTGTCACCAGCTTGTGTATTTTTACGCGCGAGATGCCGCTCGCCATCTGACCGGCGTCGACGATAGTGCGGAACTGCTGCATGTCGAGGCCATGCCGTTCGGCAAAATGAGCCGCTTCCGCAAGGCCGGTGACTGTTGTCATGAGAAACAGGTTCACCGCGAGCTTCATGAGAAGCCCGTTCGGAACCGGGCCGCACATCATCGTCTGCTGGCACATTGGCTCGAGCAAAGGGCGGACGCTTTCGACGGCCGCGTCTTCTCCCGCCAGCATCGCCACGAGCTGCCCCGCTTCGGCGGGCTTGCGCGAGCCCGAGACGGGCGCTTCCACGTAGCTGCCGCCGGCTTTGCGAATGTCGGCGTCGAGTCCGCGCGAGTAGTCGGGCGAGGTCGTCCCCATGTGGACGATCGTGTGGTGCGCAACGTTCGCGCCGAACTGCGATGTGCCGCGGCCGAGGACGGCGTCGATTGCATCGCCGTCGACCAGCATCAGGAATACCACCCGGGTCCGTTTAAATATCTCGGCAGGAGTCGTCGCGACGGTTGCGCCCGCGGCTCGCAAAGATTCGCATCTGTCTGCGGAGCGATTCCAGACAATGAGTTGCGTGCCTGCGCGGGCCAGATTGAGCGCCATGGGCTGTCCCATGACGCCTAAGCCGATGAAACCGACGTCCATGAATATCCCGCCTTCCGGTATCAAGACGAATGGTGTTTCCGGCGCGGCACAACCATGTTCACGACATGCACGAGCACGGCCTCGTCGTCCTGGTTCAGCGTGGTCGTTCGGAGCTTGATCAGGCCCTGCTCCGGACGAGACTTTGACGGTCGCACCTCGATCACCTCGCACTCGACGCGCAACTCGTCACCTGGGCGCACGGGCCGGGGCCAGCGGCACTCGTCGAGGCCGGCGCCAATGAAGCCGCCAGCCGGCTTGAGTTCGGTCTCGATCATCAACCGCATCGTCACGGCGGCGGTGTGCCAGCCGCTGGCGGCCAGACCACCGAAAATCGAGTGGCGCGCCGCCGCCTCGTCGAGATGGAAGGGCTGCGGATCGAACTCGGCAGCGAACGCGAGGACCCGCTCCTTGTCGATGCGTAGCCGCCCTGAGCCGAACGTCTGCCCCACTGCAAAATCTTCCAGATAGCGCTGCTCGTTCAACTGATCCATGACCTGCTCACAATAAAGTGACTAACCTGTAACTAATTTTAATATTACGGACAGGTCTGTCACTTTGTCAAGCGAGAAATCGGAACGAGGGAGCATGCAGGCATGCCCTCTCCTGCCATGCCCAAAACGCATGCCGCCCTGCTTACAAGGTCTTTGTCGCACCCATCACGGAAACCTACAATCGTTGCAGCAACATACATCGAACATTTGTACTGCAAATCTATTTTTTGATTCAGTGACGCGGTGAATCGCTCACGCATACTCCAGGAAATCAAATGTCTGAATTAGCCCAAAAAGTAGCACTCGTTACCGGTGGCTCACGCGGCATCGGTGCGGCAATCGCGAAACGTCTGGCCGCAGATGGAGCGAGTGTGGCCTTTACATATGCGAAGGACGCCAGCGCGGCATCGGCGGTGGTCAAAGAGATCGAACTTAATGGCGGAACGGCTATCGCGATCCAGGCGGACGCTACTGACGTCAAAGCTGTCGAAGCCGCGGTCGAAAAAACTTTTTCGACCTTCGGCCGGCTGGATGTGCTGGTGAACAATGCCGGCACGGCCATTCCGAAACCGTTCGAAGACACGACGCTGGAGGAGATGGATAGAGTAATCGACATCAACATCCGCGGCGTGTTCGCTACGACCAAGGCGGCGCTGAAGCACCTGAGTGATGGTGGGCGCATCATCATGATCGGTTCGGCGGCGGGCGAGCGCGCTATTGCGCCCGGGCTGGTGCCCTACGCAGCCACGAAAGCGGCCGTCAGGATGTTCACTCAGGCGCTGTCCAGAGAGTTGGGAGGCCGGGGCATCACGGTCAACAACGTCCAGCCGGGACCGATCGATACAGACCTGAATCCCGCCTCAGGCGATTGGGCGGTGCCGCAGAAGGCCGCCACAGCGCTCGGCCGCTACGGGCGCGCTGAGGAGATCGCCGCAATGGTAGCGTTCGTCGCCGGGCCGACGGCCTCGTACATTACCGGAGCGAATCTTACGGTGGATGGCGGGATGAATGCCTGAGCGCAATCAATTACTCGACCTACGGATTTGAAGAAGGTCAACGTCCGTGTGGACGCAACGGAGAGTTGATGAGCTAACGCAGTTGGCTCTCCGTTAAAGATCCCGCAAAGTGACCAGGCCGCGCCGATGCAGGTCGCAGGCGCGACCTGTGTCTGAGTCGCTTATCGCGAGACATGAGTTGGACTCAACTAGCGAGCACCGTGTTTGTTCACCCGGAAGATATCATTGTGGCCTTGCGGGGGTGCACGCCAGTATGACGGCGGTGCGTCGACCGACCCACCAAGAGCAAAGGCGGCGTGCCATGGCCATCGCGGATCGTAGAGCATCCCCCTTGCAAGTGCCACAAAGTCTGCCTCGCCATTACTAATGATTTGGGTGGCCGAATGAGGATCTGTGATAAGGCCAACTGCGATCGTAGCTATCCCGACCTCGCGTCTTATCCGCTCAGCGAAAGATGCCTGATAGTTCGGCCCTACCGGGATCTTCTGCTTCGGCGAGATCCCGCCAGGAGAGGCTGTGATCCAATCTGCGCCGCGCTCTTTAAGGCGCTTGCCAAGCTCGATGGTTTCGTCGACGCGCCAGCCACCCTCTACCCAATCTGTCGCCGAAACTTTAACGCCGACAGGTTTTTCGTCTGGAAAGGCAGCACGGACCGACTCGAATACCTCAAGTGGAAATCTCAGCCGATTGACAAGCGCCCCGCCATAAATATCTTCGCGTCGATTGGATACCGGAGATAGAAATTCATGCAACAGATAACCGTGCGCGGCGTGAATCTCCAGTCCGTCGACACCGATCTCGGCGGCGCGTCTGGCCGAATCGGCGAAAGCGCGCGCAATCCTCTCGAGCCCCTCAGGACTCAGTGCGTCTGGCACTTCTTCGCCGTCGATCTGCGGCAACGCAGAGGGCGCAAAGGTCGCCCAGCCGCTGTCAGCCTTCGATATCTGCTGACCGCCGTTCCACGGCTCACGGCTTGAGCCCTTTCTTCCTGCATGGCCAATCTGGAGGACGATCTTCGTATCGAAGGTTTTCCTGACGAACGAGACGACTTCTTCAAGAGAAGCCTGTGTTCTGTCGTCCCAGAGACCCAGGTCGCCGGGAGTGATACGTCCGGCTGGTTCGACAGCGGTGGCCTCTAAAAACAACAGGCCCGCGCCAGAGGCCGCCATAGTGGCGTAATGAGCCTGGTGCCACTCGGTGGCCTGCCCGTCCTTTGCGACGTACTGGCACATCGGCGAAACAGCAATGCGGTTGCTGGTCAACACCCGTCTGAATTGATATTTGGAGAACAATGACGTCATAGCCATTCCTTTTCAAAGACTCAAAGCGACTTACGCCTGGTAGCCACTCGCTCAATCCGCTCGCCGTTCTGCATACCTGCGGAACACCGGAAATGGGCGCGAGGCAGAGAGCCAGAAACTAACGAACCCGAGCGCGACGATGGTGAACGACGCCGTTGTAACAGCCTCGGCGAGTCCCCAGGTCCTCGCCATCCCGCCCAATACAAGGGCGAACATACCCATCGAGAGATACCCGATCAGATAAAACGCGGAAAGAATGCCGCCGCGATGCTCGGCCGGCGCGGAAGAGTTCAATACAGAAAGCGCTCCCATGAACAGGAGTGCATAACCGCCTCCGGCGAGCGACGTAGAGGCGAGGAGCATCGACAAGCTGACCCAGGTCACCGCGAGCCACAACAGGAGTAGCCCAAGTGAAGCCGTTATCGCCCCCAGAAGGAGCAGCAGCCTGGGGGACAGCTTTCTGCAGAGAACTGTGATTACAGCAGATACGATTGCGAAGCTTGCCAGGATCGCACCGTTCGTGAATGCGTTGACGGACCCTACCAGGTCATGCGCCATCTGGCCACCGAGGGATAGCAGAATCGCGCCCGATGCGAACGCAATGACAGCAGCAAGCGATGCGATAGCGAAAGCGTTCCGGCAATCTGCGGGAACGCGCGGCATGCGCACGGACCATCGCGTGTCTTGTCCGCCATGACGTGGCATGAACCAGACTCCGACGATCAGAACGACGATGACGACAGCAAGCACAAGGAAGTTCAACTGCAGAGGCCACGGCGCATACTGAATCAGCGCTCCCCCGAGAAGCAGGCCCGTCGCGAAGCCAATACCCTGAGCGATGTTGGTCGCCGCAGCCGAGCGCTCCGGATCTTCGTCAGAACTGAACTCTAAAATGGCTGCAGTTGACGAACCACTGCCAAGTCCGACACCGATCCCCATCAGCGCGCGTCCAACGAGAAGCCATCGGATATCGGACGCGACGGTCATCACGAGCACACCGACGAGCGAACATGTGAGGGCAATCAACATCGTCATGCGACGACCGACCTGGTCGGACAAGCCACCTAGCAGAACGAGCGTACTAACAACGAAAATGGGATAGATGGCGAATACCCCGGCGGTGTCCACCGGTGAGAGATTCCACTTTTGCGCGTAGAGCCGATAGCTAAGCGCGGGTGCTGCGCTCGTCCATAGCGTATGAGTGCTGACGCCAAACGATACCCAGAAACTCGCCCTGCGACCCAGAGTTCGGCTACGTCGAGCTGCGGTGTTCTGCACATGTCCGTCACTGGCCTTTGATCTGATCACTCGAATCATCCTATTCACTCGCACTGAAGCTTGTTGTGTCGACATGGCCGTCGATCAGCGCGAACCACAGCTTGTAGCCGTCAGGCCTCACTTTCCTGCGTATTAGCCATGACCGATATGGAACTTCCCAGTTGGCTTCGAGATGAGCAGTCGGCAGCGCGCCGAGCAGGCTCGCTGAATATACGAGTGGGAACCCGGTGTTGAAAAAGACTTCGTTTATCTACCGCGATGCCTCAGAGGCATGCAATTGGCTCTGGCGGAAGACAGCATTTCGCGCGCGTGTCGAAACATCCGTCGGCGCCGGAGGGCGAGCTTTGAGTTCTGAAGGGAGCGAAAATGCGTATGAGCGAGCGTTGCTGTGTCGTGGCAGCTATGCCACGGATGCCTGATTTTCGGCCGCTATCGATCTGCAGCGGGCGAGTAGATGGTCGATTCTGGAAAGAAACAAACTCAATATCGGCGAAGTGTTGGCCCGGCTATAGCCGATGACGAGGTCGATAGTCGGCGGTTCAACAGCAAGTGGACGGCTTGTCACCGACGAAGGAAGGAAATTCCTGGCGTAACACGGAAGCAACGCGAGACCGCGCGTCGATGCCACCATTGACACCGCCATCGCGAGGTTATCCACTTCGTAGCTTGCACGTATGTCGAGGCCTGACTGCAGGATAAACTCGTCGATGACGGTCCGGACAGTAGGAGCCGTGTGCGAAACGGTGATGAACGTCTCGCCAATGAACTGCTGAAGAGCGATCTTTTCGCAAGCTGCGAGAGGGTGATCACTTGGCAAAACCACAAACAATGGCTCCTTGACAACAAGCCGGTACTCCAGGTCCGGTACGTTTGGCTCCGGCCGCATGAATGCGAGGTCGAGATCGCCTTTCACCAGCGCATCGCGAAGCGACGGCGAGTATTGGCTGGAGACCGTAACCTCAATCTGAGGAAGTTCGTCGCGGAGAACCCGCATCGCCTCCGGCAACCACTCTATCTCCTGCCCAGTAAGGAACCCAAGCGCAAATACGGGCTTTAAACGACGCGCCGCCCGTCGAGCCGCTTCAATGGCGGACTGCGCTTGCGCTAACGTTCCACGAGCGTGCTCGAGGAAAGCCTGACCTGCCGCTGTCAATTCAACTCCGCGGGCGCCGCGTATCAGCAAATCGACACCCACCTCCTCTTCAAGATCGCGGATCTGACGGCTGAGGGAGGGTTGGGCCGTATGCAGCCGCTGTTCGGCCGCCGTCGTGAAGCTACCCGTCTCCGCGACAGCGACAAAGTAGCGAAGATGTCGAAGCTCCATTGTTCTCTCCCCATGCCTGCCGAATATGGCTCCAGATATACAAAGTCTTATTCCGAGCCGCCGAAACATTCTACGCTTAAGCCACATCTGAGTTTCAACCCAGAATTGACCGCGAATTTGGCCAGGTGACGCCATGCGAACCCGAGCAACAACGGCCAACCCATACCTCTGAGGACTTAACGTGACGAATCGTGTTGTTCTAATTACCGGCGCCCTGACGGGAATTGGCCGGGCCGCAGCGTTCGCTTTTGCGCAGGATGGGGCACGGGTGGTGATTTCCGGTCGCAGGAAGGCCGAAGGCAAAGCGCTGGAAGAAGAATTGCGCCGCCTCGGTGCCGAGGCCGAGTTCGTCATTGCTGACGTACGTCGCGAGGACGAAGTGAGCGCCCTCGTTGACAGGGCGGTGACGCGCTTCGGCCGGCTCGATGTCGTCGTCAACAATGCGGGCGTCGAGGGCAAGCCAGGCCCTGTTACCGATGTATCTGCCGACGCCTACACAGCTTTGTTCGACACCAACGTGCTGGGAACGCTATGGGGGCTCAAACACGCTTTACGCATCATGCAGCCGCAGGGCAGCGGGAACGTCGTCAACATCTCATCGACGTTCGGAGAGCGTGGCGCCGCCAACTTCTCGCTCTACGCGGGCAGTAAGCACGCTGTGGAAGGAATCACGAAGTGCGCCGCGATCGAGGCCGCGGCTTACGGTGTCCGCGTGAATGCGGTGGCTCCTGGGCCGACCGAGACAGCAATGCTGGACCGCCTCACTGGTTCAACCGAAAAGAGTGCGACGTTCTACTCCGCCGTACCGCTCAAGCGCGGCGCCACGCCTGAGGAAATCGCCGACGCGGTCGTCTTTGTCGCGTCAGACAAGGCGGCCTTTATCACCGGACAAATCATCAGAGTGAACGGCGGCAAGACGGCGAGTTGACGATAGTCGGTTCGATTCTGACGCGCCTGGAAAGCGTCGCTGTCCACGTTATTTACAGGAACTTGTATGTCAAAGCTTTTCTCACCGATCCGCATCGGCGCAGTCGAACTGTCGCACCGTGTGGTGCTTGCGCCGCTCACGAGAATGCGAGCAGACGTCCCCGGCAACGTGCCAGGCGACCTGATGATCACATACTACGAACAGCGTGCATCTCAAGGAGGGCTTCTGATAGCGGAGGCTACGTTCATCACGCCAACAGGGAATGGGGGTTATGGATCACCTGGAATCTATACCGACGAACAGGTGGCAGGATGGCGGAGAGTTGTCGACGCAGTACACGCGAAGGGTGGACGGATCTTCCTGCAACTTTGGCACGTTGGGCGACAATCGCATGTCGACCTTCAGCCAAACGGCCAGGCACCGATTGCGCCGTCCGTGACCCATGCCGAAGTTCGGGCCCTTCTGGCGAGCGGCCCTAGTGCCGCGTCTGTCCCGAGAGCAATCGAACTCTCCGAAATACCGGGGCTTGTCGACGACTATCGTCAAGCGGCCCGACGAGCGAAAGAGGCCGGCTTCGACGGTGTAGAACTACACGCCGCGAATGGCTATCTCATCGACCAGTTTCTTCAGGACAACTCCAATCTACGTACAGATGCATACGGTGGCTCTGTAGAAAATCGCGCCCGCTTTCTCCTCGAAGTTGTCGATGCAGTGGCAAGCGTCTGGGGTCCTGATCGTATCGGTGTTCGCATTGGTCCAAGCAACAAGTTCGGTGGCATGGGCGACAGCTCACCCGCAGTGACTTTCCCTTACGTTGCCCGCGCGCTATCGGCATATGGGTTGGCTTATCTTCATGTCATTGAACCGCGGGTCACAGGAAACGTCTCAGACGACTCGCAGAGCCCTGTGGCTGCAGGGCAACTCCGACCTCTATTCGGTGGTCCGGTGATCGCCGCTGGCGGCTTTGACGCAACCGGTGCTGAAGCAATCATTCGAGCGGCCGACGCGGACCTTGTCGCGTTCGGCAGGCACTTCCTCGCAAATCCGGATCTTCCCGAGCGGATGAAGCGCGATCTCCTACTCAATCCCTACGACCGCGACACGTTTTACTACGGTGGGAAAAAGGGCTATGCCGATTACCCCATATACGAGGCCAAATATTGACCAGGGAGACCAGGTGCCTTGGCTTTCGCAAGCTCGCGGCACGCGACGCCGACGCCGACGCCGACGCACCTGGATCAGAAACTCGAGTGTGGCCCGAGTGTGACCTTGGCCAGATGCCCTGGAACTAGAGAATGATCTTCGATCACCGTACTTACACCATCAAGCCGAACCGGCTCGCCCGATTTCTGGAGACCTACGAGCGCCTGGCGTTGCCGCTTCAGCGAAAATATCTTGGTGAGCCCTATGGTTTCTTTGTGACCCACATCGGGCCGCTTAGCCGGGTTGTTCATCTCTGGCAATACGATAGTTTGGCAGACCGCGAGCAACGCCGCGACGCCATGGAGGCAGATCCGGACTGGCAAGCATACCGGCGCGTCGCGTTAGAAGAAGACACGCTTGTCGATATGGAAAATCTGATTCTTAAGCCTGTTCCCTTCTTCCAACCGCGTTCAGTCACAAGTCAATAGCTGGCCTTCTCCGACTATATCGTCGCCCCCGACGCTGCAACTTCAGTATGCCGAAATGGACCTTTCCATGGTGCACGACTTCGACCCACCAACGTCCGTTACCTCATCAGACATAAGGGATTGACAAAATGCCAATCGAAACACCTCTCCTGTACGAGTCTAAAGGCTCACCAAACGCCCGTCGTGTTCGTGTCTTTGTCGCCGAGAAGGGTATCGAAATTGCACAACGAACGATTGATCTTGGTAGCAGAGAGCAATTTTCAGACGCTTTCAAGGCGGTGAATCCGCGAATGCAGGTTCCTGCGTTGCAACTCGCCGATGGAACAGTAATCACGGAAGTGCCCGCAATTTGGCGCTATCTTGAGGAAACCTATCCACACAAGCCCCTTCTTGGTGCGACAGCCAAGGGCAAGGCACTCGTCACCATGTGGGAGCGACGCGCGGAGCTGGATGGTTTCGCCGCGGTCATGGAAGCCGCTCGAAATGCTCTGCCCGGATTGAAGGGACGAGCATTGTCGGGGCCGCACGATTACGAGCAGATTCCCGCATTGGTCGAGCGTAGCAAGCAGCGCGTGTTGAACTTCTTCGCAGATTTCAATGCACGACTCGAAAGTGCCCCGTTTGTCGCTGGCGACGAATTCTCAGTAGCAGACGTTACGACCCTCGTTACCGTCGATTTCGCGGCAAATGCTCTGAAAATGCCGATTCCCGAATCTCACCAATCGTTTAGGCGGTGGTACGAAAGCATCTCGTCCCGGCCAGCTTCGAGCGCATGATCGCGACGTCGCCGACAGTTCAGATTCAGCGCAAGTTCGTGCGCAAGCCTCAATTCAAAAGACTACTCGAACGTAGAAATAATCCTTTTACTTTGTCAGTGTTGCGTAAGTCCTCCTGGGCCAGTATGGGATTGCTGAACGCGCCCGCTGGCCGCCTCTTTCGTGCCTGAGCGCGTTCTATTAGTCAGTCTGACGACCTTAGGCCAGTGCTGCTTCGACTTGCTGAGGACGGAAGGTTGACCGGGTCCCGTGGCAGCCGAAATCGTCGCCGCTTCCTCAAACAATCAACAGGAAATCTCCATGCGTTTGAAAGTCACCCCAAACGTCGGCGCCAGATACTGGGCGGCGATCATGATTGCGAGCATCTGCGGAACGAACCTGGGTGACATCATTCCCGACGTCCTCAAGCTGGCACCGGCCAAAGGCCTGATCGTGCTAGCGCTTATGTTTGCGATATTGGTGCTTGTTGAGCGTGCAAGCGCCAAAGGCAGCGAAGCCTTTTACTGGATCGCCATACTCCTTGTGCGAGCGGCAGCAACCAATATTGCGGATTATTCGATAGACCACGCGCGTCTAACCTACTTCGACGTTGTTACCGCCTTGGTGATAGTCTTCATCGGAATTGTGACGCTACGACGTCGATCGACACTCGAACAAACAAAGGGCGCATTGCAAACAGACGGCTTTTATTGGCTGACTATGCTGATCGCGGGAACCCTTGGAACAGCAACAGCGGACGCAATTGGCCACGCCTTCAATTCAGTCAGGATCGGCGTTCCAATATCCGCGTCAATCGCAACGCTAGCACTGCTTCTGATCCTGATTGCGAGAACACGCTTAATGAAGTTCGGTGCCACAAGCTACTGGGTGGCTGTCGCCGCCATCAGATGGTGGGGCACCAATGTCGGCGACATTTCGGCATTTTTTCTTTCGCTGATCCCAAGTGCTGCAATAAGCGGGTTTGCGCTCTGGGCCCTGTTGTCAGCTTCGGCCATCATTTCTTCAGCCGCGACCCGGCGCGAGATCGAAGAGCATTCGTAACACGCCAGCCATCGTCCGGATCAGCAGTGGGTGTCACGATTGCACACGCCAGAATTACACGCGGGAGCTTACTTTAAAGATGGAAACAGTCTCGTCGAGGCGCGTCGCCTGTTCGTCGAGCGATTGCGCAGCGGCCGCCGCCTCTTCGACCAGCGCCGCATTTTGCTGTGTAACCTGATCGATCTGACCGATGGCCACGTTCACTTCCTCGATGCCATGACCCTGCAAATCCGACGCCGCAGCGATTTCTTCGACAATGCCTGCGACCCGGCGTATCGCCTGCTGCACCTCAGCGGTAGCGCGCCCCGCTTCTTGCGCCTGCTGCGAGCCCGATCGAATCGTTGCTACTGATTGCTCGATTAGATCCTTAATCTCCTTCGCAGCAGACGAAGAACGTTGCGCAAGACTGCGCACCTCCGCCGCGACAACCGCGAAGCCCCGCCCTTGTTCGCCCGCCCGCGCCGCCTCAACCGCCGCATTCAATGCGAGAATGTTGGTCTGGAAGGCGACTCCTTCGATCATCGATATGATTTCCGCGATCCGCGAGGAACTCGACGCGATTTCATTCATCGTGTCGACCATCCGTTCGACCGCCATATTTCCTTCATCAGAGATTCGAGTCGTGCTGATAGCAAGCGCGTTGGCCTGGCGCGCTGCGTCGGCGTTTTGCTGCACTGTTGCCGTGAGCTCGCCGAGGTTGCTGGCCGTCTGTTGCAGCGACGCGGCCTGCTGTTCGGTACGCGAAGACAAATCGAGGTTGCCGGCAGCAATCTGTTTCGACGCCACACCGACCGCATCGCTCGATGAACGCACCTCGGCGACAACGCCGGCCATCTGCTCAAGCAGGCTGTTCAATGCCGTTGCCGTGTGACCGATCTCGTCCATTCGCACAACGCTTGCGCGCTGCGAAAGATCCAGTGACTGGCTGACCCGCTGAAGCGTTTCCTGCATCTGACGCATACCCTGGCTGATAAGCGCATAGAGGCGGCTCCCCAGTACCCCGGTCACCACGAGTGCTGCGCCTGCAACGGCGAGCATCAGGCTGAACGCAAATCGGTAGGCATTTGCGTTTTCTTCGCGCACGAGGTTGCTGCGAGCGATGTCCTCGCTCAGATGCTCGTGCAGCCCATCGTTCAGCGCCAGCGCAGCGTTATGAACGGCGCCGCCGTCGTGAAGCATCGCGAGGGCGCCATCGCGCTCGCCCACCTGCATCTTCTCGAAGAACGTTTGACGGGCGTCGCGATACGCGGCCATGCGAGTGCGATCCGCTTCGAACAGTTTTCGATCGACGTCGTCGGAGACTTCGTGAGCCAGCGCGCGAGCAATCACATCGTCAAACTGACGGTCTGATTCGGCAATTTCCCGTTTCATGCCTGACCGGCTGGCATCGTCGACGCCGTCGACCACATAGCGGTAAACGGCAAGCCGCATTGCGGCAACGTTATCAAGCGCGGCTGATATCGATTTCAGGCTCGGCACCGTGCGCGTCTCCAGCCCTTCGATACGCTGATAGGATGCGCGAAGTTGCATTAATCCGTAGCCGCTGACCACCGCCAGCGCGAGCAACGCGCCACCGAGTGTCATAGCGAGCCAGCGAACAATCGTCATTTTTTTCATTATCCTTACGTCCCCTGCGATTGCGTGCGGTGGATCCCGAGAGCATCGGTGTATAACGGCTCACCGCGGACGATTATTCAGCGCTGCCGGCATCAAATTAATCAAAAGGCACGATAGGTAAAAGTTATGTGTTGCGCACGAGCTGGCGCTGCTGTGCCGGTATCAACTTAAACCAACCCGCCTCCACGATTCCCGGGGCGGTTCAATTGGCGGCAGGTCTGCGGCAACGCCTCATTCGCCTGTCGTTCTGGCAATGGCGTCCAGTTGATAGAGTTCCAGCTTGCGATATAGCGTGCTACGCGAGACACCCAATGAGCGGGCCGCCTGGGCGAGATTGCCGTGAGCATCCTGCACTGCCCGGACGATGGCCAAACGCTCCGTTTCCTCCAGACTGCCCGATTGCTTGTGCACAGGCAGTACAACGCCTGCGGTGCCGGTTTCGTCGAGCAGCTCAGCAGGCAGCTCATCGAGCGTCACCACCTCTTCGCTGGACGTCAGGAGCAGATTTTCGATGACGTTGCGCATCTCCCTGACATTGCCGGGCCATGAATAAGCGCGTAGCACCGCCATGATTTCGTCGCTTAGTCGTCGCTCGGGCACTGCGTGGCGTTGCGCGAGTCGCCGGTTGAAAAACGCGACGAGGAGATCGATGTCGATGTCCCGTTCGCGCAGCGGCGGAATGCGGATACGCGTCACGCTGATGCGGTAATAGAGATCGCGTCGGAAGTGGCCCGAGTCGACCTCTTCGCGCAGATTGCGATTGGTCATTGCCAGCAGGCGCACGTCGACGCGCCGCGGCTGAGTGTCCCCAAGCCGGTAAATGACGCCCTCCTCGAGGGCGCGCAGCAGGACCGGTTGAAGTTCGAGCGGCATCTCTCCGATTTCGTCGAGACATAGCGTGCCGCCGTGAGCCAGTTCGAATCGGCCCGGCCGCCCTTCGGCAGTCGCGCCCGTAAAGGCACCACGCACGTGGCCGAACAACTCGCTGGCGATCAGTTCTTTCGACGCCGCTCCGCAGTTGTACGCGACGAAAGGCCCGCCGCCTCCTTCTTCGCCATGTATGGCGCGCGCGAAGAGTTCCTTGCCGACCCCGGTTTCGCCCTCGATCAGAACCGGAACACGCCTGCGGGCAAGTTGACGACCCCGGTTGATGGCGGCCAGCATTGCTGCACTTTGCCCCTGGATCTGCGCGAAGCAACTGCGCTGCGGATCGGCCTCGCCACTGCGCTCGGCGATCCGGGCGTTGATGGGCTGCGATCGCACAGGAACAACAAGCATGGCACCGATCGTATTGCCATCGACCACAACCGGGTTGAGCCAGTCGGCATGCAAGCCTTTGGGCAGATGTTGCGCCCAGTCCTCCACCGCGGAGTTCTCATCCATACCGGGGAAGCGTTCTCCGATGCTGACCGGCAATGGCACCCGGCCGGTGGTATGCACAAGCCGCCCGGCCCGATCGATCGCGATCATCCCGGTTGCATCGGATGACGACAGGCGCTGCAAACAGAAGGCCAAGAGGCGCATATGCTCGCGAGCCGCCTGCTCGGCCAGCACCATTTCAATCTGACGCGCAGCCGTTACCGCTAAAGTGAGGTTGTTGATCTGATAGGTGGAAGGCGGCCCGGAAATGTCGAGCACGCCGAGAATCTTGCCGGTGCCAGGTTCGCAAATCGGCGCCGCCGCGCAACTCCACGATTTGATCCCTTCGCAGAAGTGCTCAGAGCCGTGGATATAGGTGGGGTGGCCGGTGGCGAGCGTGGTGCCAATGCCGTTGGTGCCAGCCTGGCCTTCGCGCCAGTCGCCGCCCATCGTCAAATGAATTTTTTCGCCGGCCGCCAACGTCCGCAAGTCTCCCGCGGCCTTGAGAATCACACCATCCTGATTGGTGAGCAGCAGGATCGAATGCGAATCCGCAAAAAGATCAGCGGTCACGGTGAAAAGACGATCAGACGCCGCCAGCAACTCGCGGTGCCGCCAACGCAACGCCTCGACTGCGTCGCCGTGAACCGCGAACGGTGCCGATCCCGCAGTGGGATTGACCCCGGATTGCAGACTGCGTCGCCAGGAGTCGATCAGGGCCGAAGGCGCGGACGTGGACGGCTCGCCCGCGAGAAAACGCTCCCATGCGAGCATCGTGACCCTGTCCGAGTGACGGTCGTTCGCACGCTGCGCGTTAGCCACTACCCGGCGCATAGCGGCCTGATTGCCAAGACCCGACATGGTGCTGAGCTGCTGTCTCGTCACAACTCTCCTCCTATGCGATGGGTCAGCCCGGAACCTGCTCTGCGGCTGGCTTCGGCGTGACTCGCAAGTATGTCGCGGCGTGCTTTTTTGTTCGACTGTCAGTCAAACCCAGCGGCGCGATCGCTGATTAGTATATGCCTGCAACGCGAATTCAGCCTGGCAAGCCAGGAATCTCGACGCCGAACGTTTGCAGTATCAACACGACATTGAACAATAAGACCACGAATGCCGCCAGCGTGGCGATCACGGCGATGAACGCGCGATTTTTGTATATGCCCATGACGTCCTCGTGGCAGGTGAACCATAGCAACGCGGCCATCGGCAGCGGCAACGCGAGGCTCAATACAACCTGACTGAGGACGAGCGCCTGAGTCGCATTGACCCCAAGCGCCACCACGACGAAACTCGGCACCATCGTGACGGCCCGGCGCAACCATAACGGAATGCGAAAGCCCACGAACCCTTGCATGATCATCTGACCCGCCATCGTGCCGACCACGGAACTCGATATGCCCGAAGCGATCAGCGACAACAGAAAAATCCCCGCCGCCCCAATGCCTAATAGCGGCGCCAGCGTGTGATAGGCCGTTTCGATCTCCGCCACCTCAGGATGCCCGTGATGAAATGCACCTGCGGCCATGATAACCATCGCCATATTGATGAGACCGGCGATGGTCAATGCGATAACGACCTCGATATTCGAGAATTTCAGCAACGTTGCCCGCTCGCGCTCCGTTCTCGCGGGTGCTCGCCGTTGCGTTAGCCCGGAGTGCAGGAAAAGCGCGTGCGGCATCACCGTTGCACCCACGATACCGACGGCGATCGTGAGCGCATTCGCGTCGGGCAATTGAGGGGAAAACGTATGGACTAAGACACTCGGCCATGCGATCGGCGCAATGAACAGCTCGGCAAGGTAGGACAACCCAATGATGCCGACGAGTGCCCCGATCGCCAGTTCAAGGGGACGGAAACCGGCGCTCTCGAACAACAGCAGGCCGTACGTCACTACCGCCGTGACCGCCATGCCGCTGAGTAAGGGCATGTGAAACAGTAGTGACAGTCCGATCGCGCCGCCGAGAAATTCCGCCAGATCGGTTGCCATCGCGGCAATTTCGCTTACCCCCCACATGATCAGCAAGACAGGTTTCGGAAACCGTTCGCGACACAGCTCTGCGAGGTTTCGCCCCGTGACGATGCCGAGCTTCGCCGAGAGTGCCTGAAACAGCATCGCCACAAGGTTTGCCAACAGCACCACCCAGAGCAACGTGTAACCGTATCTGGCGCCCGCCTGAATATTCGTCGCAAAGTTGCCCGGATCCATATAGGCAACAGAGACCACCACTGCCGGCCCGGCAAACGGCAGCAGCATCAGTGCGCCGCGCCGGCGGCCTTCCAATACCTCTCTGACCGCAAGCGTTGTGCGCTCGGTTCTCGTCGCCGGTCTGGCTGCCTTACGAACGCGATCATCCAAGCTCTGGCTCCTTGCTCATGAAAATGACAGGCGTGCCCGATTTAACGGGCAGGCATGGCATTCACGGCATCGCACTGCTGATTGCACCGAATATGCCTCGCAACAGCGGAGCGGCCGCCGTGCCCATATCGGACACAATAATCAATGTACCGCAGAATGTGATTGTCCCCCCCGACGCGAGCTTGAGCAGGCGAATCGAGGACATTGCACCAAGGTACCGAGCCGCCATCGCGACGGCATTGAATCGGGGAGTCGCGCCGATATCCATTGTTGTCTCCGTCTATTGATGGCCGCCCGAAACACGCCGGCAACGGCCGTTTTTTAGCCGGTCCTCGACCCGACGACCGGTTGTAGTGTCACTATTTCCGGCCGAGCAATTCGGCGCCGGCGCCAAGCGCCGGGCCGGCGGTCGGATCGATCGTGTCCGGCTTTTTGGCAATCAGTGTCTGGGTGGTCAGAATCAAGCCGGCGACCGAAGCAGCGTTGCGTACCGCGCTATAGCTGACCTTGACCGGATCGATGATGCCCGCCTCCATCAGATTGACGAACTTGCCCGTGCGGGCGTCTAGACCCACGCCCGGTTTCGCACGCACCGCCTCGGACACGATCGCCGCGCCGTCAAGGCCGCAATTGGTCGCGATGTGATAGAGCGGCTTCGCCAGCACGCGCTGCAGCAATCTCGCACCCTGTTGCACACTGCCGTGGGTCCGCGCAATCACGCCTTCGAGTTCGGCGGACACGCGCAGCAGCGCCATCCCGCCGCCTGGCACGATGCCCTCGGCAATCGCCGCGCGTGCCGCATTGATTGCATCCTCGATCAGATGAAGCCGGCGCTTCTGTTCGACCGGCGTGGCGCCGCCGGCGAGGATCATCGCGGTACCGCCGGACAGCTTGGCGAGACGCACCTGAAATTTGTCGCGCTCGACATTCTCCGGGGCCATCTCATACTGCCGCGCGACCTGCTGACGGCGTGCGGCAACGGCAGCCGGATCGCCGCCGCCAGCGGTAATGATGGTCTGGTTCGACGAGATGCGTACCTGCCGTGCGCTGCCAAGATCGCGCAGTTCCGTGGCTTCTAGATTGCCGCCCAGATCACGGGCGATCACCCGCCCGCCTGTGACGATAGCGATATCCTCGAGCATGGCCTTGCGCCAATGGCCGTACTCCGGCGGATGAATCGCCGCCACCGGCACCCCGCCGTTGTCCCGCCACGCCAGCAGGGCCATGACACAGGCCGGGGCAACCTCCTCCGCAATGATCAGCAGCGGGCGTTTGCTGTGTGCCGCAAGCGCCTGTAGAGCCGCCACTTCCTCTGCCGACTGCAGCCGCTGATCGGTCATCAGAATGAGCGGATTGTCGAGCACCACCTGCATTCTCTCGATGTCCGTGACCATATGGTGAGAGAGGTAGCCGCGATCGAACGCCATCCCATCGACCACTTCGAGACGGGTTTCGACCGTCGTGCCGTACTCGACATCGACGATGCCATCGGGACCCACTCGCTCGAGCGCTTCGGCCACCATCGCGCCGGTGACCTCGTCATTGGCGGCGACCACGGCCACGGCGCGCACCTCTTCGCTCCCGCGCAGCGGTGTCGCTGCCCGCCTGAGCGCCGCGATCACCTCGTCTACCGCGATCTCCAGCCCCTGAACCAGTTCAACGGGGTTGGCGCCGTCCGCGAGACTGGCGAGACCCTCCTGGACCAATGCATCGGCCAGCACGGTGGCTGTGGTGGTGCCGTCGCCGGCGACTTCATTGGTCTGCTTCGAGACTTCGCGCACCACCTGCGCACCGATGTTTTCGAATGGATCTTCCAGCTCGATCTCGTTGGCGATGCTCACACCATCGCGCGAGATGATCGGCGTGCCAATCGGGCGGTCGATGATCGCATTCATTCCGCGAGGGCCGAGCGTGCCTCGTACCGCTTTGGCCAGTTTGGCGACACCGCGGCCGAGCGCCATGCGGGCCTCGTCGTCGTGCAGCATGATATTCGGCATGATTCATCTCCTCCTGTTGGAATATTCTGGATTGCTACATTTCGAACTGATACCGCAGTGTTGCCGAATTACGCCAGCCCGACGGCCCTCTTCCAGTCGCCGACCGGCACGAAGTGCACGGGCTTGATCTCGACTTGTGGCGCGGCTGCGGCTGCGTCCGCCTCGCCGTACCGCGCCGCCAGCAAGCCGCGACACAACGCACTGTTGAATTCCGCATTGACGCCGACCCGCCGCAAGGCACGCAGGTAGGCGCCAAGCCCATCCGCATCGAGCAACGCACCCTGGCTGTCGACGAAAGCCGCTTCATCGGCCTGCGCGGCACCACTGGCACAGCCTCTGACGACGAAGCGCCGCTCCAGATAGCGTTCCACGAGTCGTCGGCTTGCGGAATCGTCAGGCAAGCCAGCGAGTTCCGCCACGCTCATGCGCACGAGCCGCGCAGGTTCAAGGCCGCGTTCGAGCAGTGACGTCAGGAGCGCTTCCTGTCGCCGCTGAAAAGCCTTGACCATGAAGGTCCGGCGGATGTCCTCGAGTTCACCGCTGGCCTCGGCTCCAAAGGTGTCCTGGAATGACCGCCCGGCCGCCACGCCGCGGTTTATTTCGTCGGCATACATATGTTCGCCGAGTCCGATCGTCACCTTCGTCACCCACGGTAAGCCCGCGACAGCAATGCGCATGTCGTCGGCCATCAGGAAGGCGAAGTTGGCGGCGCACCAGTAAGTCGGCAAGCGGAAGCCAATCTGCACGCCGCCGCCTGCGTCCACCTCCACGCGGGTGACGAAACCCAGCTCGGTCACCGATTCGTCGAGTTCAGGGTCGGCGACCGATGCGAGTTGCGCCCACACCTCGGCGGTCCGATCGACGGCGGCCGTTGCGGCTTTCGCGTTCGTGGCGGCCATGGTATTCATGCCCCGACCGCAGCCGGCTGCCGGACATCCTTCAGCAACTTCTTCTGCGCCTCGACGTCAATACCGTACAACCGCGCCGCGTTGAGCCCGAGAATCTTCTTCTTCGCCGTCAGCGACAGTTGCACGCCAGTTTCCTTGCTGACGGACTCCGGCAATTCGAAGGCCATGAACTTCTCGATCAGCCACTTGGGCGACCAGATGCCGTAGTCGCTGCCGTAGAGGATCTTGTCTTCGCCGATCCAGAACAGCAGCTCCGAGATCACATGCGCGAAGTACTCCGGACGCGTGTGAATGAACGGCAGCACCACCGCAAGACCGCCGTAGACGTTCGTCTCCTGGGTCGCGATCCAGCAGAAATCATCCAGACGCGGCAGGCCGCAGTGCTCGACGATGAAGTTCAGGTTCTGGAAGCTGGTCGCCACGTCGTCGACATCGGCAACGTCGAAAGCGTCGCGATTCAGCGGCAGAATCGTCGGACCCTTGTGGACGTGGATGTTCTTGATGCCGAGCTTCTCGCAGCGCTCCAGGTACTTCTGCACGCTGGGGTCCGACAGCTTGTAACCCTTGCTGTCACCGCGCCACTCCGCCGTGTAGAGCTTGACGCCCTTGATCCCATACGTCTCGGACAGCTCGTCCAGGTAGTCGAGTCCCGCCTCGCCGTCGCGCGGATCGAACGCGCCATTGACGATGAAACGGTGCGGGTGTTTTTTCTTCAGCTCGTAATTTTTCTCAGTCGTGTTGAATCCGTTCTTGTAAAAGTCCGTGAGGTAAGTCGGCTGGCAGATCGCCATGTCGTCGTAACCTTTGACGAACAGGTCGTCATACATGACTTCCGGGCCGTAGTTGTCGAACTTCTCCTTCGGCCACAAATACTCCTTGGGACTCAGGTTCGAGTGATACGCGTAAAAGCAATCGATGAACTGCTGGCCATGCACGTTCTTCAAGTTGGCCTTGCTGCCGTCCCATAGATGGACGTGTCCGTCGATGATGAAGATGTCTTCACCGTCCGTGGTTCGATACATGGCATGTGTCTCCGTAGTTGTTGCGAGCGGCCCGCCACCCGTCAGGGCGGCCGGACGCCTCATCAGATAGCGGGCTGCACGGTCACTCGTAGGCCATCGCGTCGTCCATGTTGCCGAACAGCACGACGGTCTCGTCATCGACCATCACCATCCGCCCATAGTGAGTCGAGGTGGATATCTCGAACAGATGCGGGGTCATCTCCCGGCCCAGCGCTTCGCTGATCTCGCCCATTTTGAATTCGATCTTGCCCTGCCCATCGATCCGGATCATGGCGGGCAGATAGGTCACCGTGATGCCGGGTTTATGGGTCATCAATTCGGCGATAGCACGAGCCTCGACGCTGTCGTTCATCGTGACGCCGCACTGATGGGAAATGGTCTGCTCGAAGCGAACATCTTTCATCGACTTGAAAATGTTGTCGTTGTGCACTGACATTGCGTACTCCTCTTCGCGGTTGGGTTGTGCGGTTAGCTTGCGCGGTTGGATCAACTGGGCAAGGAACCCGTCAGGCCTGGAGTGCCAGCGGAAAGTGGACGCCAATCTCTCTGGCGATCATCTCCGCCCGCTCGATCGAACTGTTCAGGCAGTCGTTGAACTGCGCCGTCTTCACATGCGGAATCGACCAGATCGGCTGCAGGTGCTTCGCTGCTGAGGCGGCAAGCGCACCGTGCTTCTCCAGCCACTCGCCGAACAGTTTCCGATTGGCCTCGCCGTGCCTGGGATCGTTGGCCAGCATGTGAAACAGTTCAACTGCATTGGCCAGATTGCGCTCGTAGTCCCCCTCCGCTGCGGACACGACCGTGGGCGTCAGGAAGTCGTTCTGCGAAGCGGCGACCTGCATGATGAAACCGCTGCGGAACAGGTCCGCCACCATCGGCTCGAACACGACATTCACCGCAAAGTACTTTTCAAGGAAGTCGGTAGCGCCGCCAATAGCCTCGACCGCCCGACGCGTTTCCTGCCAGATGGGATCGTTCAGCCAATGCTCCTTGCCGGCGTCAAGGTCCATATTCGCCAGGTCCAGTGCGATCTCACCCAGGTAGAGCGTCAGGTCCTGAGCGAAGCGCAGCTTGTAGGAGGCGTTGGTCAGGATCGCGCTATTGATCATCTGCGTGTAGCCGTAGCGCTGAGCGTGCATGGTGGCGGTGCCGAGGCCGAACTCCGCATGCTTGTACGCGCCAAGATGCTGCTCCAGCACCTTGACCCAGGTCTTATCGAAGCGCTTCACCGCGCCCGAGCGCCGCGCGTTGTTGACGGCGCCGGTGATCATGCCGACGATCGTCGACTGACGCTGGTAATGCGTGCGTTCCCACTCCTCGTCGACCGCACGGAATTTATGCCAGTCCGTGCTTTTGACTGCCGTCCACGTTTCCGAATAGGTCGGCGTACCATCCGCGAACGCGAGAATCCAGTCCTGAAGCAGATAGCGCTTCGGGTCCGGCTGGACATCGACGGTCATGTCCTCGTAGTGGGTCGCCTTGCGTCCCTTGGGTTCGAAGTAGTTGTATTTGCGGCTCTCCGAGCCCGCAAACTGGGCCGCGCCGGCTGCGCCTGACTTCAACGGTGCGACTTCCTGTAGCGACGTGCTCATGTTGCTCCTCCTTCCTCTTTCGGTTATCGGACTTTCGATCTGGCGCGATGCCTTGGCTTCCGTCAGCGAATAGCCTGGGTAAATTTGTCGAAATAGAGCCGCTCGGGCGCGACGCCCGCCATCTGCAGGACCGGCATCACCGCGTCGATCATCGGCGTCGGACCGCATGTGTACGCGTCGATCTCACCGTCCAGCGATTCCTCGCGCAATGCGCGGCCCAGCACTTCGTGAATGAAGCCGGTCGCGCCGGTCCAGCCATCGCCCGGCTCGGCGTCGGAAAGCGCCGGAATAAAGCGGAAATCAGGCAGCCGGTCCTCCAGTTCCGCGAAATCGTCGAGATAGAACAGATCGCGACGGCTGCGAGCGCCGTAGAAGAAACGAATCGGTCGTTCTTCGCCGCTTTGCACGTGATCGTTGAGGATCGACCACAGCGGCGACATTCCCGACCCTCCGCCTACCAGCACCAGTGGCCCCGGTTGGTCCTCGCGCCGGAAACATGTGCCGTACGGTCCCTTCGCCACCAGCCTGTCGCCCGGCTTCAGACCGCCGTCCAGTTGCGACGAAAACGCGCCGTTGGGATACTTCTTGATGATGAATTCGAGCTTTCTCTGACAGTTTGGCGTGCTCGCCATCGAGAACGATCGCGTAATGCCGAGGCCCGGAATCGTCAGGTCCACATACTGACCCGCCCAGAAGCGCAGCGGCCGGGACAACTCCACTTCCAGCAGCCTGATGTCATGCGTCAGCGCGGTGATCTTCGTTAGCGTTGCGTCGTATTCACTCACGGCTATCGAACGGCGCATGAGGTCTTCGTCGTAGTTCAGCAGTTCGACTGTCAGATCGCTGAAGGCGAGCGCCCGGCACAACAGGATGTGATTGGTCTCGCGCTCGTAGTCAGGCAAAGCGAAGGTCGAGTACTTCTTCATTTCGACATCGCCCTCGATCAGCAAAGACTTGCAACTGCTGCACTGCCCCTCCTTGCACCCATGCATCACCGAGATACCCTGGCGAAAAGCGGCATCGAGCACGGTCTCGCCCTCCTCAACCGTCATCTCCACGCCGACCGGTTCGAATCGCACGGTATGAAGTACCTTGTCCTCTTCTGCGTCCGGCATGTCGGCCCTCTTCTCTTGCGTGTCACTCATGTCCATGTCGCCCACCTCACGCTTTTCGTTCGTCCGGGGCAGCCGCACCGCTGCCGCCGGACGACATGGCCTCGTCAGTTCACCGGATTGATCCTGAAACCGGCGCGATACTCGGCGATGTGCTTCTCGCGCTGTTCCGGTGTCATGTTGCGCAGCAAAACGATCGGGCTCTGGATGGTGTGCCCGCGAACATCGTCGAGCGTCCACATGTTCCTGTCGTCGAACCGCAGATGCGGCTGCGGCACCAGCGTCTTGCCGTCACTGCGCACGAAGCCGAGATCCTTGATGCAATCGGCCAGATCCCAGCCGTGGTAGCACTCTTCCCATTCGCGGCGTCCGCTGAAGCGCCCCATTGCCGGAGTCGGCCGCCCCTCGTATTCCGAGGCGAACGCCACCTTGTGAGTCCAGCGGCAC
The DNA here is from genome assembly GCF_050434225.1 of Paraburkholderia sp. GAS32. Taxonomy (NCBI): domain Bacteria; kingdom Pseudomonadati; phylum Pseudomonadota; class Betaproteobacteria; order Burkholderiales; family Burkholderiaceae; genus Paraburkholderia; species Paraburkholderia sp. GAS32. The sequence continues at coordinate 23,586 of NZ_JBNPVS010000005.1, read as the reverse complement.
AACTCCGAGCAGTACGTGTAGAGCTGACCATCGACCTCGTCGACCACGAAGTCTTCACGGATCAGGCACGGCACCAGACAGCTCCAGCAGCGGTGCGGATACACATAGCCGTTCTCCTGGTCGAACAGCATGTTGGTCTCGCCGGGCACGCTCTTCTTCGCGTACCACTTCCAGAAGTCGCCGAATTCGGCGTACCAGCCCGGGTACTTGTGCTCGAACCACTCGAAGTCTTTTTCGGTCTGCGCTTCGATGCGCCAGAAGTTGACCGGCCAGCCCACGGCAAAGAACTGCGCGACCTTGTGGACATAGTTCTGTTTGACGATCCGATCCCACGCGGCGGCGACATCGTCGTGATGGATCTTGATACCGTACTTTTCTAGCGGCAGCATGTAGGTACGGTAGTAATCCTCATAGATCCACCGGTGCCACAGCTCGGCATACGATTCCTTGTTCTTGTCGCGATCCGCGGTGCCGTATTCGATGAAGGTACCGATGGCCGCGTCGACGATCGCGTGGTTTTGCCAGAAGGCGTAGCGCAGGTCGCGCTCGAGCAGCAGGTGGTTGTCCGGGTCGTTGATGATCGACATCACCAGCGAATGGCCATTGCCGATGTGCCGGCTTTCATCGGACTGCACTGAAAGAAACACCGTCGGCAGCGCATAGTCGCCGTTGCGTGCGGCTTCCGACGGCATGGCGACAAACAGCGTATTGGTGAATGCCGTTTCAGCGACCACCTGCAGAAACACGTTGGCCGCAGTCACCGCATCGCCTGTGAGGAAGCCTTCGGCAAACTGACGACCGATGGTGGTTGCATAGCATTTACCGAATGCCGCCTCGGTAATATCAAACCCGGCGGGGTCGATATAGTTCTCCATGTACCACTTCTTCAGATTCATCTGGATCGTTGAGTGCCGGAACTCGTCGACCATCTGCATCGTGAAACCGGTTCGCAACTCTTCGCCTGGCGCGAGCCGTCCAAGCATCGCCATCGAACGTGCCGCCGAAATTTCCGGGAACGGGATGATCGCAAGGAACAACTTCATCCATTCGACCCAGCGCGGCTCGACATTGCGGAACATGTCGCCGCGCAACGCCGCGTCGAGTGCGCCATAGACGCGGTTATCCTTTTCCTCCTGCATCGGAAAATACGAGCGCAGCACCTGCTTCATCGGGTCGCGCGGCGCCTTGCTGATCTTGTAGTCGGTCGGGAAGGTCATCGCTTCCTGGACGTAACTGGGTGTCCAGCCGAGATCGGCGACGCGACGGGCCGCCTCGCCGATACTGATCCCTCGCTGCGAGGTGATCTTGTTTAGCGTTAATCCATCAGACATTGGGCTCTCCTTGTTCCATTTCACGATAACCGTCGTACGGCGACGCTTCGGGGCAGGGCTGGCTCGTGCCGCGGCCAGAGTCAACAACGCGGGTGTAGTCGCGCACGCTAGCGAAAATTGGCGGGAGCAATGCTGAAGGACGTATGTCCAGATTCGTTCTTCATGAACGTGTCTCCTGCCATTTCTGTTTTGCGCTTCGGGACTGCAACGCTTTCCTTGTGACTTGCCCTAATAGAGCGATAAGCGTGCCAGGCAACGTTGGCTCAGGGTTGACGAGGCTGAGCCGTGCAAACAGGTCTTTGTGAAGCCATCAGCGCAAGTGTTCTGTTGTGTTATGCGACATTCGTGTTTGATGGACCTGTCCGATATTGGGACGCATCCTCTGCCGAATAAATAATCTGGTGTACTGATCTAACTTCGTGAATGACGGCCAGAGGAACCGCAAAAAATTCAGGTGCGAACTGCTACTACAGGCCGATCCCCCCGTGACTCTCGCCCTTATAGATCACGCTGGGAGAGTTATCGCCAGGCGGCTTGCCCTCGGCGACAAAGCGCGCGGCGAGGATCATGGCGCCCATGGCGAAATCTTTGCCATAGGCCGCGATCATCGCGTCTGCGAGCGAGCCTAACCGCTCGAATAACTGGTCCTTGGACGGGTATTGCTCATTCATAGCTGCCTCCTTCCTCGCATGTGATGAATCTCGTTACACGCTCATCCCGGACTTCTGAAGCGGAACAACAGGTCCGGCAAGAACACGAGCGCAAGCTCGCCGGCCTCCGTGCCCAACGCCAACCGTGCGCCGTCAGGGGACCATGCAACGGTGCTGACCGGACTGCTGCCGGAGTGCTTGATGACCAGGACATCGCCGCTGCCCGGCTGGCACAGCAGCACCGCGCCGCTGTGGTAACCCACCGCAATCAGCGGATGCGTGGGATGGCAGGCGACCTGGCTGACCGGCGTCTTGCTGGCCACGCCGCATTCGTGCGGCTGGTCATCGCCGCCGGGCGGATCGAACCGCCAGCAGACGGGCCGCAGACCACCGCTCGTCGCAAGAAACCGGCTGTCCGCGGAAAAAGATAGCGATCGAGGTTGCCCGGGGTACCCTCCCATTTCGATGTCGCCGCCGTCGGAGAGCCGCCAGCCGTGCAGCGCGTTTTCTTCCATACCGCTCACTAGATAGCGGCCGTCAGGGCTCCACGCGACGGTGCGGTGATAACCGGGCCACGCCAGATGACGTTGTTCATGGGTGTCGGCGGACCATAGCGTGACTCCGCCCTGATGCGAGATCGCCACATGCGTGCCGGTGGGATCGAAAGCGAGGGCCGTCGCAGAGCCGGCTAGTGTCAGACTGCCGGGCTTCGTCCCCAGCAGGTGGACCCGGCGGCCGGTTGCATAGGCGCGGACGCCTGCAGGACTCGCTGCGACCAGGTCGATCCACTCGCCGGCCTTGTCCACGAGGACTTCGCTGGCGCCATCGACGGCCAGGTGGACTAGGCGGCCGTCGTCTCCGCCGCTGAGAAATCCTCCTGCGGGGTCGGCGGCAAGCCCAAGGCAGGTGCTCTCGTGGACGCTAAAGCGCGTCAGTGGCGTGGGCGGCGCTTGCGCCTGCACGAACTCGACACCCCCGCTCTCGCGCGGCGTGAGCCGTGGCCCGCCTTCCCATGTGCCGGTTGCGAGCGCCAGCGTGCCGTCACCCAGCGCGAAGCCGGCGTATAGCCCGGTGGCGTCCCAGACGGCCGCGACAACGGGCGCCTCCGCCACCCAGCGCGCGCCGAGCAATTCGATCAGAGGCGGGGGCGCATTCATGAGTCGATCTCACAGTGTCGGATGCTCTCGCGCAAGCCGCGCCGATCGAGATTGCGCCCGATGAACACCAGCCGGCTATCGCGATGTTCGTCCACGCGCCAGGGCCGGTCGAAGTCCGTGTCCATCGTCATGTGCACGCCCTGAAATACGAAGCGGCGCTCCGATCCGGCCAGATCGACGATGCCTTTCGCCCGCAGCAGATCCTGGCCTTGCTCTACCACCAGTTGCTGCAGCCACGACAGGAAGCGGGTGCGCTCGAGGGGCTTGTCGACGCGCAACGACACGCTGTCTATGTCGTGACTGTGTCGTCCGCGATGCATGGAAGCGCGAGTATCAACGCGAGAATCGACGGGAACATAGCGGTAGCTGCGGTCGCCACGCGGCAACGCGCTACCCTCGTCTTGCGACGGAGCGAGATGCATACGCTTGAGATCGAACGCACCGCGATCGAGCAGCGCAGCGAGTGGCACCGCACATCTGACACTGGGCAGCAGTTCCGCGGTCGGGTTGATGCGCCGGATTTCCTCCTGTACCGCCGCGAGCCCTGCCATGTCGACCAGGTCGGTCTTGTTGAGCAGCACGATGTCCGCTTGCGCGAGTTGCTCTGCAGCCTCGCGGCTGTCGCAGAGGCGCGCTTGCAGGTGGCAGGCATCGGCGACGCAGATCACGCTGTCGAGGCGCGTGTGTTGCCGGATGAGATCGTCGATAAAGAATGTTTGCACCACGGGCGCGGGGTCCGCCAAACCGGACGTTTCGATCAGGATTCCATCGAAACCGCCCTTGCGTCTGACGAGCCCCGACACCACGCGAATCAGGTCGCCCCGTACCTTGCAGCAGATACAGCCGTTATTCAGTTCGACGACTTCGTCTTCAGCGCCCACGACGAGATCGCCGTCGATACCGATCGCGCCGAATTCATTGACGATCACCGCATAGCGCCGGCCGTGCTGCTCACGCAGAATGCGATTGAGCAGCGTGGTCTTACCCGCGCCGAGAAAACCGGTGAGAACAGTGACCGGGATTCGATTCATTGCCAGCCCCCCTGGTTTGCGCCCGGAAGCGTCGCATCGAGATTGACCAACTCGTCTTCGAGCCGGGCGCGCTCGGATTCGATCGCCTGCAACGCGCGCTCGGCGTCGCTCAGCCGTTCACGCAATTGCGCGATGTTCCGCGTGCCATCGGGCGAGACGCCGTCGCGCTTCTCGCATGCCAGCGCGCACGCCAACTCGATCTCGGCGCCCGCACGGCGGCTCTCGCCGCGCAAGTGGTGGGAGTTGACCTCAGTCAGTGCGATGACCAGTCGCATGCGCTCAAAGAGCCGCATTGCGTCTTGCTGCGCCACGGTGTTCTCCCTTCAGGCCGAAGCCGATCCGCTACGGAATCAGCACCGCACGGCCCTTGATCTTGCCGTGGTGCAGATCCTTGAGCGCCTGGTTCGCGTCGCTCAAGCGGTATTCCCGGGTCGCCAGATGAACCAGTCCACGGTCGGCGAGCGCCATCAATTCGACCAGCTCGGGATAGGTGCCGACCAGATTGCCGACAATCGTTTTCTCGCTGGTGATCATGTCGATGGTCGGCAACTCGATCTTCCCGCCATAGCCGACGATGTAATAGAACCCGGCGTTGCGCGTCATGGCGAGTCCCTTGGCGATCGCGTCGCCTTCGCCGACAAAATCGATGACCGCCTCCGCGCCGTTGCCGCCAGTCAACTCAAGCACGCTCTCAACTTCGTTTCCATCGCCCTTGACGGTATGGTGCGCGCCGCATTCCTTCGCAAGCTGCAGCGCGGTCTCAGACCGATCGACCACGATGATTTCCGCCGCGCACAGTGCGTTCAATACCTGAATGCCGATGTGACCCAGGCCGCCGGCGCCGATCACGACCGCGAACTGGCCGGGAAGCAGGTGGCGCGACGCCTTTTTTGCCGCGCGATACGCCGTGAGTCCGGCGTCGGTATAAGGTGCGACGTCTTTAGGCGCGAGCGACTTCGGTAGCTGAATCAGCGAGCGTTCGCCGGTCAGCAGATACTGGGCATAGCCGCCATTCGCATTGATGCCGGGAAACCGGCTGTCGGTCGCGTGCATATCGTCGCCACGGCGGCATGCAAGACAATGGCCGCTCGTCACCAGCGGATGGCAGATCACCGGATCACCCACCTTCACGCTTTCGACGCCGCGTCCGACCGCTTCGACCCAGCCGGCATTCTCATGGCCCATGATGTAGGGCAAAGCCACGTCGACCTTGCTGCGCCATATGCCTTCAACAACGTGAAGATCGGTGCGGCACACACCGGCGCCGCCGATACGGACGATCACGTCGGTGGGGCGTTCGATTTTCGGATCCGCGAACTCTTCGTAGCGCACGAATTCGTCGCGGGACAATGACTCGTCGTACTGATGCAGCACTGCGGCTTTCACGTTTCGCCTCCTCCAATCGTTGTGTTTCGAGTTCGAGCATGTGGCCGGCCACTGCACGACTCGCCTCGGACGCTTGCGACTTTTTCTATCTCTTTCTGAGCAAGCCCTGTGCCAATGATCCTGAAATCACCAGGAGTGGGCGCAGTTTGCGTGATGGACAAGGAGGGACTGCTGCGCGCAGAACATAACGCCGATCGTGAACGGCCCGTACTGTCGCAAAATCGGACATAGGGTTAGAGACAGACCGCCGCGTCTGTTTCAAAATGGGACATATCGCTTTTGCTGAAGTGCGCGGCTTTTCAAGGCATCGCGCGGCGGAGCCAAGCGCATGGCGCACCTGGCAGGGCCGCGCGTGTACGCCCAGCGCCGAACGTTCGCTCGTTCATCTCGAGTCGGTTCGGCGCTGAGCCATCTCACTGCGCGCGAACTTCGATAGAAACCCGCCTGTCCGGTTGAAGGCAAGCGATAACTGCCCTGCTCTCGCCGACTGGACATTGGGTTGTTGAGTCACGAGAGCCCACTCCCGTCGCGTGAATCACCTCACCGTTCAGCCCATGATTGACCATGTATTCCCGTATCGTCTCTGCACGGGCCAGTGACAATGGCTGGTTGAGCGTTTCCGGCCCGAGGCGGTCGGTATGGCCGACTACCGAAATGGATTGAATACCGCTTCGTTGCTTGATACGCGCGATGACCTGCTCGAGGTTGGCCGCGCCGCCCGGCAAGATCGAAGCCAGACTGGACTGCCCAAAGGCAAACAGGGTATCGGTTTGCAGCACGAACTGGGCGACCGTTTGCTCGGACGCGCCCGGCTGCGCGGCCGCTGCAGGCGCGGTATCAGGCGCTCCACCGCACGCGAAGGTGAGTCGTCGCGTTACATCGGCGTCGTCATTATCCGCCTGGAGGCGCCCGACCTTCTGCACCGCTCGAACAGGTTCTCCGCGGCATATCTGCTGGGCCACCTTCATGCATGTGGCAGGCCCCTCGAAGAGCCCATGACATTCGACCTGATGAAGCCTCGTACCGTCCTCGGCCGTGACCGTGTAAGCATTAAACGTCGGCCCAGAGGCACTCGAACATCCGGCAAGCAAAGCAAGGCTCAGCGATAAGCCCCATCCAGAAAGCTGCTTCATTGTGTTCTCCATACTGTTTTTCGTACGTCCGGTTCGGAGCACGATCATGTTGTCCGCACTTGAGCGAGGGCGTCTGCGCTTTACCATTGCATGGCCGCGCCCATCCCGAAGGTCGTGCCGCCGGGACTCATGCCCACACCGGCTTTCATCTTGATGTTCTCGGTGATGCGCGCGGTTCCGCCCAGCGCGACGGCCTGATAGCCGCGAAAACCCGCCGTGCCGACGCCAAATGACAAGGTTCTGTCCTTGTCGACCTCCGGAATCATCGTCAATGCCGTCGCTGCGGCGATACCGGAATAAGCGTTGCGCGCGACGGAGTTGATGCCCGATTGCAACTGGTCCACCCGTTGATCGGTATAGGCATTCGCCTGCGCGAGCCCGGCATTGAGCTGGTTCACGTTGACTGCATCCGTCCCCTGCGTACCCGCCGCCACATTCGCCACCTGCCGCGTATCGTTAAGTGCGCCGACGGATACCACGTTGCTGCGGCCCCCGTCCGTGCTATTGGAACCCAGCGCCACCGAGTTATTCCCGCTCGCGGCTGCGCCGACACCCACAGCGGTCGCGCCATTCGCGCTGGCTTGCGAACTGTTGCCGACCGCCGTGCTATTCGAGCCGGAAGCTACCGAGCCCTGCCCGCCCGCCGAAGAATTCGATCCGGTGGACGCGGGTGAAGAACCAGGAGTGGACGAGAAGGGGGCACCGCCGCCCCCGTTTTGATTATTGATCAGCGTGGTCAACTGCGTGGTGACTGCGGCAAGCTGGCTTACGTTCACCGCGTCGGTTCCAGCCTTGCCGGCTGCCACGCCGGTGATCTGCCGATTGCCGATATTGACCTCGCCCGCGGACGACTGCGGACTGCTCAACCCGTACGCAATGTAATTACTCAAGGCACCAACCGTCGTCACCGATCCCGCGCCTAGCGCAACGCTGTTTGCCATCGACGCGCTCGCGCCTGAACCCATCGCGACCGCATCGATGGCGCTGCTTTGCGCCCCCGAACCGATAGCAATGCCGCCTGCATTCGCAGCCTTTGCGTTCGCCCCTTGTGCGATCGACTGGGCGCCGCTTGCGATGGAGCCGCTGCCGAGCGCAATTGCGTCGGCCTGTGCCGCATTCGAGCTTTCGCCGATCGCGACGCCACCCGGCGCCGTCGAATCGACGATTGCCCCGTTGCCGATACCCACGCCGTTGTCGCCGTTGACCACCGTTGTCGGCCCGACAGCAATCGACTGCGCGCCGACCGCGAGCGAATCCGCCGCCGTCGAGTTCGCGTGAAAGTACATCTGTCCGCTAACGGCGAACGACGACAGCGCGCCGGCAAGCTGCCTGATGGTCACCGCATCCTGCGCCTGCGTGCCGTCCGCGACGTTGGTCAACTGGCGATACGTATTGCCGGTCGCGCTGCCGAAAGATACTGCGCCGAGCAGTGTTTGATCCGACGTGTTGAAGGGAATCGCATGGGTGCCGTTGGCGATCGAACCGATGCCGGAGAGAACCGCGCGGTTGGACACCGAGCCAGAGCCGATGGCGACCCCGCCGGCCACCGATGCGCTCGACAGAGCACCCAGTGCAAGCGCGTTGTCCGCCTGTGCGGCAGCGCCGTTGCCGCCGGCGAAGCTGCTCACGCCGCTTGCGGTTGCCCCCACGCCCGCCGCCAACGCATTGGTGCCGGTGGCGCCATCGTTGTTGTAGTTGCCGCCCTGCGTGCCGCCATCGTTGACACTGTAGTAGTGCGTCTTGCTGGCCGTCACTACGCTGGCGAGGCTGCCGACCGCCTGATCCGTCGCGTACAGCTGCGAGCCGTTCACCGCGTCGGTACTGGCCGCACTCACCCGGCCAGCTGCCACGTTGGTCACCGTACGCTCGTTACCTGCGCTGCCCACGCTCACCGTGCTCGTCGGGGCAGTCCCTGCGTACGTGTAGGCCGTGCCGTTGATCGTGTCGCCGGTCGTTACCACTGCCGCAGCCGTGGTCGAACCGCTGCCCAGCGCCACGGCATTGGCGTTATTGGCCACCGCGCCCTGACCCAGGGCTGTGCTGCTGGCGCCGGCCGCGGTGGCGGCCACGCCCGCCGCAAGCGCGTTGGTGCCGGTGGCGCCGTCGTCAGCGTAGTTGGCACTCTGAGTACCGCCGTCGTTGACGCTGTAGTAGTGCGTCTTGTTGGCGGTTATCGTCGTGGACAGACTGCTGACTGCCTGATCGGTCGCATACAGCTGCGAGCCGTTCACTCCGTCGGTGCTGGTCGCGCTCACCCGGCCTGCCGCCACGTTGGTCACCGTGCGCTCGTTACCCGCGCTGCCCACGCTCACCGTGCTCGTCGGGACAGTACCGGCGTACGTGTAGGCCGTGCCGTTGATCGTGACGCCTGTCGTCGGCACCGCCGCGGCTGTTGTCGATGCGCTGCCCAGCGCCACACTATTGGCGAACGTCGAGCTCGCCCCTGCACCAAGCGCTACGGCGTCCGTGGCGCTACTCTGCGCGCCTGAGCCCACAGCAACGCCGCCCTGGTTAGCGGCATTCGCGTTGGCACCTTGCGCGATCGACTGCGCACCGCTCGCGACTGCGCCGCTGCCGAGCGCCATGGCGTCGGCCGCGGCCGAATGCGTTTGCTGGCCGATTGCGATCCCACCAGGCGCCGTCGTATCGACCACTGCCCCGTCGCCGACACCGACGCCGTTGTCTCCGTTGACGACGGTCGTCGGTCCGACAGCGATCGACTGCGCACCCACGGCCAGCGAATCGGCCGCCGTCGAATTCGCGTGAAAATAGTTCGTGCCCGTCACCGAGAACGATGACAATGCGCCCGCGAGTTGCCTGACGGTGACTGCGTCTTGCGCCTGCGTGCCGTCGGCGACGTTAGTCAACTGACGGTAGGCGGTGCTACTGCCGACGGACACCGCACCCAGCAAGGTCTCGTCGGAGGTATTGAACGGAATCGCGTGGGAGCCGTTGGCGATAGATCCGACTCCGGGCAGAACCGTGCGATCTGAAACCGATCCCGATCCGATCGCCACACCGCCGACGATCGAAGCAGTCGCTTGCAGTCCGAATGCTGTTGCGTTGTTTGCCAACGCCTGGGCGCCGTTGCCCAGTGCCGTACTGCTTACCCCCGAAGCCAGGGCGCCGACACCCGCAGCGAGGGCGTTAACGCCAGTGGCGCCGTCGTCGGCATAGTTGGCGCCCTGTGTACCGCCGTCGTTGACGCTGTAGTAATGCGTCTTGTTGGCGGTTACCGTCGAGGACAGAGTGTCGACTGCCTGATCGGTCGCATACAACTGCGAGCCGTTCACGGCGTCGGTACTGGTCGCGCTCAACCGGCCCGCAGCAACGTTCGTCACGGTGCGTTCCGCGCCCACCTTGCCGACACTCACCGTACTCGCCGGCGTGGTGCCCGCAAACGTGTAGGCGGTGCCGTTGATGGTTGCCCCTGGCGTCCCCACCGCTGCGGCCGTCGTGCTTCCCGCACCCAGTGCCACCGCGCCGGCATTGGTGACCGTGGCTCCGGATCCGATCGCGACACCTTGCGTCGCCGCGGCCGACACCGTAGCAGCGTCGCCGAACGCAACCGAACCGGCATTGTTCGCTTGCGATGCATTGCCGAGCGCGACAGCGCCCTGCCCAGTCGCTGTATTGGCATTGCCGAGCGCCACCGCGCCCTGGCCGTTGGACGTATTGTTCGCGCCCATGGTTATCGCACCGGTCCCGATCGCCGAGTTCGGATCGCCGATGGCGACCGCGCCATTGCCGCTGGCAGTATTGCCAACGCCAATCGACACGGCCTTACCACCTGTCGCCGTTGCCGTCTGACCAATCGCTATGGCACCGGCCGTGTTCGCGGTTGCCCCGGTACCCTGGGCGATCGAATCGCCGCCCGTGGCTTGAGCCCCGTTGCCCAAGGCAATATCGTTGGCCGTCGTCGGCGCGCCATTCACGCCGGCTACCGCATTCAGGCCCTGGGCGATTGAATCGTTGCCGAAAGCATTGGCAGCCGGCCCCACTGCAATCGCGTTGGTGCCAGTTGGAACGCTGTCCGCCAGCACCGAATTGGTGTGGAAATATTTGATCCCGGCGCCATTGTTGATGTTGGAGATCGCCGTGGTATTGACCGATACCTGCTGGTTGGTTGCAAACAGCTGCGAACCGTTCACCGCGTTCGTGCTCGTAGCGCTCAGTTGCCCTGCCGCCACATTTGCAATCTGCCGGTCAGCGCCTGCCGTGCCCACGCTCACGACACCTGCCGGCGCACCGCCGGCAAATGTATAAGCCGTGCCGCCAATGATCGCACCGGTGGTGGCGACAGCGCCAGTTGTCACAGTGCTGCCCTGGCCCAGCGCAACATTGCTGCCGGTCGTACCAGCGGCAATGCTTGCACCCTGGCCCAATACCGTCGCATTGGCATTCCCGTTGTCAGTAGACTGGTTGCCCAGCACCGTGGAGGATGCACCCGTTGCGCTCGCGCCGAAACCACCGGCACTGGCATTGGCTCCGCTCGATACCGGTTGTACTGCCGTCACACTGTTGTTCGATACAAATGGACCAGACTGGCCGTTGACGATAGACGTCAGATTCTGGTTCGTTGCAAACAATTGCGACCCATTCACAGCGTCCGTGCTCGTTGCGTTCAACGCAGCCGGCGCCATGTTGGTAATCGTCACCGGGGACCCGGCTCCCACTCCGCCAGTCGCACCGAGGGTGATCTTCGTACCACCAGCCGCGTCGTATTTGACCGCGATATTCGCCGTGTTATCGATATTCGTGTTCAGCGCAGTCAAAGCACCCGCAACCGTCGTCTGCGCCGAGGGTCCGGTTACGGCCCCGGTACCGCTAACGCTGTTGATCGGCTGGCTAAAGCCAGTGAGATTGCCGGTAGCTGCGCTATAGCTGGCGCCGCCGCCTAATGTGCTCGCTGTCGACGTGCCCAGGTTATTGACGCCGGTGACGACAGTATTCAGCTGCGAGCCGTTGATAGCATCGGTGCTGGTCGCCGAAATCACGCCTGCCGCCACATTCTGCAGTTGCCGTTCCTGCCCGGCAGAGCCGACCGACACCACGCCGTTGGCCGCGCTCGCGATGCCGGCCGCGGTGCCGCCATAGAGCGCAGTGGTACCCGCGTGCGGCGCTGCGGTCGTACTTCCCGCACCCAGGGCAACGTCATTCGCGTTGCTGGCCGACGCGTTCGGTCCGATCGCGACACTGTTGGCGCCCAGCGCCTGGCTGTCCGGTGCACTCGAGTTAGCGTGGAAGTACTTGATGCCCGGCGTCGTGCCGCCACCGGTCAAGGCGTTGACCAGATTCTGCACTGAGGTATAAGTATTGCCGCCGTAGCTCAGGCTGGTGGTCAACGCACCGGTCGTGGTGTTATAGGTGCTGCCACCGCCCAGGCTGGAGGCCGCACTGTTGCCCAGACCGGTCACCTGGCCGCTCAGCGTATGGCCCACGTTGTACAACTGGCTGCCATTCACCGCATCGGTGCTGGTGGCGCTCACCTCGCCGTCGGCCAGTTGGGTAATCTGGCGCTGACCGACCGCCACCGCACCGTTGGTCGGCGCCTGGTGTACGGTGAAAGTCTGGCCGTTCACCACGGCATTGGCCGTCGTGTAGGTGGTGGTCGCGTCCGCTCCGTTGCTGGTCGTGCCGTTACCGAGCGCGACATCCCCCGCGCCGTTGGCCACCGCCCCCGAACCCACCGCTGTGCTGTTGGTGCCGGTCGCCGTTGGCGCCGTATATGTGGTCGGATTACCGGTGATCCACCTGTTTGCCGCCGAGGTGGTCGAGCTGGTCAACTGACTGACGTTCACCGCATCGGTTGGATTGACCCCCGCGGCGAGGTTGGTGATAGTGACGCCGCCCGCGGGTGCGCCCACGCCGCCGGTCGCACCGAGGGTGATCTTCGTGCCACCCGCCGCATCGTACTTGACCGCGATATTCGCCGTGTTATCAATGTTCGTGTTCAGCGCAGTCAAGGCACCCGCAACCGTCGTCTGCGCCGTAGGTCCGGTCACGGCCCCGGTACTGCTGACGCTGTTGATCGGCTGGCTAAAGCCGGTGAGATTGCCGGTGGCTGCGCTATAGCTGGCGCCGCCGCCTAATGTGCTTGCTGTCGACGTGCCCAGGTTATTGACGCCGGTGACGACAGTATTCAGTTGCGAGCCGTTGATGGCATCGGTGCTGGCGGCCGAAATCACGCCCGCCGCCACGTTCTGCAGTTGCCGCTCCTTCCCAGCCGAGCCGACCGACACCACGCCATTGGCCGCGCTCGCGATCCCGGCCGCCGTGCCGCCGTAAAGCGCAGTGGTGCCCGTATGTGGCGCTGCCGTTGTACTGCCCGCACCCAACGCGACGTCGTTCGCGTTGCTGGCTGACGCGCCGGCACCCAGCGCGATCGCACGGGCCTGGTTGGCCACCGCCGAATCGCCAAGTGCCAGCGCGCTCGCGCCGTTCGCGTTGCTCGCGTTGCCCAGCGCGACGGCGCCTTGACCATTGGCGGTATTGCCGTTGCCCTGCGCTACCGCGCCATCGCCCGTGGCGGTATTGTTCGCACCCACAGCGACAGCACCATTGCCGGTCGCGGTATTGGGATCGCCAATCGCGACCGCGCCGTTGCCGCTGGCGGTCTGCGCCTGACCGAGCGCCACTGCGCCCGTCCCGCCAAGTACCTGTGAGTTGTGCCCGCCGGCGAATGAACCCGCGCCGGCTGCGGCAGCGACGGTGCTGCCGTCGCCGATGGCAACCGTGGAGGCGGCGAGCGCACGTGCGCCATTGCCTATGGCAGAGGCATTGGTCGCGTTAGCCGTTGCTGAGGTACCCATGGCGACGGCATCGGTATTGGCTCCCGTCTGAGCCGAATCGCCTATCGCAATGGACGAGGAGCCAGCCGAACTCGCGCCAGAGCCAATCGCAATGGCGCGGATGCCCGACGCCGCGGCGCCCGCCACCGTCGCTGGGGCAGACGAGCCGCCTTCCGCGACAGAATCCGCTCCACCCAACGCTATTGCATTAGCACCACTTGCATTCGAGCCGTTCATCATGCCGAGCGAGTTGAGCCCTGAGGCGGCGGCGCCCGCCCCCAATGCCACCGCATTCTGTGCCGAGGCTTTGGACACTGTGCCGGCGGCCAGCGAAGAGGGACCGGATGCAGTCACGTCCGTGCCAATGCCAATCGCACCCGCCGCCGTTGCGCCCGTGCCTGCGACGGAACGCGGCCCAAGATAAACAGCGTTGAGGCCGCTGGCGATGGACTGAAAACCGACAGCGACGGCATGCGTCCCGGAGGCATTGGCGACATAACCCATTGCGACGGATGCAGGCCCGCTCCCCACCGCCTGGAAGCCAATCGCGGTGGCATAGTCGGCGTTAGAGGTAACGTCAGTGCCAATGGCAATGGACGCCGTTCCCGTCGAACCGGTGCCCGCCGCAGTGCGCGCTCCCAGATAAACGGCGTTGGCACCGGTGGCACTGGCTCCCGAGCCAACGGCTATACCGTTGGTCTGGGAGCCTGTGGCTCCGCCGCCCAATGCGACCGCACCCGACGCGGCAGCGTTGGCACTCGCACCCATTGCAACGCTGTTGTCTCCAGTTGCTTTCACCGAGGGGCCGACGGCAGTTGACAGGTTGCCGCTCGAGACAGCGTCAACGCCAATCCCGATGGCCGCCGAGCCGTTAGCGACGACATCCGTACCGATGCCAATCGCCGACTCTGCGGTCGCGCCGGTACCCGCAGCAGTGCGCGCGCCCATGTAAATGGCGTTGGTAGCACTCGCAATGGCTTGAAAGCCGAAGGACAAGGCATTAAGTCCCGTACTGCTGGCGGCATAACCTACCGCAGTGGCTCCGCCTCCAGAGGCCGTGGACTGAAAGCCCACGCACGTGGTGCTGCCGCTATAGAAGTTGAAGGGTGCCGTAGCGCAGCTCACCTGCGCCTGCGCCTGCGCGGCCCACCCCCCCAAACCCATCAACAACAGTACGGTGACGACACGCGGACTGGAACCGTGCAGCGCCGAAGCACCATGTTCACCGCTGCGCCCATCGCATAGGGAGGCAGCCGCTCCTGACTTTCCCTTGCCGCGCGATGTGTCCAACTCCGACGCGGCTACGAAGGCGCCCAGCGCCTTGTTCCAGATGGTCCGATATGCTTTGTTCATGTCGTTGCCTCACCAGATAATTGAAATGAGAAGTTCATAAGCACGAGCGTGTGCATGCACCCTATTTACTAAGGATGCCTATTTATAGTGTTTAAGACGTCTCGCTACGGCGCGAGTTGCTTTAGCGCTGGAGCTCCGGCAAGTTGTTTCCGCCCTCGGTGAATGACGAATTCTGAGCGCGAGCGAATACCCACGCAGACGATGTAATTCGCATGACTAATTAGGCGATGAGGGTCGGTCCGATGGCCGGATTTCGGCGGAGCTGGCCGCTGATGCGTTCGACGAATGTCTGGGTTATGAAGGTCCGAAGGGGGGACGCAGAGGAAAGGCGGTCGCGTGGCGGAGCGCCAATTGCCGGCCAGACTGATGCGCTTTTTTCGCCGAGCCAGTGCCCGGCTCTGTTCCGACTGGGATATTCATCGTTACTGCCCCTCAGTAGCCTGTTGCAACGTTCCCTCGGCTCGTGGCATGACAAATAGTCTTGCGCCAGGCTACACGCACCGCTTTTCTTTCTCGCAACATCTTGAGCACTATGTGAGACGAAGGCCGCCAAGCTATTCGCATCGAATGCGACATCTCTCTTTATTAAATCGTGTAATGGAAAGAAAGTTAAGTGCTCGCGGGGAACTTTCTCATAGGTCTTTTCATTTGTCTACAAAAAGCCTTTGCGACATCTGGGCATTGCGAAATTTAACAATTGGTGAGCCATGAACCTATTGCGAATTCGCCTTTGGACTGCGTCGCGCTCGACGCGGCATGGTGTTTGCATTGCGGCCATAAATTGCTACCAGCGGGCTGCCGAGCTTTGCTGCGAAAGTCATCGATACGCCGAACGTAATTTATTTCATAATCCTTTCAACGCCATACAGATTAAATACGCATCGGGATTTCCTTACGGAAAACTAAGGATTTCCTGTACTTTCCCCGGTATTTTTTAAGTCAGTTTTGTGAAACAATTCTTATTAATTAAATTCATGCAAGACAGATAACGAAGACTCTTCCAGTCTCGCCATTGTTCTCACGCCCTTGTGAAAGCCAGGGAGTGAAAATGAAATGGAAATTCATTCGATACTGCTGTGTTCCCAGACGCTTCTACTCCTTCAACGTCCGCCCGCGCCGACTGATTCGTTTTTCGTAGATGCGGGAGCGGATTATTGAAGCATTTTCTTTTCGTGCCAGTTCGCACTTTTATTAACATGCTCTTCCTCTGCAACTTTCCCCGGCGCTTCGCCCGCTGCCGCGACACAAGGGCGGCAGCAGCGGGATACCGACAAATTACTTACCAGCGATAGCCAACGCCCGCGCCTGCACCCACGGAACCGTGACCGGAAACACCCGTAGTAATCGAGCCTTTGACCATCCACTTTTGCGTCGCGACCGACAGACCCAGAGCCATCGCAGACTGCCCGCCGTAGTTGCCTGCTCCGAGTGCTACAACCTTCTCACCCGGCAACACAGCTTGCGGCAAATTCGCCATGGCGATTGCGGATGCTGTACCCGCGCTCGCGTCACGGCGATATTTCTGCATGTCATCGCGAACGCTGTTGATTGCGCCATTCAACTGCCGCACGTTGACTGCATCAGTCGGAGCCGTACCGTCTGCAACGTTGGTAATCTGACGCTCAGCACCCGGCGCACCGACCGAAACCGTGTTGTCCCGGTCTGCGACCGAATTTGCACCCAGGGCAACCGAATTATTCGCGGTGGCCTGGCTGTTGGTGCCGATTGCGGTCGAATCCGTGCCTGTAACTTTGGAATTCGTGCCGATGGCGGTTGCACGCAAAGCCGTGACTGTCGAGTTCGTGCCGATTGCCGTACCATCTTGACCCGAGACATTCGAGCCGTTACCAACAGCCGTTCCGTTGGGAACGGATACGACCGAATTGTTACCAACTGCCGTACCTGTCGGGTCTGCAACCGTGCCATTCGAGCCGGATGTCGAGATCTTGTCGACCGTGGTGGTGATTGACGTCAGATTGGTCGAGAGTGCCGAAACCTGCGAAGCAATTGAGAAAAGCTGCGAGCCGTTCACCGCGTCCGTACTCGTTGCGCTAATCTGCCCTGCGGCGACATTTTGCAACTGGTGTTCCTGACCCACCGCGCCGATACTCACGACACCGGTCGGCGTCGCGCCTGCGAAGCCACCGAACGTAACCCCGTTCAATGTGACGCTACTCACGTTCGTTGCTGCACGTGTGACAGCGCCGGAACCGAGCGCCGTCGATTCGGCGGTCGAAGCCACGGCCGCGTTACCGATCGCGATTGAATTGGCGCCCGTCGCCTGTGCGAGACCGCCCAGTGCAACCGTACCCGCTACTGCCGCATTAGCGCTCACGCCCATGGAAACGGAGCCGTTGCCTTGCGCAAAAGCGCCATTTCCGAGGGCGACGGCTTCGCCGTTTAGTGCCTGGGCGCCCGGGCCGATTGCAATGGGCGAGGCAGGCGTAGTCGACGTTGCAGTCGCGTTTGCCCCAATCGCAATTGCGGAGTTGAAGGATGCACCGCCGTTTGCGACTGCGCCCACCCCTGCTGCAAATGCACCGTTACCAGTTGCAGAAGCGTGATTACCTATCGCGGTTGAATTTGCTCCGGTGACCGACGCTTGTGCGCCCAAGGCGGTTGCGCCCGATCCGACTGCACTCGCGCCACCGCCATAGGCTACAGCGTTATTTCCGCTTGCAACCGAATTAGCGCCGACTGCCGTGGCATTCTGACCGCTCGCCGTAACCGTATCGCCCAATGCGGTTGCGGCCCCGCCCTGCGCTGACACATTAACGCCAACGGCAGTATTCTGGCTTGAGCCGTCGGCACCAGCCGCAGCAACGAAACCACCTCCGCCAGTACTGGCGACCGGCGCCGTTGCACCACCAATCGTTACGACGGTAGTTCCGGTTTCACCGCCCACTGCAAGGTTGTCCGCATGCGCATATCCCGCCGACAGCATGAGTGCTGTCAATACAACCAGCGGCACTTTGGACGTGAGCGGACCACCACCCTGCCCCATTTCCGTTTGTCCCGCTTCGCCCTGCACGCCGCGCTGCGTCTCGGCTGCCGCGACCACCGCGCCAAGTCGACGATTCCAAACCAACTTATATCTGCTCTTGTTCATTACGTTCCGCTCTCGCTTGTCTGATGATCAATAAAGGGATTCATATCTGGTCTCCGTCACGCTCAATTTGATGAGTCTTTGGCTTGCCCGCGCCGTCTGTTTTTCCCGGCGTGCCGTTCGATAGCGCCTGTCGCTACAGGGCGTCGACCGTCGCAGTCAAGCCGCTGATTCCTACACTTACGAATGTATGAATTAGCAACTTTGTGTAAGGACGCGAGGAATTATGGGCAGCGTTACTGCCGCAATCGTTTTGCTCGAGGGACGAAATGCTTTGCCGGAGGGAAAATTCTTTTGCTATCCGTGTGGAAACCGCTCGATTTAAATTGAATTAACAATCTGGTACGCTTCGCGGCTTTATGCTGGCGACCGATCCCCGCGAGCCTCAAGCTGAGCAATCAGCCGCCGTTAACCAGGAACGTACCCGTCAGCTCCTTTCGCCTACACGATGTCGCCCCGAAACACTGCCCTCACGGATGCCCATCTTCTTGTGGTAGACGACCAGCCAGACCAGCTTCGATTGCTAATTGATGTGCTGCGCAACGCTGGATGCCGGATCAGCGTCGGATTCGACGGGTCACAGGCGTATCAACGAGCACTGGCGATTTCACCCGACCTGATCCTGATGGACGTACGGATGCCGCGGATGGATGGATTCGCCGCCTGCCGGCTGCTTGCCGCTGACCCCCGCACCTCTGCGATTCCCGTCATATTTCTGACCGTGGCTGGGGACCTTCACGATCGGATCAACGGTCTGGAAATCGGTGGCGTGGACTACGTGCTCAAGCCATTCGAGGCGGACGAGGTACTTGCACGGATTCGCGTACACCTCGCCCGGACGCGCGGTAATCGGCACACCGACGATGAGGTATCCGCTTCGGACTTCACAGGCAACAGCGTCATCGTTCGCGCGGCCATTCGACATTTGTCGCAAAGGCTGAACGATGCGCCAACGGTCGAACAACTCGCCCGCCTCGTGGGGACCAATGAAAAACGACTGTCGCGTGCGTTTCGGGACAACCTTGGCCAAACAGTATTCGAGTATCTCCGCGACGAACGCTTGCGGATTGCACAAAAGCTATTGAGCAGCACCCCGTTGAGTATCGCCAGCATCGCCGAAGAAATTGGCTTTTCCAGTGCCGCGAATTTCGCCACGGCGTTTCGCGAGCGATTTGGTATGCCCCCGTCAACCTATCGGGAGGAATTTCGCAGTCGGGATCTGGCTGATACCGTGGAACCCGCCCTCGAGGCAGAGTAACGACATCATGACTACGACTCGGTGGCTCCGCTTACTGTTCTTATGTCTGAGTTGGTGGGCCACTCACTCTTTGGCCGTCGGTCTCGACGCCACTGGGAAACAGACACAACGGGTCCCCACCCTGGACCAGGTGCAGGTATTCGAAGACGTCTCGGGCAAGATGAGATTGGACGACATACTCACACTGTCCGCCGGAGCCACGCAAGGCTTCCTTCCCATGCAACGGAGTCGACTGAAGCCAGGTTTCACCCACTCGGCATGGTGGCTCCACGTATCGGTGAGCAACCACAGTTCAACGGCCCTCCCGCTCGTTCTCGTGCTCCCGGACGCGCGCCTCGAGAACGTAGACTTTTACACCGGACGCAGCGGCCACTGGACACATGACGTCATCTATCCCGCCCGCCTCGCATCCCAGCCCTTTTCGTCCCGCTATCCATTGGCGGATTTCACGCTCGCTCCCGGTGAACAGTGCCTTTTCCTCATCCGGGTGGCCAGCGATACCGCACTCACGCTCGAACCGAGGCTGTATTCCGCAGCGGCATATGACGCGCTGGAGAAACGCGCAGCGCTCTGGGACGGAGGATTGATTGGCGGCACACTTGCACTGGCGTGGTGCGCGCTGCTCATCGCCTATTTTTCCCGCAGTTTCTCGTTTCTCGTCCTGACAGCACTGTGTGCCATGACAGCGCTGTTCGAAGCTGCGGATCGCGGCTATACGAAGCTATATTTGTGGCCGTTCGCAACCGAGTGGAGTGCGAGAAGTGTGACGGTGCTCGGATGTACTGCCGTGCTGCTGTTCATTGTCTTTATCCTGCGCATCTCTCACAGCGAAAAAGCAAACCTGCCAGCACGCTACATACTGTTCGGGTTTGCGTTGCTGGAGTGCGTTGCCGCAATAGGCGCCGCATTCGGCAATCTGTTCGTGTTCGCGCAAGTCGGCGTGTATGTCAATGCGCTGTTCGGTGTCTTCACGGTGATTATCGCTGCACGCCTCGCGCGTCAGTCGACCCCCACCGCGCGGATCATGCTGCTCGTCATGATCTTCTCGCTGTTCAGCTTTGCGTTGCGCATGCTCGAAACGCTCGGGTCCTTGCCGACAGCTCTCGCCTGGCTGAAGTCCGACATTCATCCGAACCCCGTCGTTGCAATTATTGGCTTAGCCACCAACCTTATTGTGCTTGCAGCGTGGATAAACCACGTCGGAAAGCAGCGAATAGCGGCAAGGACCGAACTTGCAGACTGGCAAAGAACCGAACACGACCGACTACGCGAACAGGTTGCGCAGCGCACATTGGAGCTGAACGAAGCATTGCTTTACGCCGAGGAGAAAAACCAGCAACTGATCGAAACCTTGGGTTATGTCAGTCATGACCTCCGTGCGCCGCTCGCTACGATTACGGGTTACGCCAGACAGCTACGGGATCTGGCGGATTCGAAGCAGGTGAGACCGATCCAGGCAATCGAGCGCAGCGTAAACTATCAACTCGGCCTGATCGACGAACTAGTCGGGTACGCGAAAACTGAGTTGCAGCCGTTGGATATCGCCCCGGTCGCAACCAACCTGCCTGCACTTCTCGATGACATTGCCGAATACGCGCTCGCACTCTGCGCGCAGTTGAACAACCAGTTCAACTATCGGGCACTGACGTCGTTGCCCCGTCGATTGACGATCGACGGCCGCCGGTTGCAACAGGTATTGCTCAATCTGCTGTCGAACGCGTCCAAGTTCACCCGCGACGGCTTCGTCACGATGACCGTGAGCGCGCGCCTGCAGGACGATCAATGGCACATGAGTTTTGAGGTCGCCGATACCGGCATCGGTATCGACATTGAAGCGCAATCGAAACTCTTTACGGCTTTTCGCCAGATACAGGCGGTGAACGGTAGCACTGGCCTCGGCCTCATTATTGCGCAGCGCATTGTCAACACAATGGGCGGCGACTTGCGCGTTTCAAGCGCGCCGCAACGTGGCACCTCGTTTTCTTTCGGACTCATCGCTCCCATTACGGAAGATGCGGATGCTTCGCCGTCGAACGTCGCACAGTATTCTTCCGGCGGCTCTGCTCATATCCGCCCACAACGCAAACACGGGTTCGCCGTTTCCGCTCCTCCTGAGAGCGACCGCCGGGAACTGGCAGTTCTCGCGAAGGACGGACGCCTGACGGACATAGAGCGATGGATAGAAAACATGATCAGGATTCACCCCTCGTGCGCAGCGTTTCTGACTGAAATGCGGCGCTGCCTCGAAGCGCTGGATTTCGCAGGCATCGAGGCTCTTGCTCTCGCACCGCACGAAACAAACGATGTCTCGCGCCCCTGGTAACGTAACAGGATGCTGTCACCGGTGTTGGCCGCGCAACCTGGAATGGGAGCGACGGCCGGACGGTTGTCGCTCATTGAAAAACGGGCCGGCCGAGCAGGCGGCCAGCTAGATGGAGTAACAGAAGATGGGGTGGGCAACGGGCACGGGGCGACGTGCGATCACGGTTGCTGCGAGGGGGATATTTTGCGCAGCGGCTACCGGCCACGCGCACGCGCAGGTGACGCAACCAGCGAATGATGCGCAAGCGAAGGACACCGCGGTACAGGCGGATGTGGCGCCCGGCGTCACGCTGTCGGAGATAAAAGTGAAAGACGTGGCGAACCTGTCGTCAGTCGGGCTCGTCGGCAAACGCACCACAACCGGCACGAAGACCGACACGCCGATCACCGAGGTTCCTCAAACGATCAACGTCGTCACTGCGCAGCAGATCGAAATGACGGGCGCGACCGACCTCAACCAGGCACTGCACTACGTGCCAGGCTTCGCATCGTTTGGATCCGACAGCCGCACCGATTTGTATGCAGCACTACGCGGCTTTACGCCGACTTTGTTCGTCGACGGATTGCAAGCGCCGAATACGACACCCATCGCGAGTTGGCGCGTCGACCCGTACATGATCGACAGCATCACTGTGCTACGCGGGCCAGCGTCGGTTCTGTATGGGGCCGGAGATCCGGGCGCGATCGTCGACGTGCAGACGAAGCAGGCCGACGGCGAGCGCGTGCGCGAGGTTGACGTGCAGATCGGCAACTACGCGCGCAAGCAGACGATGCTCGACATCGGCGACAGGCTCGACGACGACGGCAAGTACGCGTATCGCTTCGTTGGCGTCGCGCGCGACGGCAATGCGCTGAGCGGCCCGAATGCGGACCAGCGCGTCGCGCTGGCACCGTCGCTCCGCTGGCGGCCGGATTCTGACACCTCGTTGACGCTTACTGCGACCTACCTGCAGGACTGGAATGATATTTCACACAACTTCCTGCCCGCGCAGGGCACCGTACTGCCAAACCCGAATGGTCAACTGTCACATGACGTCTACACGGGAGAGCCGACATTTAATGACTACCGGAAGAAACAGTGGTCGCTCGGCTACCAGTTCTTGCACGATCTGAATTCGATCTGGACGTTGCGCCAGAACCTGCGCTGGATGCACTTGTCGCTTGACGACGCGTCGGTCTTCGGCGGCGGTCTTGCCGAGGGCAGCACGACCGACATTACTCGTTACGCAGGGCTGTTTCAACTGAACTACAGCCGCTTCGACATCGACAACAACGCGCAGGCGCGTTTCGGCACGGGGCCGCTCGAGCATTTGCTGCTGCTCGGCTTTCAGTACAACCGGCAGACGACGACCGACAGCATATGGCTCGCACTGGCGCCGGACCTGAACCTCTACAACCCGGTCTACACGCCGGTCACGACCGCGATCTTCTCGGGCACGACGTCGTTCGGCCGCCAGGACTTGCACACGGCAATGAACACGTTCGGCGTGTACGCGCAGGACCAGGTCAAATGGAACCGCTGGGCCTTGACGCTCGGCGGCCGCGAGGATTGGGTCAACATGCAGCAGGACGACCACGAGGCCAGCACACAGACGAAACAGGATGTCAGCGCGTTCTCGGGCCGCGTCGGCCTCACGTACCAGGGCGACTACGGGCTGTCACCGTACGTCGGCTATTCGACCTCGTTCAATCCGGTTATCGGCGTGAGGATGTTCGGCGGCGGATTGCCCGAGCCGACGCGCGGCAGGCAGATCGAGGCGGGCCTGCGCTGGCAGCCGCCGCGCAAGAACCTGATGTTGAGCGCAGTCGTCTATCAGATCAACCAGACGAACGTCGTGACACCGACACCGACGAATCTCGACCCGACCGGCACGTCCTCCGTGCAGACTGGCGAGGTGCGTTCGCGCGGTATCGAGCTGAACGCGGTCGGAGATGTGTCGCGCGAACTGTCGATTATCGCGTCATACATCTATTCTTACTGTGTCAATAAAAAGCGATACCTGGTAGTATGAAGTAATAGAGACTGCGGGCGATCGCAATGACAGAAGAGATCGATGAATTTGAAGCG